>NZ_JBJTND010000057.1:0-44913 GCF_046073885.1 Flavobacterium sp.
CCCCGTAAAAAGCGGGAATTTTATAAACAAGTAATTTTTAGTATTTAATTATGCCAACTATTCAACAATTAGTAAGAACAGGAAGAACTCAAATCACTAATACTATCGAGTGCTCTTGTAGATTGTGTCCTTCTCCTGGGATGTAAGCATTTACTTCATTTCCATTAGTCAAACGTACACGCGCAACTTTACGCATTGCTGAGTTTGGTTTTTTTGGAGTAGTAGTGTAAACACGCGTACATACACCTCTTCTTTGAGGACAAGAATCTAAAGCAACCGATTTACTCTTCTTAGTGATTTGAGTTCTTCCTGTTCTTACTAATTGTTGAATAGTTGGCATAATTAAATACTAAAAATTACTTGTTTATAAAATTCCCGCTTTTTACGGGGTTGCAAATGTAGTACTTTTTTTTGAATAAAAAAATCATAATTAATTAATTTTCAATAAGATTTCTCAACCTCACAAAAATTATATTAATCTCTACTTTTTTACGTTATTTTTACATCGGTAACAAAAATTCAAAAATGTTGGCTCCTTAGCCCCGATTGAAGCGGTTGCCATGCAATAGCGAAAAGCGGGAATTGCCCTTGCCAATAAAACCAAATGATTTGCTCCAAAAGACAATACAATTGAAGAAATTAATTTTTATTTTGATTTTTATGTTTTCCCAAATGCAATTTGGGCAACAGTTGTATTTAAAAATTGAAGGCGCAACAAATGCGCAAACGAAAACTATAGACAGCCTGGGATATACAAAATCTTTTAACAATGCTAAAGGAGTTTTGGACGAGGCTAATTTGTTTTCAAAAAAATTATCTCAAGTAGGATTTTTAGAACACCAATTAATAGAAAATAAAAAGGTAAACGACAGCACTTTTTCATACCTATATAATACAAGTGCAAAAACAAATTTTATACATATATATATAGGTAGAAATTTGAAGGTTGAAAATTGGAATTTGTATACCATAAAAAATGATTCTATAAAGCTGCCTTTCGGCGAAAGTGAAGCCTTTTTAAATTATGTTATTAAAAAACTAGAATCAGAAGGTTTTGCTATGGCGAAAGTGCAATTGAAAAACATAAAAAAACACAATCATTTTATAAGTGCCGATTTAATAATTACCTCCGATAAGAAAAGACAGCTGAACGATATTGTTATTAATGGTTATGACAAATTTCCGGAAGGACACAAAAAGAACTTGAAACAATTGTTTAAAAAAAGGACTTTCAATCAGGAGAATTTAGAGAAACTATACAAAGACATTGCGCAGTTTCCGTTTGTGAAACAAACAAAATATCCTGAGATATTATTCACCAAAGATTCTACAAAAGTTTTTGTGTATTTGGAGAAAGCAAAATCGAATTCATTTGATGGGTTTATTGGATTTTCAAATGACGAAAACAAAAAGGTTATTTTTAATGGCTACCTAGATTTGACATTAAATAACGCCATGAACAGTGGCGAAAAATTGGCATTATATTGGAAAAGTAACGGCATGGACCAAAAAACCTTCCGAGTGGGTGCCGAAATTCCATATGTATTTAATAGTCCGATTGGGATGAAAGCGCAGTTAAAAATTTTTAAGCAGGACAGCACCTTTCAAAACACCCAAACAGCAATTGACTTTGGGTATTATTTTAATTACAATACGCGTTTGTATTTGGGCTATCAATCGGCAGAATCGAGCGACATTAAAAACACTAATACTGTATTGCTAAGCGATTTCAAAAATAAATTTTACACCAGTAACTTTGAATTTGTAGCCTACAAAGAAGACGATTATTTATTTCCTGAAAAAAGCAATATTAACATTAAACTCGGAACGGGTAGCCGAAATTCAAAATTTCAGAGCAACACACAGTTTTTTGGAAGTGTGAATTTGAGTCATAATTTTTATCTGAATCAAAAAAACAGTTTCAATATCAAAAGTTACAACTATATACTGCAAAGTGAAGAATACATTACAAATGAATTGTATCGTTTTGGCGGGATAAACTCCATTAGGGGATTCAACGAAAATAGCTTGCAGGGAAATCTGTTTTCGTCTTTGCTTACCGAATACCGATTGGCACTATCCCCTAGCATTTACATTCATTCCATTATGGATTATGCTTACTTTCAAGACAAGACTACCAACCTCAACGGAAACCTTTTGGGTCTTGGATTTGGATTTGGACTTCTTACCAAAAACGGATTATTTAATTTAATTTATGCCAATGGAAGCACAAAAGATCAAGCGATACAATTATCCAACTCAATGGTACATATTAGTTTGAAGGCTACCTTTTAAAGTCTGATTGGCCTACCCTTGCCTAAGAAGTCTAAAAAAACTATCTTTGCCACATGGAAAAAGAAAATCAAATCTTCGGAATTAGAGCTATTATTGAAGCTATTAATGCGGGTAAAGAAGTAGACAAAGTGTTTGTTCAAAGTGATGCACAAAGTGAATTGATGCAGGAACTGATGAAAACTATGAAAAAACACAGCGTGAATTTTTCTTATGTTCCTGTTGAAAAATTAAACCGATTAACTCCAAATAATCACCAAGGTGCAGTTGCTACCATTGCTCCTATTTCGTTTGTAAAACTAGAAACTCTTGTTGATAGCGTTGTTGAAAGTGGAAAAATGCCTTTGTTCTTAATATTAGATCAATTGAGCGACGCTCGAAATTTTGGGGCCATAATAAGAACGGCAGAATGTACGGGTGTTGACGGAATTATTGTTCAAAAAACAGGTTCTGCTCCCGTAAATGGAGATACGGTAAAAACTTCTGCAGGAGCTGTGTTTAATGTTCCAATCTGCAAAGTAGATCATATTAAAGATGCGATTTTCTACCTTCAAGGAAGCGGAATCAAAACCGTAGCAGCTACCGAAAAAACCGAAGACAGCATTTACGATATTTCACTTAACGAACCTATTGCAATCATCATGGGAAGTGAAGACCGCGGTATCAATCCATCGGTATTAAAAATTGTAGATGCTAAAGGAAAACTTCCAATGTTTGGAACGATTGGTTCTTTAAATGTTTCTGTGGCTTGTGGAGCTTTTTTATATGAAACGGTGAGACAGAGAGGTTAATCTGAATCTTTTTCACTGCCTGCATTTTCTTCCTTATAAATATAGACATAGTTTATTGGCTGAACATGTTGTAGTTCCTCCTCTTCTTCAGGTTTTGGTGGGTTTACAAAATTTCCATTCTCATCAAAACGTTTCATAAAAGGATCGGTACTTGGATCAAAATCGGGTTTTTCCCAATCGTATTGAATGTCTTTCAAATAATCAGGGGTTTTAAATTGAATTGCAAAAACAAACCCCGTAATCATTCCTGCCAAATGTCCTTCCCAGGAAATAGTATTGTCCACTTCGGGAAATACATACCAAATCATTCCTCCGTATAACACAACCACAGCCATAGACAAAGCCATCAATCGGTAATATTGCGTTCGTAATCCCTTGAAAAATATAAACGAAACCAAAACATAAATCAATCCGCTTGCGCCAATATGATAGGAATCGCGTCCAAATATCCAGGTAAGTATTCCAGATAATAAAACTCCGTATACTAATACCTTCAATGATACTTCTCTATAAAAATAAATTAGCGCAGTGGTCAAGATTAGCAGCGGCAACGAATTATTAAGTATGTGATTCAAATCGCTGTGCAAAAACGGACTAAAAATAACACCTTGCAATCCTGAGATTGTTCGTGGAAAAATCCCATGTTCATTTAAATGCAAATGAAAACTTTGATTCACAAAGAAAACAAACCAAACTACAACCAACAAGAAGGAAGGAATTATCCAAGTAGCTGGAGAAAATTTAAAATGATTAAGTTCGTTGTTGTGTCTCATACTAAAACAATGTCATCTATGTTAATCAAAAATACAACCAAAAAGTTTATAATGCTATTTTGTCAGCGCATTCTTGTCATTCCGAAGTATGAGGAATCGCATTAAGTTATCAAGATTATACGATTTCTCTTTCGTCGAAATGAAAAAAAAGAGAATAAATATGTAATTTTACCGCATGGAAACACCTTTAGCCGAACGCATTCGTCCGCAGAAATTAGAAGATTACATTAGCCAATTACACCTAGTTGGCCCTAATGGATCGCTTACGCAACAAATTGCGCGAGGCGTGATTCCGTCCATGATTTTTTGGGGTTCGCCAGGTACTGGTAAAACAACTTTGGCACAAATCATTGCCAAGCAAAGCAACCGTCCGTTTTATGAATTGAGCGCCATCAACTCTGGAGTTAAGGATGTTCGTGATGTTATTGAAAAAGCGAAACAGAGTGGCGGATTGTTTACGGCCAAGAATCCGATTTTATTTATAGATGAGATCCATCGCTTTAGCAAATCACAGCAAGATTCCCTATTAGCAGCTGTAGAAAAAGGGTGGGTAACATTAATTGGAGCCACTACCGAAAACCCAAGTTTTGAAGTGATTCCGGCTTTACTTTCTCGTTGTCAGGTTTATGTATTGAATCCGTTTTCTAAAGAAGATTTATTATCACTTTTAGACAGAGCGATTAAAAAAGATGCTATTATTTCGTCAAAAAAAATAAAAATCAAAGAATCAGAGGCTTTGCTGCGACTTTCGGGCGGGGATGGACGAAAGCTATTAAATATTTTTGAACTCGTTGTAAACGCAAGCCCTGAAGGTCAAATTTCAATTACAAATGACAAAGTATTGGAATTAGTGCAGCAAAACACCGTTTTATATGACAAAACAGGCGAACAGCATTATGACATTGTTTCGGCATTTATAAAATCCATCCGCGGAAGCGATCCCAACGGAGCCGTTTATTGGCTTGCCCGAATGATTGAAGGCGGTGAAGACGTAAAATTCATTGCACGACGCATGCTGATCTTATCAAGTGAAGACATTGGAAATGCCAACCCAACGGCTTTCATAATGGCGAATAATACGTTTCAGGCGGTTTCTACGATTGGCTATCCTGAAAGCAGAATACTACTGAGTCAATGTGCTGTTTACTTGGCGACTTCGCCAAAAAGCAATGCGAGTTATATGGCAATTAATGAAGCACAAGCTTTGGTAAAACAAACGGGAGATTTACCCGTTCCGATTCATTTGCGAAATGCACCAACCAAATTAATGAAAGAATTAGGGTATGGCGAAGACTACCAATATTCGCATAATTACGCTAATAATTTTAGCGAACAAGAATACCTACCAGATGCTATTAAAGAAACTAAGTTTTATGACCCTGGAAGTAACTCCCGCGAGAATGGAACGCGTGAATTTTTAAAAAACCGTTGGAAAGATAAGTACGGGTATTAAAATGTAATATTTAGCATCTCTGACTTGAATACATTTCCTTCATAATATTCAAAATACCAACTTTCATTTCTTTTCAATAAAACTCCAGAAACAGCATCTCTATTGACAATAAAAACTTCTTTCGCGGAGGTTTTAAATAATTGAAAAATCTTATAATCACTTGAAACTGCAATTAAATTATATCCGTTTTCGGTAGCCATTGCCTTATATTTTTTTTCGAACATTTGGTTTTGAACGAGCTCTTTTTGCAAAATGGATTCTTTTTGTATTTCTTCTTCTTTATCAGATTTCACAACAGGTTTTGCAGGCTCACCAACAATTCCGAGACTTTTTTGTGAAGGCTGATAATGATGTGACTTCAATATTGGAAAATTTTCAAATGCCATACGAAGTGCTTCGTTATAAGCTACTCTATATTCTTTCTCTCTACTTGAACCTACCTCGGAAGTAGCAAGAATAGTCCCCTTACAATCTTTGACCACAATGGTTAATTTTGTAATAAACATATTACTGTTTTCAAGTAGGTAAACATAAATTTTATTGCAATTCGAAACTACAAATTCTTCTGGAGCCTCCTCATTGTTAAAATAGGTTTCAAAGTCATATTTTTGAAAGTACAATTTTGTGAGCACATTTAAATTATGTGCGTTTTCTTCCTTTAAAAAAGAAAATTTTGAAGGCACCATTGCATATTTATATTCGTTAAGGTTTTGGGCAAACCCAAAAGTGCAAATTAGAAGTGCTACTATGATATACTTTTTCATTACAGGAAATTTTTTAGTTCAATTAAATGGTTGACTTGCTTAATTCCACTTGGAACATCTTTATTATTTTCATTAAAATATATTGCATCCATCCCAAAATTTAAGGCTCCTTTTACATCAGCATCAATACAATCGCCAATCATGATACTTTTATGCTTATCGGTATGGGCAGCTTGCAAAGCAAATTCAAATATTTTGGGGTTGGGCTTTTTTACTCCAGCCATCTCCGAGTTGGTGATGGTTCTAAAATAACTATCAATTCCGGAATTTTTCATTTTCCCCGTCTGAACTTCTTGAAATCCGTTGGTGATAATATGTAAATTATATTTTGGCTTTAGATAATCTAAAATGGCAATCGTTCCGTCAAAAAGATGATTGAATTCGGGTAAAAACCGAATGTACTCCACAGAAAGCACATCAATTAATTCATCGGAAACTTCATAATTTAAAATATCAAAAGTGTCTTTCAACCTTCCATAGCGCAATTCCGCCTGGGTTACTTTTTCATAGCGATACAATTCCCAATATTTAGCATTTAATGGAACATAATGCTTTAAGAAAAGATCCAATTCTACTTCCACTTGATGTAACTTTAATACTTTTTCAAATGCTAACGCAGAGTTTTTTTCAAAATCCCAAAGGGTATGATCTAAGTCAAAAAAAATATCGGTTATGTGTTTCATTTGCTATAATATTCCTTCATCGGCAAAGCTATAATAACTAGATTCGGTAATGATTACATGATCTAATATAATAATATCCAGTTGCTTTCCGGCCAGTTGCAATTTTCGAGTAATGTCTTTATCAGAATCACTCGCAAGCAATTTACCTGAAGGATGATTGTGGGTCAAAATTAGTGAAATTGCATTGTATTCGAGGGCTGTTTTAAAAATTATTCGGGTATCTACAATCGTGCCTGTGATTCCGCCTTTGGATAATTGTGCTTTATGAATCACCTTATTGGAATTATTTAGAAACAATACCCAAAATTCTTCGTGCAGCAATTCTCCAATTATTGGCTGCATGATATTAAAAACTGCTTTACTTGAAGTGATTTTATCCCATTCTACAGCTTCTTCAGATCGCCTGCGTCTCCCTAACTCAAGTGCAGCTGCAATAGCGATAGCTTTAGCTTCTCCAATGCCCTTAAACTCGATTAATTGCTTAATTGAAAGTTTTCCAAGCTGATTCAAATTATTATTTGCAGCAGCTAAAATACGCTGACACAATTGCACGGCACTTTCATTTCTCGTGCCTGAGCCTATTAGAATTGCCAGTAACTCCGAATCGGATAATGCTGCTTTTCCTTTAAGTAAAAACTTCTCTCTCGGTCGATCGTCTTCCGCCCATTGATTTATTGGAGTGTACATATTTTAGATATTAGTTTCTACCTAAAATACGACTTTTATTTGGCAATAAAAATTATTTCATCAACTCCTTTACCTCATCAAAATTCAATCCTCCATAATTACCCGAACTCATTAGCAATAAAGCAGAATTATCTATATTTTGACTGAATAAGAAATTTTTAAAATCGGATGGATTGGTGTAAATAATTAAATCATTACGCTGAAACGATTGCGCAATTTGATCATAAGTCACTTCTTCCAATTGCTTAATTTTAACTGCGTCTGGCGAATAGAATACCACCGCAACATCTGCGGCATCAAGTGCCCCTTGATATTCTTTAAGGAATTCGGCATTTAAACTACTGTACGTATGTAATTCCAAACAAGCAATTAAAGTTCGATTTGGATATTGATTTTTTACCGCTTGTGTAGTTGCTGAAACTTTACTTGGTGAATGCGCAAAATCTTTATAAGCAACTTTACCTTTGCCTTCTGCTATTTTTTCTAAACGTTTACTAGCTCCTTTAAAGCTAGCAATGGCTTCATAAAAATCGGCTTCATCTACTCCCATGCATTGGCAAACCCATTTGGCCCCAGCCAAATTATTTAAATTATGTGCTCCAAAAACTTCAATTGGCATAGGCCCTTCGGGAGTATCCAACATGGTGGTTCCGTCTTCTACAGTATAAGAAGGCGTTGCGTAAGGCATTTTACGAATAGGATTAGTAGTTTCTTCAGCTACTTTTTTAACTGTTTCGTCCTCTTCATTATAAACCAATATTCCGCCTTTGGTAATTTGGTTTACAAAGATTTCGAATTGCTCTACATAGTTTTCAAAAGTTGGAAAAACATTAATATGATCCCAAGCAATCCCTGAAAGTAAAGCTATATTGGGCTGATACAAATGAAATTTTGGTCTTCTATCCATTGGCGAAGAAAGGTACTCATCACCTTCTAAAACAATAAAATCATTGTTTTCTGTTAAATGAACCATGGTGTCAAACCCTTCCAATTGCGCTCCAACCATATAATCAACTTCGATATTATGGTAATGCATCACATGCAAAATCATAGAAGTAATAGTTGTTTTTCCGTGGGATCCACCTATCACTACACGCGTTTTATTTTTTGATTGTTCGTATAAAAATTCTGGATAGGAGAAAATTTTTAATCCTAATTCTTGCGCTTTAAGCAACTCGGGATTATCCGCCTTAGCATGCATTCCAAGAATAATGGCTTCAATATCTTGAGTGATTTTTTCAGGAAACCAACCAAACTCCTCAGGTAATAATCCTTTTTTTTCCAATCTCGATTTAGAGGGTTCAAAAATAGCATCATCGCTACCCGTAACATGGTATCCTTTGTTATGTAAAGCTAAAGCTAAATTGTGCATGGCTGCACCTCCAATGGCTATAAAGTGTGTTCTCATTTTTAGGATTTATTTTTTTCTTGGTATTGTTCTAATATTTTTTTTGCTTTATCCGAATTATGAAGCTTCACTTTGTAGAGCGATGCTAAACGCTCATAAGTGTTTTTAGAACCACCTAATTCAATTGCTTTAATATAGTGTTTTTCCGCACTTTTATACCGTTCAAAGTATTCATCAATATGTGCTTTTGACAAGTATCCATCCACCGGAGATAATTTCATTAACTCATCGGCATAACGCTGTGCTTTTTTTTCACTACCTCCAAAAAGTGCCGGAACTTGCAAATAATATTCAATCATTGCCCAACGCGCTTCAATGTGTTTCGGATTTAAAACCAAAGCTTTTTCAAAGGACTCTTTCATATCACCAATTAATCGTATGGCAACCCATTTTCCGCCTTCTTTAGATTTTAATCCAAGTACACCGCCGTATTTGTAATAATAATTGGCTTCATTTGGTTTTATATTTTTGAGCTTCTGATAATAACCAAGTGCCTTATCCCATTCTTTAAGTTGAACCGAAATATCACCTAAATACTCAATTGCCTTTATTTGGCTTGGGTTTTCCTTGTATATATTTTCAAAAATGGGTCTTGCAAGTGAATATTTCCCTTGATCGTAGAGTTTTTCTGCTTTCTCAAAGTTAGATTGAGAAAAGACACAATGCGAAATAAGTAAGAGAAAAAATAATTTTGACCTCATTATATATGCCAAATTTTTGGAATAACAAATATAAATTAATTATTGATTTTCTGTACTATTTTGAATATTATAGCAATAAAAAAACTCCGACCTTTTTCTGATCGGAGTTATTAATTATAGAATTACTTCTGTTATTTAACCAAAGTCATTTCGTCTACAATATGTTTTGCATTTGAGAAGTTCTCAATTACCCATAACACATAACGAATATCAACATTAATCGTTCTTTGTAGTTTTTTATCAAAAATAACATCACCAGCCATAGCTTCAATGTTTCCATCAAATGCTAAACCGATTAATTCTCCTTTTCCGTTTAACACAGGAGAACCAGAGTTTCCACCTGTAATATCATTATCTGTTAAGAAATTAACGTGTAGAGAACCGTCTTTATCAGCATAACGACCATACTCTTTATTTTTAGCCATTTCTAATACACGAGTTGGAAGATCAAATTCTTCGTCTCCTTTTTTGTATTTTTTCACTTGGCTATCTAATGTAGTATAGTTGTTTATTTTTGCATCATTACGTTTGTCTGCAGGTAAAGCTCGTACTTTTCCGTAAGTTAAACGCAAGGTAGAGTTAGCATCTGGATATTTAATTGTTCCAATTTTTGACTCACGTAATCCTTCAACCAATAAACGGAAAGCAGCTCCAAAATCATTTTGTGCTTTTGCAACTTCATCCGATTTTGAACTATAATGAGCAAATAAATTGGACATTAAGCTATAAATTGGGTCATTAGCCAACATGGATTCCGATGGATAATTTAAAAAGGCTTTTACTCTGTCTAATGATGAAAAGATACTTAAGTCTACAGCAGCATTTATATTTTTAGAAAAATCACCATTGTTTTCAGCATTCATTTTTTCTACAACAGGAGCAATTTTATATCCAACAGATTTAGTTGCATACAAATGCAATTGCGCTGCAAGAATGTCTTTTTCTGCAGGAATATGCAAATCATTAAAAAACTCGGTTGCATTTTCAATAATTCTAGGAGCTAATGTTGCACGTTTTGCAGCATCTGCTTTAGCATATTCATTCAATTGATTTCCTAAGCTACGGGTGATTGTTCCGTATGCAGAAGTTCTAAACAATTGTTGTAAATAATTATCATGACGCGATTTTTCATTAGTAAGCGCGTAATATTTATTGATTGTAGCTACTACCGAACCGTATTTAGCTTTATTTTCTGGTTTATTAGCCCATTTATCAAATTTAGCTTCTTGAGCCGCTTTTGATTTGGCTGTGCCAAATTTTGAAAGTGCATCAATCATCCCTTGACGGTTTTTCCAGTAATTGGCAGTAGAAGCATATTTAGAAGCATAAACTAAACGAAGAGCATCGCTCATTTCCATGTATTTCTTCATATTATCCATACCGGTTTTTGCACCTTCAACCCAAGCAGGGTAAGCAAATTTTACGTTTTGGTCAATTCCACTTGCAGGCATCCAACGGTTGGTTCTACCAGGGTAACCAAGAATCATAGCAAAATCTCCTTCTTTAACTCCAGATAAGTTTACTGGCAAATAGTGTTTTGGTTGTAATGGCACATTGCTTGTTGAATATTCTGCAGGGTTTCCGTCTTTATCTGCGTAAACTCTAAACATAGAGAAATCGGCAGTTTGACGAGGCCATTCCCAGTTGTCTGTATCACCTCCAAATTTTCCTAAACTCTCTGGTGGAACTCCCACTAAACGAACATCTTTATAATCTTGGTAAACAAAATAATAAAATTCATTTCCTTGGAAAAAAGAACGAACTGAAACGGTGTATTTTCCACCTTCATTATTTTCTTTTTCGATTAAAGCGATTTCAGCATTGATTGCTTTTTCTCTATCTGCTTCACTCATTGAAGGGTTCACTTTCGCTAAAATTCTTTTTGAACAATCATCCATACGCACAAAGAAACGCACATACAAACTTGATGGTTTTTTCTCTGCAGCTCTATTGGCAGCCCAAAAACCATTTTTTAATAGGTTGTCTTCTGCTGTAGATAATTCAGCAATACCGTCATATCCACAATGGTGGTTGGTAAGAACCAATCCGTCTTTAGAAATAATTTCGGCAGTACAACCCCCATTAAATTGAACAATAGCATCTTTCAAACTGTGGTGATTGATGCTGTAAATTTCTTCGGCTGTTAATTGCAAGCCCATTTTTTGCATGTCGCGGTGGTTTAATCTTTCGATAAACATTAAAAACCACATTCCCTCATCAGCTTTTACGCTCATTGGCAACAACATAATTGCTGCAATAAAGGATAAAATAATTTTTTTCATTGTTATAAATATTTGGTTATCTGTTTGTATCTACTTGTCGAATAAAACTGTTTTTTGTTACATATTTTATTCAGTAGCGTTGCGAATTTACTATTTTTTTTGAGAATCCGCTACTAATAAAAAAAAGCCCCGATAAATCGAGGCTTTTCATTTGTTTCTAATTTACAATCCGTGACTATTTTCGGGCTTATCGTCTTCTACATTTAGCATTTCCCAAAGCGTATCTTTCAATTCGGTTAATCCTTGTTGGGCAACAGAAGAAATAAACAAATACGGAATTCCTAATTTGGATTTATCCAACAGCTGTTTCATTTCTGCTTTCAATTCATTATCGAGCATATCACATTTAGAAATAACTAACAATCGGTCTTTGTCTAGCATTTCTGGGTTATAGCGACGCAATTCATCCAATAGAATTTCGTATTCTTTTTTGATATCATCGGCATCCGCAGGAACCAAAAACAACAAAGTTGAGTTTCTTTCAATATGACGCAAGAAATAATGCCCCAATCCTTTACCTTCGGCAGCACCTTCAATAATTCCGGGGATATCAGCAATCACAAACGATTGAAATTCTCTATAAGCTACAATTCCTAAATTAGGTTTTAATGTTGTAAATGGATAATCTGCAATTTTTGGCTTAGCCGAAGTCAGCACTGACAATAAAGTAGATTTTCCAGCATTTGGGAAACCAACCAAACCTACATCGGCAAGAACTTTCAATTCTAAAATCACATCCAATTCGGTTGAAGGCATTCCCGGTTGGGAATATCTAGGTGTTTGATTGGTAGCACTTCTAAAATGCCAGTTTCCTAAACCTCCCTTACCACCTTGTGCTAAAATGCGCACTTCATCGTGTTCGGTAATTTCAAATAATGTTTCTCCGGTTTCAATATCTTTCACAACAGTACCAAGAGGCACTTCTACAATTTTATCTTCACCATCGTGACCGGTACTTCTTGAACTACCACCATCTCCACCATGTCCCGCACGAATGTGTTTAATGAATTTTAAATGAAATAAAGTCCACAAACTTTTATTTCCTCTCAAATAAACATGTCCTCCACGACCACCGTCTCCTCCGTCTGGACCCCCTTTTTCAATAAATTTTTCTCTATGTAAATGCGTAGAACCTTTACCCCCTTTTCCGGAAGTAACATATATTTTTACATAGTCTACAAAATTTCCTTCTGTCATTTTTTTGGTTTATTTGGAAAACAAGTTTGTTAAACCTATTAAAATTAAATTTTGGCAAAGTTACTAATATAGCATAGAAATCCTATGAAACTTTTTTTAATTAGTTTCTATTTCACCTATTTGATTAAACTAAAATGGGATACGCAAAGAATCTTTGCCCAAATTATTTTTAAAATTTATCGAAAACCAAGTTCAGCCTTTCGGTTACTTCTGCAATCGTTCCAATACCATTTACAGCATGAAATTTGCCTTGCCCTTTGTAATAATCCATTAAAGGAGCCGTTTTTTCATTGTATTCTGGGTAACGGTTTCTAATTTTTTCCTCGTCTTGATCATCAGGTCTTCCAGAGGTTTTTCCTCTTTCAAGCAAACGAGCAACCAAAATGGAATCATCGGCATCCAAAGCAACTGTAGCAGTTATTTTTTGCCCTTTTGATTCTAAAAAATGATCTAAAGCTGCTGCTTGAGCTAAAGTTCTTGGAAAACCATCAAATAAAAATCCAGCAGAATCTGGGTTTTTATCTACTTCGCTTTGTAACATTTGAATGGTTACATCATCTGGAACCAAATCTCCTTGATCCATATAGGTTTTGGCTAATTTACCCAAGTCGGTGCCATTCATAATATTGTATCTAAAAATATCCCCTGTAGAAAGGTGAGTCAAATTGTATTTTCCTTTTAAGAATTCTGCTTGAGTGCCTTTTCCAGCTCCTGGCTTGCCAAAAAGTACGATGTTGATCATTTTGTAATTGTTGTAGGTTATTAATTATTTTGTTGTGTTTTTTATTTCAAATTCTGTAATCTGATTTATTGCGCTAATTGATATACGTCGGGTAAATTTCTACCCAATCCATCGTAGTCCAAACCATATCCTACAATGAATTTATTCGGAATTCGCATTCCTACGTAATCAATTTTAATGTCTTTTTTATAGGCCTCTGGTTTAAAAAATAAAGTGGCAATTTTTAAATGCTTCACTTTTTTTTCTTTGAAAATCGCCTTCAATTCTTCAATGGTATTTCCAGTGTCTACAATGTCTTCCACAATAACTACCGTTCTACCTTCTAAATTTTCATTTATTCCAATTAATTGCTTCACTTCATTGGTAGTTTGTGTCCCTTCATAGGAAGCCATTTTCATAAAACTCACTTCACACATGCCTCGATACTGCTTCATTAAATCCGATAAAACCATAAACGAACCATTAAGAATCCCAACAAAAACGGGGATCTCATCAAAAAAATCATCATCCATTTGTTTGGCCATATTTGCAATAGCAAAACTAATTTCTTCAGAAGAAATAAAAGGCTCAAAAGTTTTATCGTGAAGGTGAATCATTTGGATTTGATTATTAAAGTAAAGAGCAAATTTACGAACAAATCACTATTTACTATCAAGTATTTTGAATTTTTTGCTAATTTAATATATTTACAAAATGAATGCAGAATTTTACAATCGGATCTCAATAGGCACGGCTCACAGAAAAAGTAGAGACGACAATAAAAACTATGTTTTTCAAAACCCGAATTATTTAAGCGATTTAGTTGAAATAGCCTGCAATACTAAGGACAAGAACCACCACAAAGCGTGTTGGATTTTAGAATTAATTTGCGAAGAACGCCTTGAATTATTCATTCCATTCATAGATAAATTTTGCGAAGCATTACCTCATTTTAAAGTCAATCAGGCCATTCGCCCAACCTCCAAAATTTGTTTGTTTTTAACAAAAAGCAAAAAAGTTACCTTAACCGAAAATCAGGAAGAAAAAATTATTGAAACCTGCCTTGATCATTTAATTGATGTGGATTTAGCAGCAACAGCAGCCTACTCCATGCGGGCTTTGTTCGAACTGGGAAAAAAGTACAGTTGGGTGAATGAGGAATTAAAAATAGTGCTTTCTAGAGATTTACACAATCAATCGCCCGGATATTGTTTTGCAGTGAAAGATATTTTGAAGCGATTGAAATAATTTTCAAATGATTATCTTTGCGCAAACACAACACAAATGAACTACTTTTCTTCCGATTTTAAACTTGGAATTCTCGGCGGCGGTCAGTTAGGCAAAATGCTACTTGCTGAGGCTAGAAAATTTGACATTCAAACCTACATTTTAGATCCTAGTAAAGACGCACCTAGCCAATTTGGAGCTTCCCAATTTTTCACCGGAGACTTAATGAATTTTGATGCCGTTTATGAATTTGGCAAAAAAGTAAATCTTTTAACCATTGAAATCGAAAATGTAAATCTAGACGCTTTAGACAAGTTGGAAGCCGAAGGTTTGGCGGTTTATCCTTCTCCAAAAACGTTGCGTTTGATTCAGAATAAAGGTGTTCAAAAAGATTTTTATGTTTCAAATGGAATTCCGACTTCCAAGCATACCCGATTTTCAAATCTTGAAAACCTAAAAGCCGCAATTGAAACAATTTCTTTACCGTTTGTTTGGAAATGCACCCAATTTGGATACGATGGAAACGGAGTTAAAGTGGTTCGTGCCGTTTCCGATTTAGATCATTTACCAAATGTAGAATGCATTGCCGAAGAAATGGTTCCTTTTAAAAATGAATTGGCGGTAATTGTAGCGCGTTCTGCATCTGGAGAAATTAGCACCTACCCTGTGGTTGAAATGGAGTTTCATCCCGAAGCCAACCAAGTAGAATACGTACTTTGTCCTGCCCGTATTGATGCTACTGTTGCTCAAAAAGCACAAGAAGTTGCTTTAAAAGTTTCGGAAGCGTTCAATCATGTTGGCCTTTTGGCTGTGGAAATGTTTCAAACTCAAAACGATGAAATTTTAGTCAATGAAGTGGCGCCAAGACCACACAATTCGGGGCACCATACCATTGAAGCCAGTTATACTTCACAATTTGAAAATCATTTACGCGCCATATTAAACCTACCTTTAGGAAATACCGCTAGTAAAGTTGCCGGAATTATGGTAAATTTGGTCGGTGCAGAAGGATTTTCAGGGCCTGTAACCTATCAAAATATTGAAAAAATAATGGCCATTGACGGGGTTACGCCACACATTTACGGTAAAAGAGAAACAAGACCTTTCCGAAAAATGGGACATGTAACTATTGTAAATGAAGACATGGCAGAAGCAAGAATAATTGCTGAACAGGTTAAGAATAGTATTCGAGTAATTTCTTAATTTGAAGATGAAAATATTAAAATATACTATAAATATTATTTCTGTTATTTTGATTTTGTATTGCACAACTTCGCTTTTTATGCTTACAGATATTCGCTGTGAAGATTTCAAAAATTGTATTTTACGAAGTTTTTATTTTCAAATAGAACGGTTTCTATATCTAATAACAATAATCATAATATTAAATATTTTGATTGAAAGAAAAATCAAAAAAGAAAATATTACAAAGAATATTTTGAAAGTAGTGTTTTTACAAATAGCAACTTTTTTAATCACATTTGCAATAAACTCTTATATACTTTATAAATCTATTTGTTAATAAATCTAAAAGCAAACACAACCAATGAGCAAAGTAGCCATAATAATGGGAAGCATCTCCGATATGCCCGTGATGCAAGAAGCCATCGACATCTTAAAAGGATTTGACATCGAAACCGAGGTAGACATCGTTTCGGCACACAGAACACCCGAAAAACTTTTTGATTTCAGCAAAAATGCCCACACCCGCGGAATTTCAGTAATTATTGCAGGTGCCGGTGGCGCTGCGCATCTTCCAGGAATGGTCGCTTCCATGTCGCCACTGCCTGTAATTGGCGTTCCTGTAAAATCAAGCAATTCAATTGATGGTTGGGATTCGGTTTTATCTATTTTGCAAATGCCAGGTGGCGTTCCTGTGGCAACTGTTGCCCTTAACGGAGCAAAAAATGCCGGAATTCTTGCCGCTCAAATTATCGGAAGTCACGATAAATGTGTTTTAGATAAAATTGTTTTCTACAAGGAAAGCCTTAAAGAAGCCGTAAATAAAGCATCAAACGAATTGAAAAAATAGTTTTAGAAGCTATTTCCTGCTATTCGTTACAATCTTTGCACTACATGCAAAGGATTTTCACTTCTATCAGGGCTAGTTCGGCCCTAATAGCAACAACTATAACTTATAATTGACTTTTTTCAACCAATGAAAATTTTAACAACACCTTTTCAAACCAAACACAATACCGCTCCTTTTTCGCAAATAAAATTAGAAGATTATGCTCCAGCTTTTATTGAAAATATAGCTTCTGCAAGGGCAGAAATTGATGCAATTGCCAATAATCATGAGGCCCCTACATTTGAAAATACGATTGTTGCTTTAGATTTTTCGGGAGAACAATTGGATCGATTGTCTTCTATATTCTTTAATTTAAATTCGGCAGAAACTTGTGACGAAATGCAAAAAATAGCACAAGAAGTTTCACCCTTATTAACCGAATTTAGTAACGATGTGGCTTTGAATGAAAATTTATTCAAACGTGTTAAAGCCGTTTACGATCAAAAAGATTCGTTAACCTTAACTCCAGAACAAACCACACTTTTGGATAAAAAATTCAAAGGATTTTCTAGAAATGGAGCGCTGCTAAATGAAGCAGATAAATTAGTTTTAAGAGAAATAGATACCGAATTAGCCAAATTAAAATTAACCTTCGGGGAAAATGTATTGGCTGAAACCAATAACTACCAACTTCACATAACCAATGAAGCCGATTTAAAAGGCCTACCAGAAGGAGCCAAAGAAATGGCGCGTTCTCTAGCCAAATCTAAAGAATTAGAAGGTTGGATTTTCACACTAGATTTTCCAAGTTATTTACCTTTTGTCACTTATGTTGAAAATCGTGAATTACGAAAAGAATTGGCTATAGCTGCTGGTAAAAAAGCATTTCAAGACAACGAATTTGATAATAAAGAAAACGTAAAACGAATTGTTTCTTTACGCCACAAAAGAGCCAAATTATTAGGCTACGACTCGCATTCGCATTTTGTTTTGGAAGAAAGAATGGCTCAAAATCCAGAAAAAGTAAAAACTTTTTTAAATGATTTATTGCAAAAAGCGAAGCCTGCTGCACAAAAAGAATTTGCTCAATTAACCGCTTTCGCAAAAGAATTAGACGGAATTGAAAATCTCGAAAAATGGGATAGCGCTTATTATTCGGAGAAATTAAAACAAAAATTATTCAGTTTGGATGACGAAATCCTAAAACCCTATTTTCAATTAGAAAAGGTATTACAAGGCGCGTTTATAATCGCTGAAAAATTATTTGGAATTACCTTTAAAGAGGTTTTTGATATTGACAAATACCATGAAGAAGAGCAAACTTTTGAGGTTTTGGATGAAAAAAATAATCTGGTTGCTGTTTTTTACACCGATTTTTTTCCAAGAAAAGGAAAACGAAATGGCGCATGGATGACTTCATATAAATCGCAAGCCATAAAAAATGGAATTAATGATAGACCGCATGTTTCTATCGTTTGTAATTTCACTCCACCTACCGAGACAAAACCTTCCTTATTGACCTTTAATGAAGTAACTACTTTATTTCATGAATTTGGTCACGCTTTACACGGAATGTTGGCGAACACTACTTATCCGAGTTTGTCGGGAACTTCGGTGTATTGGGACTTTGTGGAATTACCAAGTCAGGTGATGGAAAACTGGTGTTACGAGCCAGAAGCTTTGGCGCTATTTGCAAATCATTATGAAACCGGAGAAATCATTCCGCAAGAGTATGTAGAAAAAATCAAAGAAAGTGCCAGCTTTTTAGAAGGACTTGCCACGCTGCGCCAATTGAGTTTCGGAATATTAGACATGACCTACCACGCTGTAAATCAAGAAATTGCTGATGTAAAAGCATTTGAAAAACAAGCCATGGATACCGCCTCATTATTTCCAGATGTAGCCGAAAACTGCATGAGTGTTTCTTTTTCACATATCTTTCAAGGAGGCTACTCTTCAGGATATTACAGTTACAAATGGGCGGAAGTTTTGGATGCCGATGCCTTTGCTTATTTCCAAGAAAAAGGAATTTTTAATAAAGATGTGGCTACTAAATTTAAAGAAAATGTACTTTCTAAAGGCGGCACCGAATTACCAATGGAATTGTATAAACGATTTAGAGGTCAGGAGCCCAATGCAGATGCTTTATTGAAACGAGCAGGATTGGTTTAGACTACTTAGATTTTTAGACCAATTAGACTTTAATAATAAGCCGAAGTTAATACTTCGGTTTTTTTTATCGGCAAATTAAAAGTAATATTAACCAAAAAATCGGGACACTTTCTATCCAAAAAGAGGTGTAATATTTATTTCGATGTGTGGATGAAAAGTGAATTAATACAACCGTAATTAATCCAATAAATAAGGAAATTATGGAGGAATTGCTTTTTATATATTCCAAAATCATGAACGGAATCACCAATAACATTCCGAATAACTTGGATTTATTTATTCCGAATTTCTGGGGAATTGTTTGCAACGAAATCGGATCAAAAGAACTATCAATTATTTCAAACGGAATTAATAAACTGGATAAAATAAAGAATCTTTGAATTCCGGTAATCAGAAAATCTAGATTGGAAAAAGGCGAATCTAAATACGGAATTCCAACAGAAATATAGGTTACCACTGCACTTACAAAAAATAATTTCAACCAACCTAATTTTCGCAATAAAGGATAAAGTAAAACCAATATTCCAGAAACAAATAGATAAAGTTGAAAGGCTTTAGGCAGTTTGATAATAAAATAAAAGAAAGCAATCAGAGCCACTATTGAAACCCCTAAAATCGAATAATACTTTGCCGAATGATAATTTCCATTTTTAAAAACCTCCATGTATTTCAAAAAATTATAACCCAAAATTGTTGCAAAAAAAACGCAAGTTGAAAAAGCAGCATTCGGAATTATATTGGAACTGATTTCGGTTATTTTTACCAAACAAAAAACGGCAAAACCAACATGAATGGATGAAAGGATGTAAAAATCAAAAAGCTTATGCAAAAAATTCATGAGCCAAAAATAGTCAATCTGTTAATAAGACCCGATTTTGGTTGAAAAATTCTTATAATATTACGAATTGTTTAGCCTTAAATTAGAAGTTTAATAATTACTTTTGTGTGCTATATAAAGAACCGCATTTCAGTTCTTTCAACACAACAAAAACCTATCTTTATTTCTAATAAATGAAAACAGACGCATTTGCTTTACGCCACATAGGTCCTCGTGAAAACGACCTACAACACATGTTTAAAACCATTGGGGTGAATAACTTAGATCAATTAATTTCTGAAACAGTTCCTGAGAACATTCGATTGAAAAAGGAATTAGATTTAGATACGCCAATGACCGAATATGAATATTTAAGTCACATTCAAGAATTAGGAAAAAAGAACAAAGTTTTTAAATCATACATTGGTTTGGGATACCACCCAACAATTGTTCCGGCTGTAATTCAAAGAAATATTTTTGAAAATCCGGGTTGGTATACTGCCTACACTCCGTATCAAGCAGAAATTGCTCAAGGAAGATTGGAAGCAATTTTAAACTTTCAAACTACCATTATTGAATTAACTGGAATGGAAATTGCCAATGCCTCCTTATTAGATGAGGGAACTTCTGCTGCAGAAGCTATGGCACTTTTATTTGATGTTAGAACAAGAGATCAAAAGAAAAATAATGTAGTGAAATTCTTCGTTTCTGATGAAGTATTACCACAAACCATCTCGGTATTGCAAACACGTTCAACTCCAAAAGGAATTGAATTGGTAATTGGAAATCATGAAACTTTCGATTTCTCTTCAGAATACTTTGGAGCCATTTTACAATATCCAGGCAAATACGGTCAAGTAACTGATTATGCTGGATTTATTGCTAAAGCACATACTGCCGAAATAAAAGTGGCGGTTGCTGCCGATATTTTATCCTTAACTACCTTAACTCCTCCCGGAGAAATGGGTGCCGATGTGGTAGTTGGAACTACACAACGCTTCGGAATTCCGATGGGTTATGGAGGTCCACATGCAGCCTATTTTGCAACTAAAGAAGAATACAAGCGTTCGATGCCGGGAAGAATCATTGGGGTAACCATTGATGCTAACGGAAATCGTGCTTTAAGAATGGCATTGGGAACCAGAGAACAACACATTAAAAGAGAAAAAGCAACTTCTAACATCTGTACAGCACAAGTATTATTGGCTGTTATGGCTGGAATGTATGCTGTTTTCCATGGTCCTAAAGGATTGAAATACATTGCAAATAAAGTTCATGCTTCGGCAGTGACTTTGGCGGATGCCTTAAATAAATTAGGAGTTTACCAAACAAACACTTCCTTTTTTGACACACTTTTAGTGAAAGCCGATGCTTCAAAAGTAAAAGCAGTAGCTGAAAAACACGAAGTAAATTTCTTTTATGTAGATAGCGAAACCATCTCTATTTCATTAAATGAAACCACTTCTTTAAAAGACTTAAATCAAATTATTTCCCTATTTGCGGAAGCATTAAATAAAGAAGCATTTACAATAAGTGAATTAACTTCAACGACTAATTATCCAGCTTCATTGGCTAGAACTTCTACTTTTTTAACGCATGCTGTTTTCAATAATCATCATTCGGAATCGCAATTAATGCGTTACATTAAAAAATTAGAGCGTAAAGATTTATCCTTAAATCACTCGATGATTTCATTAGGATCTTGTACAATGAAATTGAATGCTGCTGCAGAAATGTTACCTTTATCTATGGCAAATTGGAACAGTATTCACCCATTTGCTCCAATTGAACAAGCAGAAGGTTACCAAATCCTACTAAAAAAATTAGAACACCAACTGAACGTGGTTACAGGTTTTGCGGGAACTACATTGCAACCGAATTCGGGAGCACAAGGAGAATATGCTGGTTTGATGGCTATCAGAGCATATCATTTATCAAGAGGTGATCACAATAGAAATATTTGTTTGATTCCATCTTCGGCACACGGAACCAATCCGGCTTCGGCTGCTATGGCAGGAATGGAAATTATCGTTACAAAAACAACTCCAGAAGGTAATATTGATGTAGAAGATTTAAGAGCTAGAGCAATTGAGCACAAAGACAATTTATCTTGCTTAATGGTAACTTACCCTTCTACTCACGGAGTTTTTGAAAGCACCATCATCGAAATCACCGATCTTATTCATGAAAATGGAGGTTTGGTTTATATGGATGGAGCCAACATGAATGCCCAAGTTGGATTAACTAATCCGGCTACCATTGGTGCAGATGTATGTCACTTGAACCTTCACAAAACCTTTGCAATTCCTCACGGTGGTGGTGGACCTGGAGTGGGACCAATTTGTGTAAACGAAAAATTAGTTCCGTTTTTACCAACAAATCCAATCATTCCTACTGGAGGAGATCAAGCAATTACAGCTATTTCTGCTGCTCCATTTGGTTCGGCATTAGTTTGCTTAATTTCATACGGATACATTTCGATGTTAGGATCTGAAGGATTAACCAATGCTACTAAATATGCAATTTTGAATGCAAATTACATGAAAGCGCGTTTGGAAGCACATTATCCAGTATTGTATTCAGGAGAAATGGGAAGAGCGGCTCACGAAATGATCTTAGATTGCCGTGCATTCAAACAACAAGGAATTGAAGTTACTGATATTGCAAAACGATTAATGGATTATGGTTTCCATGCGCCAACGGTTTCTTTCCCTGTTGCAGGAACTTTGATGATTGAACCAACAGAAAGTGAAGATGTAGCAGAATTGGATCGTTTTTGTGATGCCATGATTTCGATTAGAAAAGAAATAGAAAAAGCAACTGCAGAAGACCACAATAATGTTCTGCACAATGCACCGCATACACAAGCAATGCTAACAGCTGATGTTTGGAATTTCCCTTACACCAGAGAACAAGCAGCGTATCCATTAGAATATATTGCTGAAAATAAATTCTGGCCAAGTGTTCGTCGTGTTGATGATGCATACGGCGATCGAAATTTAGTTTGTAGCTGCGCTCCTATTGAAGCGTATATGTAAATAAAGCGCTAAGTTAGCTGCGCATAGCAAAAAAAGGTTTCAATAAATATTGGAACCTTTTTTTATTAAATATGATATAAATCAAGATTATCACTACCTAAATTAAGTAAATTTGTTTAAATAATTATTTCAAATGAATGACATTCAAAACCAAGACGATTTATATAAAGTTGTAGATGAGTTTTACCAAAAACTATTAGCCGATGAAGCCATTAGTTATATTTTTACCGATGTGGTAAAAGTGAAATTAGAAGAGCATTTGCCTATACTGGTCAGTTTTTGGTCGCAATCTATTTTAGGTACTGGAGGCTATTTTAACAACCTGACTCAAATACATTTGGATGTCAATGCCAAATCCTATTTATCAAAAGAGTTATTTGAAATATGGTTGCATCATTTTGAAAATGCAATTGACGAAAATTATCAAGGCATCAATTGCGAGCGAATGAAAAATCAAGCGCACAATTTATCGACTATCATGCAAATAAAAATTGCAAAAGAAAAAGACGGAAAAATGTAATATTATTAATTAATCAATCAATTATTTAAACAATTAACAATAATTCATTGTTTTTGAATTTCTATTGAAAAGTTTGATTTATTATTAATAAATTCGTTATTATAATATTTAAAAAATGAATATAAAAATCACTGGATCTGGAAGTTATATTCCTACCGTAACAGTAAAAAATAAAGATTTTTCAAATCATGTTTTCTTAAATGAAGACGGAAGTAATTTTGGATTAACCAATGATATCATCACAGAAAAATTTTACGGAATTACGGGAATTCAAGAGCGAAAATATGCTGCAGATGATTTAACAACTTCTGAAATTGCATTAATTGCTGCTGAAAAAGCAATCGCTGATGCCAAAATTGATCCAGAAACTTTAGATTATATCATTTTTGCACACAACTTTGGCGATGTAAACAAAGGTGCTATTCAGTCGGATATGCTTCCGAGCTTAGCTAGTAGAGTAAAACACAAACTAAGAATCCAAAACCCAAAATGCATCGCCTATGACATGCTTTTTGGATGCCCAGGCTGGGTTGAAGGTGTAATTCAAGCGCAAGCTTATATTAAAGCCGGCATGGCCAAAAAATGTTTGGTGATAGGTGCCGAAACACTATCGCGAGTTGTAGATCCACACGATAGAGATTCTATGATTTATGCCGATGGTGCAGGAGCAACAATTATTGAAGCTACAGAGGATGAAGGTGGAATACTAGCGCATGAAACTGCAACCTACACTTATGATGAAGCACATTTTTTATTTTTTGGAAAATCGTTTAATAAAGATCATGATCCAAATGTGCGCTATATAAAAATGCATGGAAGAAAGATTTATGAATTTGCGCTTTCTAATGTTCCAAAAGCGATGAAAGAATGTTTGGATAAAAGTGGCGTTGAGATCAGTCAATTGAAAAAAATCTTGATTCACCAAGCCAATGAAAAAATGGATGAGGCAATTATTCAAAGGTTTTACAAATTGTACGATCAAAAAATGCCGGAGGGAATCATGCCGATGAGCATCCACGAATTAGGAAACTCTAGTGTTGCAACCGTGCCAACCTTATTTGATTTATTGATAAAAGGAAAAATTAAAGACCATAGCCTCAACAAGGGAGATGTGATCTTGTTTGCTTCAGTAGGATCTGGAATGAATATCAATGCGATTACATACAAAATGTAATTCAAAAACTTAATTTTGTTTACCGTAATAATTCCAAAGTTTCAGGTTAAATTACTAAATTTACCAACCATTTCAATTTGGAATAGTAAACTGAAACAAACAAATAATGTACGAAAAAACCTATCCTAATAAACGCTTCAAGCATACTTTAGAATTTTTACAAAAACATGTAACAACTTCCGAAACTATTTTTGATTTGGGTGTACCCAATCCTTTTTCTAAAATAATGGAAGAAAATGGATATACTGTAAAAAACACGACCGGAGAAGATTTAGATAATGATGTAACTGCCTTGCAAAATCAAGAGTATTCAGTTTTTACGGCATTTGAAATATTCGAACATTTATTGAACCCATATACCATTTTGCAAAATGTAAAATGTGATAAATTGTTAATTTCAATTCCTTTAAGATTGTGGTTTTCGCCTGCATACAGAAGTAAAACCGATATGTGGGATCGCCACTATCATGAATTTGAAGATTGGCAATTGGATTGGCTTTTAGAAAAAACAGGTTGGAAAATTACTGCAAGAGAAAAATTTACGCATCCTGTGAAAAAGTTCGGATTCCGACCATTACTTCGTTATTTCACGCCCCGTTATTACATTGTTTACGCAGAAAAAGTAAAATAAATGAACTTCTATATTGTAATTCCTTCCCATAACGAAGAAGAATTTATTGGACTTACTTTACAATCGTTGGTAGAACAAACCGTTTTACCTACTAAAGTTGTAGTTGTAAACGATAATTCAACCGATGCTACTGCAGCAATTGTATCCGATTTTGCTTCAAAATATCCGTTTATTTCATTGGTAAATAAAACTTCCGATGCCATTCATTTACCCGGAAGCAAGGTAATACAGGCCTTTCAAACAGGATTTGAAACATTAGATGAAAATTATGATTTGATCGTAAAAGCCGATGCCGATTTGATTTTTCCGAGTAATTATTTTGAAACCATAATTTCACATTTTCAATTGGATGTCAAAATTGGAATGGCTGGCGGATTTGCTTATATTGAAAAAAATGGCGAATTTATTCTTGAAAATCTAACCGACAAAGACCATATTCGCGGAGCTTTCAAAGCCTATAGAAAAGAAACTTTTAAGCAAATTGGAGGCCTCAAACCTGCAATGGGTTGGGATACCGTAGACGAATTGCTTTGTAAATATTATGATTGGAAAGTAGTTACCGATGCAAGTTTAAAAGTAAAGCATTTAAAACCTACTGGAGCCAATTATAATAAAACCGCTCGCTATAAGCAAGGAGAGGCTTTCTATACTTTGGGTTATGGATTTTTGATCACGGCTATTGCTTCTGCAAAATTAGCGTTAATGAAGAAAAAACCGTTGTTGTTTTTTGATTACATTCAAGGTTTTTGGATGGCAAAGAAAAGTAATAAACCAATGTTAGTTACTTCAGAACAAGCGCAATTCATTAGAAAATACCGATTAAAAAAAATGAAAGAAAAATTGTTTTAGAAAACAATCATTTGCTTTATAACTAAATCAAAATTTCCAACAAATTATAGTATTTTTACACTTTCTATTTATAAATAGAATATTTAATTGAATCAGAATAAATGATGCTTCTTCGCTATTTATCGCAAATTGGAAAATACTTCTTAATGATTAAAGAAGTCTTCAACAAACCTACCAAGTGGTCTGTAATGCGCGGATTGATTTTTAAGGAAATTGATGACTTAATTATTGGATCATTAGGAATTGTTGCGTTTATATCCTTTTTTGTGGGTGGTGTAGTTTCTATTCAAACCGCATTAAATTTAACCAATCCATTAATACCTAAACAATTGATTGGATTTGCAACAAGACAATCAATTATTCTTGAGTTTGCCCCTACTTTCATTTCGATTATTATGGCAGGAAAAATGGGCTCATTCATTACTTCAAGCATTGGAACTATGCGAGTAACTGAACAAATTGATGCATTGGAAGTAATGGGAGTGAATTCGTTAAATTATTTGGTTTTCCCAAAAATAATTGCATCCCTTTTATATCCGTTTTTAATTGGCATAGCCATGTTTCTTGGTATACTTGGCGGATGGATTGCTGGAGTTTATGGAGGATTTGTTTCTAGTAACGAATTTATAACCGGTCTCCAAACCAATTTTATTTCTTTTCATATTACCTACGCTTTTATAAAAACCATTGTTTTTGCATTGATCCTTTCCACTATTCCTTCTTTTCATGGTTATTACATGAAAGGAGGTGCACTAGAAGTTGGAAAAGCCAGCACCGTTTCATTTGTATGGACCAGTGTTGTGATCATTGTGGTTAACTATATTTTAACCCAATTATTATTGACAAAATGATAGAAATAAAAAATATAGAAAAATCATTCGGAGATAATAAAGTTTTAAAAGGGATAACCACCACTTTTGAAACCGGAAAAACCAATTTAATAATTGGACAAAGTGGGTCTGGAAAAACGGTTTTATTAAAATCATTATTAGGAATACACACTCCAGAAGTGGGAACAATTTCATTTGACGGAAGAATATATTCTGAATTATCAGATGATGAAAAAAGGGCTTTACGTACCGAAATCGGGATGGTATTTCAAGGAAGTGCCTTATTTGACAGTATGACTGTAGAAGAAAATGTAGGATTTCCTCTAAAAATGTTTACCGAAAAAACTCCTGCAGAAATTAAAGAACGCGTAGATTTTGTAATTCAAAGGGTAAATTTAACCAATGCACATGCTAAGAAACCTTCTGAATTGTCTGGGGGAATGCAAAAAAGGGTTGCCATTGCTCGAGCTATTGTAAACAATCCTAAATATCTTTTTTGCGACGAACCAAATTCGGGGTTAGATCCAAAAACGGCTATATTAATTGACAACCTAATTCAAGAAATTACCGAAGAATACAATATTACAACGGTGATTAATACCCATGACATGAATTCGGTTATGGAAATTGGTCAAAAAATTGTGTTTTTAAAAGAAGGAATTTTAGCTTGGGAAGGCACCAAAAAAGACATCTTCAAAACAGATAATGAAGCAATTGTAGATTTTGTTTACTCTTCGAATTTATTCAAAAAAATTAGAAAAGCTCAAAATAAAGAAGAAATATAACTACTTATTTCTTAGTTGCCAAAGCTGTAATTCGCTTGATATCCTGCTCTTTACTTTTTGGATAAATCAACAACACATTGTCTTTATCTACTATAATATAATCATCTAGGCCGTCTACCACAATTAGTTTTTTGCCGTCGGTTCGTATTATATTGTTAGACGCATTTTCAAGAATAACGGTAGCATTTACGACCGCATTATTTTGTTGATCTTTATCCAATTTTTCATGCAGGGAACTCCAAGTTCCAAGATCATTCCAATCAAAAGTAGCAGGTAAAACATATACATTATCAGCATTTTCCATAACTGCATAATCTATTGAAAGGTTTTCTGCTTTAGCATAATTATCCTCAACAAATTGTTTTTCGGCAGAAGTATTATAGCTGTCCATTCCGCTATGAAATAAGACATTCATTTGGGGTTGGAATTTCTCAAATGCAGCAACAATAGTTTGCGCACTCCATATAAAAATTCCGCCATTCCATAAGAAATTACCCGAATCAAAAAAGGATTTAGCAGTGGCATAATCAGGTTTTTCTCTAAACTGCGCTACTTTTTTTATTGGATTTGTATCTGCTTTAGAAAACTCAATATAACCATAACCCGTGTTTGGAAAAGTAGGTTGAATCCCTAAGGTCATGAGTGCATTTTGATTCTGACAAAAGTCAAAACATTGTTGCAAATTTGATGTAAATTCCTCCTCATCTTCAATCCAGTGATCACTTGGAGCGACTACCATCAAGGCGTTCGGATTCATTTTTTGAATCTTTAAAGACGCATATAAAATACACGGAGCCGTATTACGCATAGCCGGTTCAAGTAAAACTTGACTTGGATTCACCATTGGTAATTGTTCTAATACCAAATCATTGTAACGCTCATTGGTAAGAATTAAAATATTTTCAGCAGGAATTAATTTGCTCAAACGACTAAAAGTCTTTTGAATCAAGGTGCTTCCCGAACCCAACATATCATGAAATTGTTTTGGAAAATCTTCAGTGCTAACAGGCCAAAAACGTGACCCAACACCACCAGCCATTAATATTGCATAATAATTTTTATTCATTTTTATAGGTACTAAGCTACTTAGTTTCTGAGGTATTAAATAAGTGACAAATATATTTATTAAAATCTAGCGATTCGAATATTTCTACTACTTTATAAGATTATCCAGGTATAATTTCTACTTCTGCATTGGCATTAAACAAAAAAACCCTTCCTGTTTTTACTTCTAAACATTCATATCGTTTTGTTCGAAGTCCTTTTTTTTGAAAAATTCTTCCATTTTTAATTCTAAATAAACTTCCACTTGGCACTTCGTGAACAAAGAAAACATCAGGTTTTCTTTCGTCAAATTGCTTTAATGCGAATGCTAATTTAGCATCGGTATCACTACTGGCCGTTGGATTTTTAAAGTGATTAGCAACTAATGGCAATACTGAATGCGGGAAAATTTCGGGGCGAATAAAGGGAACCATTAGTCTTTGAAAAGTCATCTTCCACTCTACTCCATGAGGCAAAATTTTTCTTCCAAATTTTTCAAAAGCTACTAAATGAGCAATTTCATGAATAAGCGTAATTAAAAATCGGTATTTATTTAAATTGGCATTTACGGTAATTTCATGTTTTCCAGAAAGTCCTTTTCTGTAATCTCCGTGGCGGGTTTGCCTTTCATTAACGATTTTGAGGTGTACCCGATTTGCCTTGATTAACTCAAAACAAGGTTCGACAGCATGTTCGGGCAAATATTTAGCTAAAACTTCACTCAAAATTAAGGTGTTGAAGAAGAAACCTGTAACACTTTGCCGTTGTAATATTTATTACCCGTCAAAGCAAAATTTGTAATGTATTCGGCCATTTCTTTGGCTGATGTTGGCGCTTGATAACCCGGAAAGGCTTCTTGTAACATTTCGGTTTGTACCGCTCCAAGAGCCAACACATTAAAGGCAATTCCTTGCTCTTTATATTCTTCTGCCAATAATTCCGAAAGGGTAATTAAAGCTCCTTTACTAGAACTATAAGCAGCTAACCCAGGAAATTTCATACTCCCTTGAATGCCTCCCATAGAACTGATAGAAACTACATGACTACCTGAATTCAAATACGGAATACAGATTTGTGTTAAATGTGCCACGCCAAAAACATTAACTTGATATATTTTTTCAAAATCACTAGGTGTGATTTCTACGAAAGGTTTGTTTACTAGCATTCCGGCATTATGAATAATAATATCTACTTTTTTCCATGAAGATGAAATAAAAGCAGCGATTTCGTTTATCCCTTTTTCAGTAGAAAGATCAGCAGAAAGGCATGTAATATTTGGATTTCCTAATAATTGAGGAGCGACTTTACGCGAAATTGCTGCCACTTGATGACCTTGCGAGGCAAATAGCAACGCCAATTCCAATCCTATTCCTCTAGAAGTTCCGGTAATAATTACATTTTTCATAACGCTATTTTTCAAATGCTAAAATAATAAAAAATACCCTTTCAAAAACGAAATTCTGAAAGGGTATATTATTTGATTTGAAATCTAATTATTCTAATCCTCTTGAAATTACAATGCGCTGAATTTCAGAAGTTCCTTCATAAATTTGGGTGATTTTAGAATCACGCATCATACGTTCTACATGGTATTCGGCAACATAACCGTTTCCACCATGAATTTGAACTGCTTCATTTGCTACTTCCAATGCGATTTCGGAAGCATATAATTTAGCCATAGCTCCAGAATGTGCAATGTCTTTGCCTTCATCTTTTTCGCAAGCCGCTTTCATTACTAATAATTTGGCTGCAGTAACTTTTACATACATATCGGCCAATTTAAATGCAATTACTTGGTGGTTAAAAATTTCTTTTCCAAATGCTTTTCTCTCATGTGAATATTTCAATGCCAATTCGTAGGCGCCTGTTGCAATCCCTAAAGCTTGCGAAGCAATACCAATTCTACCACCATTTAAAACATTCATTGCGAATGCAAATCCGAAACCGTCTGCGCCAATTCGATTTACTTTAGGTACCTTCACATCATTAAACATCAATGAGTGGGTGTCACTTCCACGGATTCCCATTTTTTTCTCTTTCGGTCCAATATCAAATCCTTCCCAACCTTTTTCAACGATGAAAGCATTGATTCCTTTATGTCCTTTTTCAATATCGGTTTGAGCAATTACTAAATAAGTTGATGCTGTAGATCCGTTTGTAATCCAGTTTTTGGTTCCGTTTAACAAATAGTAATCCCCTTTATCAATTGCAGTTGTTTTTTGAGAAGTGGCATCGCTACCGGCTTCTGGCTCACTCAAGCAAAAAGCACCAATCACCTCCCCTTTTGCAAGTGGAACTAGGTATTTCATTTTTTGCTCTTCGTTGCAATATCTTTCCATTCCGGCGCAAACAAGCGAGTTGTTAACCGACATAATTACGGCTGCAGAAGCATCCACTTTAGCAATTTCGGTCATTGCCAAAACATAAGAAACACTATCCAATCCAGCACCGCCGTATTTAGGATCAACCATCATCCCCATAAAACCAAGTTCACCCATCATTTTAACTTGCTCGGTAGGAAATTTAGAATGTTCGTCTCTTTCAATAACTCCAGGTAATAATTCGGTTTGAGCAAAATCTTTAGCAGCTTGCTGAATCATTAAATGTTCTTCGGTAAGATTAAAATCCATATTTTTGAGGGATATTATTTAGTAATTACTTAATTTTAGACATCAAAAATAGAACATTTTTATTAATTTCTCAAACGATTTCGCAATTTTAAAAATGATTAAAGAAAACTATAATGTTATTGGCGTCATGTCAGGCACATCGCTTGATGGAGTTGATTTGGCGGAGATAAATTTCCAAATAAAAAATAACAAATGGAGTTTTACCATATTAAAAAGCGAAACAATCTCCTACACTCCAGAATGGGTTCAAAAACTGAAAGAAGCGGTAAATTATTCTGATTCGGAGTTGAAAGAATTGAATGAAAACTACACCGATTTATTAGGTAAAATCATCAAATCGTTTATTGATAAAAACAAAATTATAGATCTTGATGCGGTTTGTTCCCACGGGCATACCATTTTACACCAACCCCAAAATGGCTTTACGCTACAAATTGGCAACTTGCCAAAAATTGGTGCTTTTGTGAATGAAAAAGTTGTTTGTGATTTCAGGGCTCAAGATGTGGAGTTGGGTGGCCAAGGTGCACCGTTAGTTCCTATTGGAGATCGAATTTTGTTTTCAGAATTTGATTTTTGTTTGAATTTAGGTGGATTTTCCAATGTTTCGTTTGAGGAAAACGGAACCCGATATGCTTTTGATATTTCGCCTGTAAATACTGTATTAAATTTTTATGCCAATCAATTGGGATTGGAATACGATGACGGAGGAAAAATTGCTCAAAAAGGAAAACTGAATTTGGATTTATTGAATGAATTAAATGCATTAGAGTATTATTCGAAACCCTTTCCAAAATCATTAGGTTTTGAATTTGTGAAAGAAATTGTATTGCCTTTAATTGAAAACCATTCTATAGCAATAGAAGATAAAATGCACACTTTTACCGAACACATTGCGTGGCAAACTTATTTAGCTTTAGCAAAAAAAGAAGGCAAAATGCTCATTACAGGTGGTGGTGCTTACAATAAATTCTTGTTGGAACGGATGCACTTTCATCTACCAAATATTGAAATTGTAGTGCCGGATGGCAAAACATTAGAATTTAAAGAAGCATTAATTTTTGCGTTACTTGGTGTTTTGAAATTAAGAAATGAAATCAATGTATTGAGTAGCGTTACTGGCGCGAAAAACGATCACAGCAGTGGGGTGATTTATAACTAAATTAAAGATGAAAAGAACAAAACTATTTATTTCATTTTTTAACAGTGAAAAAGCTGGCGGCATGGTGCTATTACTTTGCACCATTATTTCGTTATTGCTTGCCAATTCCAACTATTCAGTTCAATACAACTCACTTTGGCACATTCAAATTGGAAATCATCCTTTAGAGTATTGGATTAATGATGGATTAATGGCGGTTTTCTTTTTATTAATCGGATTGGAATTAGAAAGGGAAATTTACAAAGGAGAATTATCAAAAATTAAGGAAGCAATTCTTCCATTAAGTGGCGCTCTTGGCGGAATGATTATTCCTGCAATTATTTATTTATTATTCAACAGCAACACTACTTATCAAAAGGGATTTGGGATTCCTATGGCAACCGATATTGCCTTTGCTATTGGAATCTTATCCCTACTAGGAAATCGAATTCCCTTATCACTTAAAATATTTTTGACCGCATTAGCAGTTATTGATGACTTAGGTGCAATTTTAATGATTGCACTATTTTATACCAAAACCATTTACTTCATTAATCTGGCCATTTCTTTGGCTATTTTCGTTTTTTTGTTACTTCTCAATCGATTAAAAATAAACAACCTAATTATATATCTTATAGGCGGCGTATTAATGTGGTATTTTATGTTAAACTCTGGAGTACATGCTACCATTACAGGTATACTATTAGCTTTTGCAATTCCATTTGAAGATGGGAGAGCAAATTCTATTTCATACAAGCTACAAAGTTGGTTACATTATCCGGTAGCTTTTGTTGTCATACCATTATTTGCTTTGTGCAATACTGCAATTCATTTAGATACTAATTGGTTGAATATTATTAATGAACCTTATTCGTTTGGAATTGTATTTGGTTTAACTATAGGAAAACCAATTGGAATCGTGTCGTTTGTTTATTTATCGATCAAACTTAAATTAACCCATTTACCAAAAGATATAAATTGGAACAAACTCTTAGCGGTTGGATTTCTTGGAGGAATTGGATTTACTATGTCAATATTTGTAACACTTTTAGCTTTTGATAGTACACAAATAATAAATAATTCTAAAATAATGATTTTAATTGCCTCATTATTATCGGGCTGTATAGGATATATACTGTTGAGTAACAATTTTAAATCAGGTGAATAATTAAAAACAAATTCACAATTTTTAGTATCTTTCGTCGTTAAATAAAAAAAGGGATTATGGGGTTAACATCACTAGCAATTAAGAAAACGCTCAATTCTTCGGCATCAGATAAAAAAAAGTCGCTGATATTGGCTACTATTTTTTATTGTATCCTACTTTGCATCCTTTACTTAATTAGTTTCTGGCCTCCATCCGATGAAGAATTATTAGCCATGACAGGTGGTGGCGGCGGCGGTGGTGTTACTGTGAATTTTGGTGATAGTGAATTGGGTTCTGGGGATAATTTTGACAGTAAGGAGCTGGATGTAAAAACCAACACCCAACTTGTTGAAGCAGAGGAAACACCACAAGAAGATATCATTTCAGAAGAAACGGATGCTGATAAAACAGATGTGGTAATTCCGAAAAACGAACCTGTAAAAAACCCAAAAGTACTCGTTAAACCCGAAGTAGTAAAACCGGTTGAAGTCAAAAAACCTGTAGAAAGAAAAGTAGATGATGCAGTAGCAAATCTTATAAAAGGAAATAAAAAAGGTGGAGATGGAGATGATAATGTTAAAGGAAATAAAGGCTCTAAAAATGGTGACGAAAATTCGAAAAATTATGACGGAAAAGGATTAGGTCAAGGCAAATACGGCAATAGTGTTTATGGTGACGGAACTGGAGATGGTGAAGGAATTAAGTCTGGAAAAGGAAGTGGATGGGGTTTAAAAGGAAGAAAACTCTTTAGCAATAATCAAAAGCAACAAACATGTAATGAATACGGAATAGTAGTTGTTAAGGTATATGTAAATCGGCAAGGAAATGTTTTCAAAGCGGAAAGAGCTCAAGGCACAACTAATACAGATCCATGTCTTGTAATTCCTGCAATTGAAACTGCTAAAACATTTAAATGGCTCCCTGACACAAATGCTCCAGAGACTCAAATTGGATTTGTAGTAATTAACTTTAAACTTGGAAATTAATAAAAAAGCTCCACATAGTGGAGCTTTTTTATTAAATATAATCTAACACGCGCTCAAGAGCCATTCCCCTTGAACCTTTTATTAATAAGGTACTGTCAGAAAATTCAGTTGTTTGTAAATATTCTGCAAAAGAATTAAAGTCTTTATAAAATTTGAAATTAGATTGTTCTATTTTATTAGAATAAAAATCATTCCCAATAAAATAACATTCAACCGATTCATTCGATTTTAAATAATTAATTATCGATTGGTGCTCGGCTAGGCTTTCTTCCCCTAACTCAAACATGTCTCCAATAATAATTACTTTATTGCTTTTATCTAATTGTAAAAAATTTTGTAACGCCACGAGCATACTACTCGGATTGGCATTATAGGCATCTAATAGTATTTCATTGGAGTTCTTAGTAAGCAACTGTGACCTATTATTTTCTGGAATGTAGCTTTCAATAGCTTCTTTTATTGCAACATCCTCTACAGAAAAATAACTTCCAATAGCAATGGCTGCACTTATATTATTGGCATTATAAAGCCCAATTAAATTCGATTTTACTGTTAAACCATGAAATTGCAATTCAACAAATGGATTGGCGATAACATGCTCTATATTGATTGAAGCGGCATCAGAATTTTGACCAAAGGTAATACAATCCATAGCGCTAGTTTTATCAATTTGAATGGCATCATCAAGGTTAACAAATACTTTTTTGTTATTCGCTTTTAAATAATTATACATTTCGCTTTTGCCTTTTATTACGCCTTCTACTCCACCAAAACCTTCTAAATGCGCTTTTCCGAAATTGGTTATGTACCCAAAATCTGGCTGTGCAATTTCACATAAAAATTCAATTTCTTTTTGATGATTGGCACCCATTTCTACAATTCCAATTTGGGTAGCAGAGTTAAAAGAAAGTAAGGTTAAAGGAACACCAATATGATTATTTAAATTTCCAATAGTAGCTTTGGTAGTGTACTTTTTAGAAAGTACAACATTTATCAACTCTTTGGTTGTTGTTTTCCCATTACTACCTGTTAATGCAACAATTGGAATATTAAGATATACACGATGGTATTTTGATAATTCTTGCAAGGCAATTAAGCAATTATCAACCAAAATGGTTCGTTCATCAATAAAATAATCTTTGTTATCAATTAAGACATAAGCAGCACCTTTTTCTAATGCTTCTTTTGCAAAAGTATTGGCATCAAATCGTTCCCCTTTTAATGCAACAAAAAAAGAATTAGAAATTATTTTTCGAGTATCAATAACAATTGAAGAACAGCTTAGAAATAGTTTATGAATTTCGCTAATTATCATTTTAAATATTTTTCAAAAAACAAAAAGCCCTAATAAAAGGGCTTTTGCTATATTTAATTATAAATATTATCTTTTTTTGTTTCTAGCAGATTTTTTGAAATCTGATTTAGGACCTACTCTAGACATTGCACATCTAAATCCGATGTAATCTGTTGCCATGTCTTGTGGGAAATATCTTCTTTGTGCTGGATCCAACCAATAAGCTCTATCTCTCCATGATCCTCCTTTGTACACTCTAGCTTCATCTGAAATTAAAGAAGTTCTAGTATTTGATTTATCATAATTATTGTAATTAAAATTACCAATACTATCTACATCTACATTACGATTTGGTGAATCATACATTTTTTGCTGTTCTTTTCCATTTGCAGCAGTTTGTTCCGATCCAGAATTAATGAAATCTCTTCTAGATTGTGTATCACCATCTCTATAATTTATTTCATAACTTTTATCAAAGTTTTGTCTTAGATAAGTCTCTTTTTGATCAACAGGAACCTGAGCAATTTGACCAACGTAATCCATGGCCATTACTCTACCATTTGGCAATGTTTTAAACTTTTGAGTTTCAGCTGTTACTAATTCAACTTTACCATCGGTACCTAACTTATTTTTGGTATACTCATTACCTCTAAAATAGTTGAAGTCGTTTGCTTCATCATCTACAATAGGACGGTATACATCAGCAACCCATTCTGCCACGTTTCCAGCCATGTCATACAATCCAAAATCATTTGGAGGATACGATTTCACTTTATTTGTAATATCTGCATTATCATCAGACCATCCAGCGATTCCACCGTAATCTCCTTTTCCTTGTTTAAAGTTGGCCAATTGGTCACCTTTAATTTGTCTTTTTCTAGAACGAGTATAGCTTCCAGACCAAGGATATTTCTTTTGACCTTTGTAAGAATTATATTCTCTTTGTCCTAAATCAGCAGCCGCAGCATATTCCCACTCTGCTTCTGTAGGTAATCTATATTCAGGTAAAATAATTCCTGAAGTTCTTTGTGCATAAACATTTGTAGCAGGTTTCATAGTTCCACCAGGACCTTTAGTTCCACCTTTACCAGCAGCTTTAGAATTTTTTCTACCTTTAAGAACTACTTTATCATCACCACCAAAAGTTTTAGATGGAGCAGCTAAATAAGTATCTGTATTAAAAGTAGCGTCTGCTTTTACATCTAAAATTTTAGCATCTTTTTTCAAATAACCTTCTCTTTCCAAAACAGATTCATTTACACGGTCTGTTCTCCATTTGCTAAATTCAGATGCTTGAATCCAGTTCACACCAACTACAGGATACTCAGCATATGCAGGGTGTCTTAAATAGTTGTTGGTCATTGTTTCGTTATAACCTAAACGGTTTCTCCAAACTAATGTATCTGGCAATGCACCTTCATAAATATTTTTATAGTTATCTTGATCTGGTGGAAATACTCTCTTAATCCAATCTAAGTATTCCATATACATCAAGTTGGTAACTTCCGTTTCATCCATATAAAAAGACATCACGTGTTGTTGATTGGCAGTATTGTTCCAATCGTGCATAGGATCGTCTTGAACTTTACCCATGGTAAATGTTCCTCCTTCTACCAACACCAAACCTGGCCCAGTTTCTTGTTTCTTGAATTTAGAAGCATACTGAAAACCACCTTTTTTGTCATTCACCTTCCATCCAGTTGATTTAGAACCAGAATTAGAACTTGATTTTTTACTGCAACTTGTTATACTAATCGTTATCGCTAAAACAAGTAACAATCTAATTGCCATAAATTTGTTTACTTTCATATTAAGTAGGTAATAAATTTCGAGCCGCAATATAAGAATTTACCTTGATATTGCAACAACATTTTTAAAAAATAGAAAAAATATTTTTCAACATATTTTAATAACGCAACACCTCTTTTATTATTGTATAACCAAATTTTTAATTTTAATTTTACCAAATTGTAATAATTGCCTTGTATTTTCGTTTTTTTACCAAATGAAATATTTCCTTACTTCTGTATTTATTCTTTTTAGTTGCTTTTTAAAAGCTCAAAAAGGTGGCACAATCGCTTTAGATTGGACCGCTAAAACAGAATATTCCATTGAAGAAACCCACTTAAACATTCCTCAATTCTCATCTGATAGTTACAATTTTAATTTTCAAAACAGATCCCTACTTTTTATAAAAAAATTTCCAGTTGATTTCTTTGTAAGTGAAAATTCACTTCAAATTTCTTCAATTTCCTATGAATCTATTTCCGAAAATGAATTGGGTGATTTATCAAAATCTGAAATTAAAAACAACATTAATGCATCTATTAAAACCATAATTTCAAGAGATCAAAATTATTGCTACCTCTCCTTTTCACCAATAATTAGAGATGAAACCGGATATAAAAAAGTAATTTCATTAACTTATTATTTTGACAAAGCTTCCGCGAATTCAAAACAAATTTCAAACAATGCAACGACCACAATAACCAATTCGGTTTTGGCAACAGGAATATGGAAACGCATCTATGTCCAAAAATCTGGAATCTATAAAATTACCAAGAGTTTTTTATCTGATTTAGGCTTTAACACTAATTCTATTGACCCTCAAAAAATTCAAATCTACGGACTTGGAGGCAGAATGGCTCCCCTATCAAACAACACTCCCTACCCAAATGACCTTGCAGAAAATGCAATTCAGGTTGTTGGTGAGTCTGATGGATATTTTAATGATGGAGATTATATCTTGTTTTATGGCGAAGGAATGGACAATTGGAGCGCAGAAAACAACACCAACCTTAATTTATACGCCAACAAATCCTATTATTACATCACCGTTGGAGCCACGAACGGAAAAAGAATAAACACCATTACAGAGCCTTCGGCAGCTGCAACAACAACATTCAATACTTTTGATGATTATCAATTTCATGAAGTTGATTTAACCAATATTGGCCGACTTGGAAGAACCTGGTTTGGAGAAGATTTTAGCACAAAAAACGAACAAACTTTTGATTTTTCGTTTCCAAATATCGATACAACAACACCCGTTAATGTATCAATTCATACTGGAGCAAATTCGGTTGTTGCTACTTCTTTTGTTGCAACTGCAAATGGGTCAAATTTAGGAACCTTGAATATGGTTGATGTTGCGTTAAATTCTGGTAAAGCAGCAGCTGAAGCCAGTTTACCTGCCAACACCACAATTCCTGCTGCATCAAACATCAGCATCAAATTAACTTACAATAATAATGGCGTTCCTACCTCTAAAGGATATTTGGATTTTATAAATTTAAAAGCAAAAAGCAATTTAGTTGGCTACGGCAAACAATTCCGATTTACAAATAACGCAACGAGTTCCTTAACCGGAATTGCTCAATATCAATTCTCAAATGCAACCGGAATTGCTCAAGTTTGGGATATTACCGACATCTATAATGTAGGTTCCTATACCAACAGCGGACAAAGTAATTTTTCGTTTAAAGCAGATTTAGGTCAAACAAAAAAATACATTGCTCTTGATTTATCAGACACGTATAATCCGTCCAAAGACGCCAACACATCGGTTGCTAATCAAGACTTAAAAGGTACTGTTTTTAAAAACAATCAAGGTGTATTTCAAGATATTGACTATCTAATCATTACGCCAAGCTCCTTGAATGCACAAGCAGAAAAATTAGCAAATTTTCATCGCAATTATTCAGGTTTGAATGTAAAGGTTGTGAATCTTGAGCTTATTTACCCTGAATTTGGAGGCGGAAAACAAGACATTGGAGCCATTAGAAATTTCATTAAATATGTGTATCAAAATGCTTCCAGTACTTCGAATAGAGTTAAATATGTGAACCTCTTTGGCGATGCTTCTTTTGATTTTAAGGATCGTATTCGAAATAACACCAATGTAGTTCCTATCTATCATGCCGTAAATAGCTATTACGAAACTGCCGCTTCATTTTCTTCAGATGATTATTTTGTTGAAATGGATTCAAACGAAGGAAACCTTGATATTAATTACGGCGCACCTGATATTGCAGTTGGAAGAATGCTAATTTCTTCTTCGCAACAAGCAGAAGAAATGGTAAATAAAGTAATTGAATATTATGACATTAAATCCTATGGAAGTTGGAGGAATAATTACGTAGCCATTTCAGACGATACCGACAAAACCGGTGACAATGTATTACAAGCGGCCCAAAATTCACTAACCGATACCATATACTCCAACAAGCCATTCATTAATTTTAAGAAAATTATTTTGGATTCCTATCAGCAAGAAACATCTGCCGGTGGTGATCGCTATCCAAAAGCAAAAGAAGATTTAAATAATTATTTCGAAAAAGGAGCCTTAGTTTTTAATTTTCTAGGGCATGGTGGCGAAGACGGACTTACAGGCGAGCGTTTGTGGGACAAATTAGATGGGGCTAATTTTTACAATCAATACCGGTATCCACTTTTCATTACAATTACGTGTCAATTCACTCGTTTTGACAACCCTTTCCGACCAACAGCAGGTGAATACACTTATTGGAATCCAAAAGGAGGCGCTATCTCATTAATATCAACGACAAGAGAAATTAGCTACGCATTTGATTTTAACAGCTCACTTTCGGGTATACTTTATTCTTTTGGAAATACCCCTAGTGTTTCTGTAGCTGAAGCATTACGTCAAGCTAAAAGTTTTAGTAATGCCGACGGCTCTGCAGTGAGAGTAACTTCCTATATTGGAGATCCAGCACTAATTTTAGCTATTCCAAAACCAAAAATTGTTTTAACAAAAATAAATGATGTTTCCGTTTCACAGCCTGTTGATGATTTAAAAGCACTAAGTTATATAAAGCTATCGGGCGAGGTGCAAGATGATAACGGAATTTTATTATCAAATTTTAACGGAGATGTTGCAATTAATGTTTTTGATAAGAATTACACCCAGATGACATTAAACAATGATGGATTTAGCCCTCCTATTTCTCTAAATAGCCTTGGAGAAACAATTTTTAGAGGGAATGCTTCCGTTTCTAATGGGTTATTTGAAATTGGCTTCGTAGTTCCTAAAGACATCAAAATCCCTCTTGGAAATGGAAGAGTAAGTTTTTATGCTAAGAAAAATCAAGTATTGGAAGACAAAACAGGATATAATTTAAACATTAAAGTGGGGGGTGTTAACACCAATGCCGTAGCCGATGTCACTCCACCTCGGGTGCGCTTATACATGAACGATGAAACTTTTGTAAATGGCGGAATCACGAATGAATCTCCCTATTTACTTGCTTTTTTAGAAGACGAACATGGAATAAATACTGCAAGCGGAATTGGACACGATATTGTAGGAATTTTAGATGGGGATGAAACTAAACCCTATATTTTTAACGACTATTATGAAACCGAACTCAACAATTACACAAAAGGTAAAATTCGTTTTCCGTTCCGTAATTTAGCAGCAGGTTTGCATACCCTTACTTTCAAAGCTTGGGATGTTTACAATAACTATGTATCTAGCGAAATTCAATTTGTGGTGACCAATAGTCAAGAGGTAACTTTAACCAATGTTTTAAATTATCCTAACCCATTTGTAAATTACACACAATTTTGGTTCAGCCATAACAAACCCTACGAACCGTTAGAAGTTCAAGTTCAAATCATGACGGTTACTGGAAAAATTGTAAAAACAATCAATCAAATAGTCACTACAGAAGGTTTTTTATCAAGAGAAATAAATTGGGATGGCAAAGACGATTTTGGAGATAAAATAGGAAAAGGGGTCTATATCTATAAACTGACCGTAAAATCAAATTCTTCCAATAATGTTGCTGAAAAATATGAAAAACTTGTAATCCTATAAGAAAATACTATATTTGTTAATTAATTACACCAAAAAAAAATGAAATCAATGTTTCAAAGAATTAATTTTATTAAGAAATTTTGCTCTAATAAAAATAACCTAGTTGTGTTATTGGTATTTTTAGCAAATCCTAATATTTATGCACAAGAGCGAGTAATTACTACAGGAGTACCTTTCTTATTAGTGGCTTCAGATGCAAGAGCTGCAGGTATGGCAGATCAAGGGGTAGCCACTTCTGCAGATGCCTATTCTCAACAATGGAATCCAGCGAAATATGCATTTGCATCCAACAAACAAGGATTCTCAATTAGCTATACACCCTACCTTACACAATTAGTTAATGACATTTCATTAGGTCAGGTAAATTACTACAATCGTATCTCTGAACGAAGTGCGTTTGCAACAAGCTTACGTTACTTTAGCTTAGGAGAAATCGAATTAAGACAAAATTATGATGATCCTGCGAATGTGGTTAAACCAAATGAATTGGCCTTAGACGGATCGTATTCGTTAAAATTAAGCGATCACTTTAGTATGGCTGTTGGCGGAAGATACATTCGATCAAATTTAAAAATTGCTGACGTAAACAATGATGCCGTAGCCGGAACTTCTTTTGCAGTAGATGTAGCTGGTTTCTTTCAATCGGAAGAATTTGCGCTAAGTGATTTTAATGCAAAATACCGTTTTGGTTTCAACTTCCAAAACATGGGGCCTAAAATTAGTTACGACCCAGATAAAAACGATGTAACTTCAAATTATTTACCTGCAAACTTGCGGTTAGGAGGAGGATTTGACTTTATTTTAGATGAATACAATAAAGTGGCTTTAAACGTAGAATTTGCTAAACTAATGGTGCCTACTCCACAAGAATTAACTGATGTAAATGGCGATGGAGTAATTAACACCAACGATCAAGCAATTATCAATACCGAATACAAAAAAATAAACTGGGTTTCTGGAATGTTTAAATCTTTTGGAGACGCTCCAGGTGGTATGTCTGAAGAGTTGAAAGAAATTACTTATTCGGTTGGTACGGAGTATATGTATCAAGATTCTTTTGCATTCAGAATGGGGTATTTTCATGAAAGCCCTGTTAAAGGAGCTAGAAAATTCTTTACTTTAGGTGCGGGATTTAAATACAACGTAGTTAAAGTAGACGTATCCTATTTATTCAATGCTTCCAATATTAAAAGCCCTCTTGAAAACACGCTTCGTTTTTCACTAACTTTTAATTTTGGAGAAAAATACGACGATCTTTAATAGTTCAAACAAATTAATATCAATCCAAATTTCATTGAAATTTGGATTTTTTTTCCTCATAACTTATGAAAGAATTACATATTACAACCACGTTTAAAGTATTTGAAAACCTTTCACAATTGCCCAAAGACATTCAATCGTTAATGAATGAGGCAGTAGCAATTAGAAAAAAAGCCTATGCCCCTTATTCGCATTTTAGGGTTGGTGCCGCACTACTTTTAGATAATGGAAAAATTGTATTGGGTTCCAATCAAGAAAATGCAGCCTATCCATCGGGTTTATGCGCCGAAAGAGTGGCAATTTATCAGGCGGGTGCCGTATATCCCGAAGCCAAAATAGTAACCATTGCAATTACAGCTGCTTCAGATAGCAACCCTACTTTGTCACCAATCCCACCTTGCGGAGCCTGCAGGCAATCTATTGCAGAATATGAATTCAAACAAGATACTCCAATTGAAATCTATTTCATGGGGGAAAAAGGCGAAATTTATAAATCCAATTCCATAAACAATTTATTGCCTTTATCCTTCAACAGCACTTCCTTGTAAGCTATATCGATATAGTTGATATTTTTGACAAAACTGTATAAAATTTATGTCAATTTCAAGGCTATTAATTTTTACATCTACTTACAATATCTTACTTTTGCAATTCGTAAATTTGTGAAATGCAATTTATTGCATCAAAATATTATAAAAACTAATTCTATAACATCCGTAATTCATTAAAAATGAAAGAGATTACTAAAGAAGTTTATTTAAAATGGTATGAAGACATGCAGTTTTGGAGAAAATTTGAAGACAAATTAGCTGCTGTATACATTCAACAAAAAGTAAGAGGATTTTTACATTTATACAACGGACAAGAAGCAGTTCTTGCTGGTGCTCTTCATGCAATGGATTTATCAAAAGATAAAATGATTACTGCCTATCGTAATCACGTTCAGCCAATTGGTATGGGAGTAGATCCTAAAAAAGTAATGGCAGAACTTTACGGAAAAGTTACCGGTACTTCTAAAGGTATGGGTGGATCAATGCACATTTTTTCTAAAGAGCATGGTTTTTTTGGTGGTCACGGAATTGTAGGAGCGCAAATTCCTGTTGGAGCAGGTATGGCTTTTGCTGATAAATATTTCAACACGGGTGGTGTTACTTTAACCTATTTTGGTGATGGTGCAGCACGTCAAGGATCATTACACGAAGCATTCAATATGGCAATGAACTGGAAACTTCCTGTAGTATTTATTTGTGAAAACAATGGATATGCAATGGGAACTTCTGTAGAAAGAACGGCTAATCATACCGATATTTGGAAATTAGGTTTAGGCTATGAAATGCCTTGCGGACCAGTAGACGGAATGAATCCAGTGAAGGTTGCAGAAGCAATGACGGAAGCTATTGAAAGAGCACGTCGCGGAGACGGACCAACATTTTTAGAAATGAAAACCTACCGTTATAGAGGTCACTCAATGTCGGATGCACAATTATATAGAACAAAAGAAGAAGTGGAAGAATACAAAAAAATCGATCCAATTACTCAAGTTCTTGATATTATCAAAGAAAAAGGATATGCAACCGATGCAGAAATTGAAGCAATGGACCAACGAGTAAAAGACTTAGTTGATGAATGTGAAACCCCCGATTCTAGCTCCAATCGGCTTGGGACTGCGATGAACCCCCTGCAGTTCGTCCCGTCTCGTTCCAGTAACGGTTACCGTGCCCGTACCCGCATAGTACTGACCCCTCTGGTTCAACGGCACTTAGCCACCT
>NZ_JBJTND010000058.1:0-13346 GCF_046073885.1 Flavobacterium sp.
CGGTTTTCAAAATACGCACCATAAGCAAGCCTTGTTAATGGAGAAAAGAATTGTCTTTCTAACTTTGCACTTCGGGTTATATTGCCATTTATATCATTATTGTAGATAAAAGTCGTTTTTATATAGGTGTTTTTTATATTGTTAATGGTATAACTAGCGGTGTAGGCTCTTTTTCCGTCTTCAAATCTTTTGGTGAAATCATTTTCAATTTCGTGACCCAGACCAAAAAAATTTCTTTCAGTTAAATCAAACCTACCTTTCGAATCTGAAATTGCGCCAGTTGGAATCAAACTCCAGGAATCTAAAATCCTCACAGAAACATCTACTGAATCTTTTGAATTTGGAATTTCAACTGGTTTAATAATGACACCTCTAACATAGCGTTGTCTTCTAATCAAACGCTCCGATTCTTTTGCGACAATGGAATCTAATGGTTCATTTTTCTTGAAAAGTAGTAAATTTCGAATTGTCCAGTTTTTTGTTTTTAAATGTAGTCGGTTTCCAAACTTCTCAAATCCTTTATTGGGTTCATCTTTATAATTATCAACGGCATAGCCAAAAGGATCTAAAGTTTCAATCCTTATTTCTCTGATGATTTTACCTTCGTTCCTGTCAAATGTTTTTTTGATTAGAAACTTTTTCCTTGCATTTTTTTGAGAAGAAGTTTCAACTCTTTTAGATTTAAAAAGCATACGATAAATAAGCTTTTTAAACTTACTTTTCTTAGAATAATCTTCAATTTTTTTGTAAACTTTTACAGAATCGTTACCACTATTTTTTTCCTGCGCATTAAAAATTTGGCAGCAAAAAAAGAACAATAAAAAGAAATAATAGTATTTGAATTTCATAGCAAACAAATATAATAGCTTTTGGGAATGGTAATTTATATAATTTCCACTTTTATTTATCTAATGAAAATAAAAAATCCCCAACTGCTTATAACAATTGGGGATTTTTTTTCGATAAGGTAAACTAGCTTTTCTGTTCTTTATTAAAATATACTAGGTAATAATACATTTGCTTTTCTTCATCCCAGCCTTTTTCTACAAATTTCTCTGCACTTTCCGGATTGATGAAATCTAATTTGATTTGAATATTGGTATCAAGATTAATCACATTTTTAATTGATTTCCTGGCATCCGAAACGGCATTGTTTGCAATAGGAAAAGTAGTCACATCTTCAATGCTGTATTTTTCACCTTTATCTACTTTATAGTTTTTGAATTCCGGAATCAGGTCTGGGTTGTCAATTACTTCATTCAGGAAATTGCTTTCTTCAAACTGGTCGTTTTTGGCAAAATAATTCACCGAGCGATTCATGAACATTACTTCTTCTTTCTTGTCTTCGGCTGGAAATACAACATCTTTGGCAAATCCCTGACAGAATTTTAAATACTTTTTGGTAATAAAATTTTCATCCTGAAAAGCATCAACAGAAAGGAAATGCTCTAACCAATAACGCGTGTCATAACGGTTGCTGTCAACAGTTAAAATCTTGTAGCCTTCCTCTTTTTTGTAGTTAAAAATCAGGCAGCCTTTGTCTAGTTTATTAAGATTAATTCCTTGCTGTAAAATCATTTTTAGTGTTTTTCCTTTTTCTTCAAACTGCATGAAGTCAGTCATGATTTCGCTTTTAAAAATACCAATTGCATCAACAACATTGTTATCGATACTAAGATTTGTCAAATAAGCCACATATACTTCACCATTCTTTATATGTGGATGATTGGATTGTTCAAAAAGATGCGTTGTAATCTTCTTTGAAACGGCGTGAATTTCACTTGGGTTAGTAAATATTTCAGTCGCAAAGTTAAACATATCGTTGTATTCCAAATCTACTTCGTGTGCAAACTGGAAATAGTTTTCTTCCTTTTCGCGAAATGATTTGAAGAAATATTCCTTTAAAAGCGGGACAATTTCGTCATTTAAATTATAGGCTTCCTCCGAAAGAAATTGGTCTTCATTACGGCTTTTGTTTCCAATTCGGTGAATGGATAATGACTCGATGTGAGTGTTAAATAAATTTATCATTTTGTTTTGTTAGAACAAAGAAAATAGAATATAGAACATAGATGTTCCGATAAATTGCTATCGTTCTTTGATTAAATTTTAAAGTCTTTTTTCTATTCTCTTTACTCTATTTTCTCAAAGATTAATTCCAATTCTCCTCAAACCCGAAATCTTCAAAACTGTCATCACCACCAAAAGCATCTAAATCGTCTTCATCTAAATCATCTTCAAACTCTGAATAGAAATCTTCTCCTTCGGCTTCAAACTCTTTTTCCGGAGCAATCTCTGGTAATTCGCCATGAGAAAATAATAAACTAGGATATGTTTCTCCGGTTTCTGATTCTTCAACTGCAGCAAGTTCGACTAAGAATGTCCACATATTGATAAAATCATAAACATAAATTATCTTAGTCTGGTCTTCATCAAGTAATTGATTTAATGGATAATCACTCATCGTTTTTTGTTCACCAGGAATATCGCCGGTATCAAACATCGGAATTTCATCTTCCTGATTCCATGTATCGTCACAAGTGTAAAATGAAGCAACTTCTAATCCGTCAAAACCAAAAGCATTTACAATAGCATTATGCAAATCTTCTAATGTATCAGTTTCTAAGATGGCGATATCTCTAAATACATCTTCTTCTGCATCTAGAATTACTCTAAATTTATAGACCATAGGTTGTAATTTTATTTGAGACCTCAAATGTAAAATATTAATTAGGAATATCGAATTAAGAAATACGAATTGTTGATAATATTTTTAATTGAAAAGGAATTTGTATTTTTGGGTTTTCAACCCAATAGCTATGAAAATTGTAATCTCTCCAGCCAAATCTTTAGATTTTGAAAGTCCGTTGCCTACACAAGATTATTCTGTGTACGGATTTCAAAAACAGTCGCTAGCAATAGATAAGGTGCTCAAGAAAAAAAAGCCAAAACAATTAGCCGAATTAATGGATATTTCTATGAATTTGGCCGATTTAAATTGGAAACGCAACCAAGAGCGCAATGTAGCCGAAATTACACCTGAAAATGCTCGTCCTGCAATTTTTGCTTTTAACGGTGAAGTATATGTTGGTTTGGATGCCTATTCGTTATCGGAAGACAAAATAAAATTAATACAAGACCGATTACGCATTTTATCTGGGCTATATGGTTTGCTAAAACCATTAGATTTAATGCAGCCGTATCGATTGGAAATGGGAACTAAGTTAGCTATAGGTGCTAAAAAAAATCTATACGAATTTTGGAAAGCAACAATAACTAAAGAATTGAATGCACAATTAGAAAAAGAGGAGCTTTTTATCAATTTGGCTAGTGGCGAATATTTTGATGCCGTTGATGTGAGGCAATTAAAAGTACCTGTAATTACTCCAGAATTTAAAGATTATAAAGACGGCAAACTCAAAATGATTAGTTTTTTTGCCAAAAAGGCTAGGGGTTTGATGGTTCGATATATTGTAGATACCAACGCAAAAACTATAGAGGATTTGAAAGGTTTTAATTATGAAGGCTATTCATTTGACGCCAACCTTAGTAAAGGAAATACTCTAGTTTTTACAAGATAATATAATAAAAAAAACCTCTGAATTTCAGAGGTTTTTTTATTAATGGGCTGCTTCTGCAGGATTGATTTTGTTTTGTCCTTTTTTGATTAAAAAGATAATCGGAATGCAAAATAGGAACAATAATCCTAGAGACATAAATATATCCATGTAAGACAATACCGTGCCTTGCTTCATAACCGAAAAATCAAGTACTTGATATGCTTTTTTAAGCGCTTCGTTGGCGCTAAATCCTTTCGACATAAATCCTTTTTGTAAAGCAATAATTCGTTGTTGCACTTCCAATCGGCTGCCGTCTAGATTTCGCAATAAATCAACGCGGTGTTTTTGATTAAGTCGAGATATGAATGTGGTAATGATTGCTATACCAAAAGACCCTCCCAATTGTCGCATCATCCCTGTGAAGGCTGCACCTTCACCTATACTTTTTCCTTTTAATGTAGAAAGCGATAGGGTAGTGATTGGTACAAAAAGTAATCCCATTCCAATTCCTCTTAATATTAAAGGCCAAAAGAAATGTTCTACTCCAGTATCAGGTGTCATAGCATTTCGCATCATGAATGTAAACAGAAAGAAAACAACAAATCCTACTGCAACCATATAACCTTGCGGAACTCCTTTTTGAATCATTTTTCCAATAAATGGCATCATGAAAGCAGTTGTTAACGATCCAGGTATTAATAACAAACCTGCATCGGTCGCGGTCCATCCTAAAATAGATTGAGTGTATATTGGTATAATTAGAGTAGATCCATACAATCCAAATCCTAATATGAAAGACATCAATATACCAATTCTTAGATTTCCATCTTTCAATACACTTAGATTTACAATTGGAAATTTATAGCTTAATTGCCTCCAGATAAAAGCCAATAATCCTAATAAAGAAACGATACTCAAGGTTAGGATTAACTGGTCGTTGAACCAATCATCTTGCTGCCCGTGTTCTAATACAAATTGTAACGATCCAATAAAACTAGCTAAGAAAAAGATTCCCCACCAATCCACCTGATTGGCTTTTAGCTTTTCGCCATACTTCGGACTTCTAACAAAGGTTAGCGTAAGTATTGTTGCAATTATTCCAATTGGAATGTTGATGTAAAAAATAAACGGCCATGAAAAGTGGTCTACAATATATCCTCCAAGAGGAGGTCCTAAAGTAGGGCCTACAATTACGCCCATTCCGTAAATAGCTTGTGCCATTCCGCGTTTTGCAGCAGGATAACTTTCGGTAATAATGGTTTGAGCCGTAACAAGCAGGGCGCCTCCGCCAAGACCTTGAATAAATCGAAATACTACAAGTTCCCAGATATTCGAGGCATTTCCGCAAAGGAAAGAAGAAACGGTAAATATAATTATTGAAAAGGCAAAGTAATTTCTTCTGCCAAATTGTTGCGACAGCCAACTCGTCATCGGAATTACAATTACATTGGCAATGGCATAGGCGGTAATTACCCAGGCCACATCGGTAAGTGTAGCACCGAGACTACCTCGCATGTTGGTAAGCGCTACATTCACAATGGTAGTATCAACAATTTCAAGCAATGCACAAAGCACTGCAGTAATTGTGATTATTACCCTGCGGTAACCATATTCTACTAAATCGTCTGCTTGAACCATTTTAATAATAGATTTTTAGATTCTTAGATAGTTGGATTATTAGATATTAGATTCTTAGCTAAGAAGTCTAAATATTTAGCTTTCTAACTGTCTAATGTTATTTTAAATGTACATCTACATCTACATTCATTCCCGGACGAAGTAATTTTACTTTTTCGGCATCATTATCGGTGTCAATAGCAATTTTAACAGGCAAACGTTGGATTGTTTTAACAAAGTTTCCGGTAGCATTGTCTGGAGGTAAAATTGAAAATCGTGCTCCTGTAGCTGGTGAAAAGCTTGTAATGGTTCCGTTAAAATCGGTGTCAGGGTATGCATCCACTTTAATGGTTACCTTTTGACCAATTACCATTTTGTTTAATTGCGTTTCTTTAAAGTTTGCTATTACCCACGCTTCCGCATTATTGATAATATAAAATAAAGATTGACCTGGTTGTACAAATTGGCCAGGTTGAACAGCTATTTTAGAAACTTGTCCGTCAATTGCTGCTGTAACAACGGTGTAGTCTAAATTTAATTTTGCAGCGTCTAAAAAAGCTTGTGCTTTTTTAATATTTGCCGAAGCAACTTCTGCTTGTTTATTAGAAACTGTAGTTCGAGCGGAAGCTACATTTTTTTGATAAGCGCTGGCTTTTTGTTGCTCTTGCAAAATACGCAATTGGGTTTGCGCTTCTAATTTTGCTGCTTCTGCCTGCTCATATTGTTGTTTTGTTATGCTGTGGTTTTTATAAAGATTAGCATAGCGATCAAAATCATTTGAAGCTCTTGTCAATCTGATTTTAGCAGTTTCGATATTTCCACTTGCTGATTGCATATTGGCATCCGATACCGAAACATTTGCTTGTGCAGTTCCAATATCAGCTTTTGATGCTTCAAAACTTCCTTCAGCAGATAATAATGCTGCTTTAGCTTCTTCAACTTTAACTAAATAATCTTTATTATCAATTGTGAATAAGGTATCTCCCTTTTTTACAAAGTCATTGTCTTTTACATATACTTTAGTAATGTACCCGGCAACCCTTGGAATTATTGGGTTCATATTTTTTTCAATCTGAGCATCATCGGTTGTTTCATGTGCTTGAGAATGCAAATATTTGTATGTTCCGTAGGATCCTCCAACAAGAATTAAAACAGCAAATATTAGAATGAATTTTTTATTAGTTTGAGACTTTTCCATGAGTATTATTATTTAGTTGGTGTTGTTAAATTGAATGAATTAATTAGTTTTCCTGATGCAAATTGTAATTGATAGTATTTAAGAGCAATTTCTGCTTGACTTAAAGAAAGGTTAATGGTGCTTTGTAATTGTTGAACATCAGCTTCCAATAAATCATTTGTGTTTGCTAGATTATTATCATATTTGTCTTTGATGATGCGATAGTTTTCGGTTGCTTGTTCTGAAGCCAGTGCGTAAACTTTGTTTTGTTTTAAGGCCAGTGCATAATTTTCTTCCGCTTGTTGAATTTCTTCTTTTATTTTATCAGATAGTTGGGCTGTGGCTTGTTTAGCCTCTTCGAATTTGATTTTGGCAAGTTTAACTTGTTTTCCATTTTTAAAAAGAGAGGCCAAGTCATAATTGAAGCCAATACCATAATTCATTGCGTTGGTTACCGAAAGGGTGTTTTTTAAATCAAATGCAATGTAACCGCCTGTTAATGCTAGAGAAGGGAAGTAGCCCGCTTTTGCAATTTTGATACCTGCCTCACTTGCTTTTTGTTTGTAATTTAAAGCCTCTAAGTCATTTCGTAAAGCAGAAGTGTTTTGAGATTGGTTTTTAGCCATATCTCTTTTCACGGCTTCAATATCAATATCTATGCTGGTGCCTTCAGATAGTTTTAATAGAGAAACCAATTGATAATTGAATACATTCACATTCTTTTGTGCGGTTGCTAGTGATAGTGCTACATTCGACTCTTGGAGTTGTACTTTTAATAAATCATTTCGGGCAATCAAACCATTGTCTACCATTGCAGAAAAATCTTTAGTGCGTTGTTGAGCACTTTTAAGATTTTCTTTAAGTAAATTAACCATTTCGGTTGATTTATATAGACCTGCAAATAATTCAACTACATTCAAAGCCAATTCTTCTTTAGTGTGTGATGCAGTAAAGCTTTGTGCCTTGAATGAATTTTCTGAGGCAACAATACTATTTTTTATTTTGAATCCGCTAAAAATCGGCATCGACACATTGGCTTGTCCAAGAAGTAACTGGCTCACGTCAAGTCCTCCGCCCGCTCCTCCTAAGTGAGAGTTTACATTTGCGCCTGTTAATTTTAGGTATTGCCCAGAAATTTTTGCAGATGGATATTGGTTGTTCTTTAGAATCTCCATTTCTAATTTGGAGGCTGCCACTTTAGTATTGGCTAAAACGGCCTCATTGCTGTTGTTGATTACAAGAGCAATAGCGTCTGTGAGTGACATTGTTTTCTTCTCTTGAGCGAAATTTTTCGAACTCAAAGAGATAAAAAACAAAAATCCTAGCATTAATTTAGTTTTCATGAATAAGTAGGGCTTTTATTGTTTTTTGAATGTGTTTGGTTAAATCAATTTTTATATAATTTTCATATTTTTCTTCCGAGTCAAGTTGTAATAATTCCTCAAAAAAACTTTTATTCATATGAAAATGTGTCGTTGTTCCTACTATTATTGAAGGAATTAAAGCAATATTTATATTTGGTTGAAAGATTCCTTGTTGTTGACCCTCCAGAATAATATTTTCTAATAGTTTTAAATTGTTTCTTTTTACTTGGGTAAATTCCTCTAAGTTTAGTTCTCTTTTAGTGGTAGATAGCTCAAAATGTAAAATATGATACATATGACGATTGGAGTTTATCCTTTCTATGTAATATTCAATCAATCGATCTATTTTTTCAATAGGAGAGATGCTCTCAATTGAAAGTGATTCCAAATGCAATTGAAGTCCCGAAATACGGTATAAGACTATTGCCTCCAGTAGCTTTTCTTTAGATCCAAAATAATAAGAAATCATTGCCACATTAATATTGGCAATTTTCGCAATTTCTCTAACGGAAGTTCCATCAAAACCTTCTTCGGCAAAAAGTTGCTCGGCGACAAGAAGAATCTCTATTTGCTTTTCGTTAAATTCCATTACTGAATAATTTGAATCGGTTGCAAATTTAAACATTCGTTTAAATTAAACACTTGTTTAATTAATTATTAACGATTATTTAACCAGTTTTTAATCATAGATAATATCTATAATATGTGTTTATAAATTTAAAAATCAATTGTATAATAGATTTTATTTAAATAATAAATTTAATTAATTTTATTTTTAACTTAATAATTAGTTAAACAAAAATAAGGGTTCATTATTCTTCAATCCAGTTGGATAATATGATTTTTCCGGATGGGGTAAGTATACTTTCGGGATGAAATTGAATTCCTTTTACATTGAAATTTTTATGGCGAATCGACATGATTTCTCCGTTATTGGTGGTTGAGGTAATTTCTAATGATTCAGGAAAATTCAAGGAGTCAATTACCCAAGAATGGTATCTCCCTACTTGTAGTTGTTGCGGTAAGGTATTAAAAAGGGAATCAGTTCCTGTTTGAGTTATGGTGTCAGAAACCCCGTGATGTACTTTTGGGAGATTGCGTAATTTTGCCCCAAATACTTCTCCTATTGCTTGATGTCCAAGGCAAATTCCTAGTATTTTTTTTGTTGAAGCATAAATTTTAATAATTTCTAATAAAAGTCCTGATTCTGAAGGAATTCCAGGGCCTGGAGATAGTAAAATAGCCTCAAAATCTTTTAGCTCTTCTAACTCAAATTCATCATTTCGAAAAACTATAACTTTACAGTTTAGATCTTCTAAATAATGCACCAAATTAAAAGTGAAGCTATCGTAATTGTCTATGAGTGCTATTTTTTTCATGGAGCAAATATAATATAACTGCATAAAAAAAGCCTTAAAGAAATCTTTAAGGCTTTTTTGTTTGAAATTGATAGTTTATTAGAACTGTAAATTTACAGTTAATTCAAACTCATCAGCAATAGCTTTATCTCCTAAGCTATCAAAGAAGCTTCCAGAACCATATTTAATTCCGTATTTAGTTCTGTCAATTTTTAACGCAGAATTAGCTTTATTACCTTTTACTGTGATTGTAAAGTTAATAGGAGCAGTTACATCTTTTAATGTTAAATCACCTGTAACATTGTAAACGCCATTTCCTTTATCAGCAATTTTTTTGAAAACTAATTTTGATGTTGGGTATTTATCAGTTCCAAAGAAGTCATCAGCTTTTAAGTGACCATTTAATTTTTCTTGGTATTCTCCAGTTAAATCCGTTGAAGTTAAACTTGTCATATCCACTACAAATGTTCCGCCAGTTAATTTTTTTCCTTTAAAAATAAGGCTTCCTTCTTTTAAGTTGATCGTTCCACTGTGTTGACCAGTTACTTTTTTTCCTAACCAAGCGATGCTACTTTTTGCAGCGTCAACTTTTTTTACTTGTGCAGTAGCAATTGTAGATACAGTTACTAATAATGCGATTGCGATTGATTTTAAATTTTTCATTTTTGTTTATTATTTGGGTTATTGAATTAAATGGTAATGAATAAATCTTCGTTAGATTTTCTAACTTTTGCACCGTGTTGTGTAGCATCTTCTTCATGACGGTATCCTACAGCAGCAACAAGAGCGGCATTTAAGTTTAATTTATCTAAACCTAAAATCTCATTGTATTGAGCAGGTACAAATCCTTCCATTGGAGTTACATCTATTTTAAGTTCTGCAGCAGCATTTAATAAATTACCTAAAGCAATATAGGTTTGTTTAGAAGTCCAAATAGGTTTTACTTCTTCTGGCATATTTCCAATTGCTCCTTTCATGTAATCTCCATATCCAGATAACGCTTCTGCAGGTACATTACGTGTCGCAGCAATGTTGTTGATGTATCCATCTACATCAGCATCAGTTACTGTAGTTTGATTTGCAAAAACAATTAAATGAGATGCATCTACAACTTGAGTCTGACCCCATGAAGCATCTTTAAGTTTTGCTCTTACTTCTGGATTTTCAACTACAATTACTTTGTATAATTGCAATCCGAAAGAAGAAGCAGATAAGCGAATAGCTTCTTTTAAAGTGGCTAAATCTTCAGCAGATACTTTTTTTGAAGCATCAAATTTTTTTGTGGCGTAACGCCATTTTGCATTTTCATTAAATTGACTCATAGTATTTATTTTAAGGTTCTATATTTTTCTAATAAGGTGTTGAGTTGTGCTTTTTCGGTAGCACTTAAATTATCGGCAAATTGATTTTCATATTCGATAACCTTAGGATCTAGAATCTTTAATAATTCCAAACCTTTATTGGTGATTAATACTTCAATTTTTCTTCTATTTTCAGGGCATACCTCTCGAGTTACTAATTCTTTAAGTAGTAATTTATCAATCAATCGAGTGGTGTTGCTGTTTTTGGATAACATTCGTTCTTGAATGATACACATGTTAGCAGGACGACCCTTTTGACCTCTCAAAATGCGTAATACATTGTATTGTTCGCTTGATAAATCGTATGGTTTAATGATCTCATTAAATTTATCGGCAACAACATTTTGAGTATAAATAATATTCAGGATGATTTTTTTAGAATCGTCAAGATTAATATTTGATTTTACAACTTTCTCAATTTCCATATTGGGGCACTCAATATTTGTAGGTACAAATGTAACTAAATTTTTATTTGTATATACAAATGTCATGTTATTTTTTTGTTAAGATAAAAAAAGGCTTTGTTTTGCGTTGAATATTTAATATGAAGAAAATTCCTATTTTTGAAAAAAAAAAATAATCCATATGAATTTATCACAAGAAGACTGGGCAAGCCAGTTGGCAGCCGACACCAATGCTGAAATACTTGATGTACGTACCGAAGACGAATGGCAAGACGGAATCATTCCGGGTGCAATATTAAATGACATTTATAAAGGACAAGGATTTATCTATCGATTAGAAGAGTTGGACAAATCTAAAAATTACTATGTGTATTGTAAAGCAGGAGGGAGAAGTGCTCAAGCCTGTTCGATCATGAATCAAATAGGTTTTGCAAATACCTATAATTTAGAAGGCGGCATGATGCACTGGGAAGGTGCAGTTGTAGCTCCTGAGTAAAAAATAAAAAAAAAGCCCCTAATATTATGGGCTTTTTTTGTGGAACAGCGAGGAATTATCTCGAACTATTTCATGTCGGATTTGGAACTTTTAAATAAAAAAAATAGCCTCTTAAATTTTAGAGGCTATTGGTTCAACTCGTGGAACAGCGAGGAATTATCTCGAACTATTTCATGTCGGATTTGGAACTTTTAAATACTAATGGGAAAAAAATAATTGATTTTAAATAGTTTTTACTATATGTAAACAAATTTGTTTACATTTGTACAATGAATAATTATTTAGAAAAATACAAGGGAATCCATCCTGGAATAATTTTGGAGCGTGAATTTAAAAAAAGAGCGCTGCACCAAAGACCTTTTGCTTTGTCAATAGGTGAACATCCACAAACTTTAAATGCAATTACTAAAGGTAAGCGTAAGTTGAATACAACTTTAGCGCTTAAGATTGAAGAAAAACTTGGATTTGAAGAAGGTTCGTTAGCAATTCTTCAAACCTACTTTGATATAAATGAAGAAAAACAGAAGAAGGTAACGAATAAACCCAATATAAAATTATTGCGAAAATCTTTATTTTGGGATACTGAAATTAGTAAAATAGAATGGAACAAACAGTTTAGTGCGGTTATTAGAAGAGTATTTGAGAGAGGGAATGAAATTGAAAAACAAGAATTAATTCGATTTTACGGTTCAGAAAAAATAAATAATGTGCTCAATCAAGTAACGGTTTTGCCATATACAATCTATACTAACAAATAGCAAAATGCTTTACTATAATACTGTAAATGATTTATTGAAAAAGAGCTTGCTGCAATTAATGGATGCAGAGGAATTTGCAAGTTTTAGATTAGTTGGAGGTACTGCCTTGAGTCTTCAAGTAGGGCATAGAGAATCGATTGACATCGATCTTTTTAGTGATGTGGATTACGGTGAGATTGATTTTGATTCAATTGAAAAGTATTTAACATTAAATTTTCCATATGTGGATCATTTTTCAAATAATATACCCGGAATTGGTAAGTCTTATCTAATAGGAGAGAACAACGACAACACCATAAAGCTCGATATTTTTTACACCGATAAATTTATCCAGCCCGTTATAATTGAAGATTCTATTAAAATGGCTTCTATTGAGGAGATTATTGCCATGAAGCTCGATGTGATTCAAAGAGGCGGGCGAAAAAAAGATTTTTGGGATTTACATGAGCTTTTTGAAAATTATAATTTAGCTCAAATGTTAGCCTTGCATGAGCAAAGATATCCCTACTCTCATGATAGGGAATTGCTAATAAATAACTTCACTAATTTTAATTTTGCTGATGATGAATTCAACCCCATTTGTTTTAGAGGGAAATACTGGGAATTTATTAAAGAAGATATTGAAGAAATAATTGTAAAATTTAAATCTAAATTGATTTAAGTGATTATTTAAAAAAAAAATAGCCTCTAAAATTTTAGAGGCTATTGGTTCAACTCGTGGAGCAGAGAGGAGTCCTCTCGAACTATTTCATGTCGGATTTGGAACTTTTAAATACTATTTGTTGTAAAAATATTTATAATAAATAGTTTTTTTACTAAATGTAAACAAATTTGTTTACATTTGTACTATGAATAATTATTTAGAAAAATACAAGGGAATCCATCCTGGAATTATTTTGGAGCGTGAATTTAAAAAAAGAGCGCTGCATCAAAGACCTTTTGCTTTGTCTATAGGCGAACATCCACAAACTATAAATGCAATTACTAAAGGTAAGCGTAAGTTAAATACCGCTTTAGCACTTAAGATTGAAGAAAAACTTGGATTTGAAGAAGGTTCGTTAGCAATACTTCAAACCTACTTTGACATAAATGAAGAAAAACATAAAATTGAAACAAATAGACCCAATATAAAATTATTGCGAAAATCTTTATTTTGGGATACTGACATTAGTAAAATAGAATGGAATAAACAGTTTAGTGCGGTAATTAGAAGAGTATTTGAGAGAGGGAATGAAATTGAAAAACAAGAAT
>NZ_JBJTND010000059.1:0-2154 GCF_046073885.1 Flavobacterium sp.
TACCTGCATAATTTCTATCGCCTGCCATTTAATAAAGGTATAAATTGTTTTTATTTATTCGTCACAGACGACTTGCCTCTTACGTCCTCGTTGGCTATACGCATGGCTATACTACAAACGTGGACGAGCTGGGGGGATATAACTAACAAAAAAGGCTTTCAGAATTTACTGAAAGCCTTTTCTAATTTTACACCAATGCTATCTCCAATACATCGGTCATTCTATCTACATAATGAAATTGAAGATTGCCTAAAAAATCAGGGTTGATTTCTTCTACATCTTTGCGGTTCATTTTACACAAAATTATTTCTTTCATGCCAGCACGTTTGGCTGCTAATATTTTTTCTTTAATGCCACCCACTGGCAACACTTTGCCACGTAAAGTTATTTCGCCACTCATAGCTAAAAGTGGTTTTACTTTGCGGTTGGTCAGTAATGATGTTATAGCTGTAAGCATGGTGATACCAGCACTTGGGCCATCTTTAGGTGTAGCACCTTCGGGTACATGAATATGAATAGTTTCTTTTTCAAAAACCGAATTATCAATATTTAATTTTTTAGCATTTGCTTTAATAAAAGTAAAGGCAGCCTGCGCCGATTCTTTCATTACATCACCCAATTGCCCTGATAATTTCAACCCTTCTTTGCCCTCGTATTTCATAGCTTCAATATAAAGCAATTCACCACCAACTGATGTCCAAGCCAATCCTACAGCCACTCCTGCAGGATTTTGTTCTTTAAACATTTCACGGTCATAACGTACTTTGCCCAAAACTTCTTGTACTTTTTCAACCGTAATATTGGTATCATAACCTTCATCAGTTGCTACTGATTTGGCTGTGTTACGCATCAATGCTGCTATTTGCCTATCTAATTCACGAACACCACTTTCACGGGTATAGCCATCAATTAAAGTTTGTAAAGCAGCGTTTGATATTTTTATTTGTGATGATTTTAAGCCATGAGCTTCACGTTGTTTGGTGATTAAATACTTTTTCGCAATCTCCATTTTTTCTTCTAATGAATAACCACTTACTTCAATAATCTCCATTCTATCGCGTAAAGCAGGCTGAATTGTTTGTAATGAATTGGCTGTAGCAATGAAGAAAATTTTAGATAAATCAAATTCTAATTCTAAAAAATTATCATAAAAATGTGAGTTCTGTTCAGGGTCTAAAACTTCTAACAAAGCCGATGAAGGGTCGCTGCGGTGGTCTTGTCCTATTTTATCAATCTCATCTAAAATAAAAACAGGATTGCTGCTTTGTACTTTTTTTAATGATTGAATAATTCTGCCAGGCATAGCACCAATATAGGTTTTGCGATGTCCACGTATTTCGGCTTCATCATGCACACCACCTAAACTAATGCGAACAAATTTTCTATCTAATGATTTGGCAATTGATTTTCCTAATGAAGTTTTACCCACACCCGGAGGGCCAACAAAACAAAGTATCGGCGATTTCATATCGCCTTTTAATTTCAAAACTGCTAAATATTCAAGGATACGTTTTTTGATTTTTTCTAAACCATAATGGTCATCATGCAAAGTTTCTTCAGCATGTTTCAGTTCAAAATTATCTTTTGTAAATTCATTCCAAGGCAAATCCAATAATGTTTCAACATAATTATAAGCCACCGAATACTCTGCTGATGCAGGATGCATACGATTCAATTTATCTAACTCACGGTTAAATAATTTTTTAGCATCTTCTGTAAATTGTTTTTTTGCACCACGTTCTTTCAAATTGGCTAAGTCTTTTTTATTATCATCAAAGCCTAATTCTTCCTGAATAGTTTTTAATTGCTGATTTAAAAAATATTCACGTTGTTGTTTATCTAAATCCTGACGGGTTTTATTCTGAATCTGATTTTTTAATTCCAATAATTGAATTTCGTGATTGATATATTTTAATACCATTTTCACTCGTTCCTTCAAGCTGTCAGTCTGCAAAATACTTTGCTTATCAGGCACTGGCAAGTTTAAATTAGATGCTACAAAATGCAGCAAGAATGCAGGATTATCAATGTTTCTGATAATCATACCAGCCTCTTGAGGTATGTTTTGCGATAGCTTTGCAAATATGATGGCTTGATCTTTTAAATTACTTACCGTAGCATCAAATTCTTCATCGGTTTTTGCAGCAATTGTTT
>NZ_JBJTND010000060.1:0-5829 GCF_046073885.1 Flavobacterium sp.
GCTAAAATCAGTTATGAAATTGGAAATTCATATCAATCGGTGCCTGATGTATTGAATTCGTTTTTAACAAAATATCCAAACTCACCAAGTAAAAATGAATTGGAGAGTTTGTTAATCAATTCTTATATTACATCTAAAAACTACAAGGAAGCCTTAGTGATTTTGGAAAAAAATAATAATCCAGAAAATAAATTAGCTTATCAAAAGGTGACTTTTTACAGAGGTTTAGAATTGTATACCGATGGAAATTATCAAGAGGCCTTAAAGATGTTTGTTACTTCAATAGGAGTTCAAAAAGACGCTAAATTTTCGGCACGTGCTTCGTTTTGGAAAGCTGAAACAGAATATACTTTGGATAATTTCAAAGAGGCCTTGTTGAGTTTTAAACAATTTGAAGGAAGTGTTGAGGCGAAAAACACTCCAGAGGCAAAGAATCTAAATTACAACATTGCGTATTGTTATTTTAAAGAGAAAGAATACGAGCAAGCAGGAAATCAATTTCAATCTTTTATCGAATCCAATAAAGAGGATAAAATCCGTTTGAATGATGCTTATTTACGATTAGGAGATTGCCGATTTGTTACTTCCAAATATTGGCCTGCCATGGATGCCTACAATAAAGCCATTGAATTAAAAAGTGTGGATGCCGATTATGCGGCTTTCCAAAAGGCCATTAGTTATGGATTTGTTGGGAAAAATGAAAAGAAAATAGATGATTTTAATAAATTCTTACAGGCCTATAAATCGTCACAGTACCGCGATGATGCTTTATTTGAATTGGCAAATACTTATGTAGCCGAAAGCAAAACCGATTTGGCAATTAAAACCTACGATCAATTATTGTCAGAATATAAAAATGGTTCCTATGCGAGTAAAGCGATCTTAAAAGAAGGATTGGTTTATTACAATGCCAACAAAGATGAGTTGGCTATTGCCAAATTTAAAAAGGTGGCTGCCGATTTCCCTAAAACTCCCGAAGCATTAGAAGCGGTTACAACTGCTAGACTTATATATGTAGATAATGGGAAAGTAGATGAGTATGCCACTTGGGTAAGAACTTTGAATTTTATAGAAGTATCGGATGCCGATTTAGATAATGATACCTATGAGGCTGCAGAGAAACAGTATTTGCAAAATAACACCAAGCAAGCTATTTCTACATTAAGCGGGTATTTGGCTAAATTTCCAAAAGGGTTACATGCCTTAAAAGCAAACTTTTATTTGGCGCAATCCTATTATGCCGATGATTTGGAGGCCAATGCAGTTTCAAATTATGAATATGTAATTGCGCAGCCTAAAAGTGAATATACTGAACAGGCTTTAGTGCGTTTGTGTGAAATCTATTTGAAGAAAAATGATTTTGAAAAAGCAATTACCGTTTTGAATCGTTTAGAAACTGAAGCAGATTTTCCTCAGAATGTAACCTTCGCTCAAGCTAATTTAATGCGTTCTTATTATGAACAAAAAGATTATTTGAATGCAGTTGTTTATGCTGATAAAGTAATTGCCAACCCTAAAATAGACGACAAAATAAAAAGTGATGCTCAAATCATTGTTGCGCGTTCTGCAATAAAAGCGAATGACGAAGTGAAAGCGCGTTATGCTTATTCTGTTTTATTGAAAATCGCAAAAGGAGAACTAGCAGCAGAAGCGTTGTATTATGATGCCTATTTCAAAAACAAAGATGGAAAATTTGCCGAGTCAAATAAATCGGTTCAAAAATTGGCTAAAGATTATTCAGGTTATAAATTTTTTGGAGCGAAAGGCTTAGTGGTTATGGCAAAAAATTATTATGGTTTAAAAGATAGTTTTCAAGCTACAGCAATTTTAGATAGTGTTATCGAAAATTTCACTGATTTTCCAGAAGTAATTCAAGAAGCCCAAACGGAATTGGATGCTATTAAATCTGAAGAAAGTAAAACAAATTCGTCAATAGAAAATAAATAAATGTCACTTAAGCATAGTAAAGTGCTTCACTAAATGATAGAAATTATGAAAATCAATTTTCAACATAAAATCGCAATCCTAGTAGTTCTTTTAGGTTTCCAAATAGCTGTCGCTCAAAAGAAAGACGAAAACATAGGGACAGAAGTAGTAAATGTAGTAAAAGCATATACGCCAACCATTTCGGATGCCTTTAAAGTGAAAGAAACGCCAGTTCTTAGCGATGATGATAATTCGAAAAAAGAAACAATACAATATTCCATTTTTTCATTTCCCGTAGCTTCTACTTTTGCTCCAGCTAAAGGAAAAGCGGCTGGGGTAGAGAACGGGGCAAAAGAAAAGTTATTTAGCAATTATGCAACTTTTGCAGCCGGTACCTACGGAACTATTAATGCCGATTTATTCGCAACAAAAACACTTAAAAATGGGGATTATGTTGCTGCTATGTTGCGCCATATTTCCTCTCAAGGCGGAATTAAGAATGTCGCTTTAGATAACAATTTTTCAACGACCTCTCTAGATGCTACTTATGGAAGTAAATCAAATAAAATTTCTTGGAATGGTGATTTGGGTTATCAGCGTCAAGCCTATAATTGGTATGGATTGGATCCTGCTTTGTATGAAAATTTACTCCCAGCTGACAAGGATTTGTTTTTAGGTAAAATTAACCCGAAACAAGTATATCAAAATATATATTTAGGAGGAAGAGTAGCTTTGGCAACTGGAGTTTTCAAGGAGGTAACTTTTAAGTACTATCATTTTTCGGATAATTATGCTTCTGCAGAAAACCGATTTGTTGTGAAGCCAATTACTCAATTTGAAATTATGGATGTGAAATTAAAAACAAACTTTATTTTAGATTATGTAGGCGGAACTTTTCAAAAGGATTTTTACAATTCAACTTCATTGAATTACGGATCTACATTATTTGGTATACAACCTACTTTTAATTATTTCAAAAAAGAACTTTCAATTAATTTTGGAGTAGGAATTTATTATAATTCATTAGCACAAACGGAAACTTCGGAAGCGAAAAGTAAAGTTTATATTTATCCAAATATTGCAGGTTCACTTAATGTGGTTGGAGATTTAATGATTGCGTATGCTGGGGCAGAAGGGGAGTTGAAACAAAATTCATATCAAGGGTTTGTGCAAGATAACTTTTTTGTTTCGCCAACAATTGGAGTTGTACCAACCGATCAAAAATATGATGTATATGTGGGTTTAAAAGGAAAATTAACCAATACGATTGGGTATAATGTTCGTGGTTCTTTTAAAAATGAGGATAATAAAGCATTGTTTAAAAGCAATGGATATGAAGAACCTAACACGAATAATTCAGGTTACGGATTTGGTAATTCTTTTGGTGTAGTTTATGACAAAGTGAAAACTCTTAGTTTCTTTGGAGAGCTTAAAGCAGATTATTCAAAGAACTTGTCTTTTGGTGTGAATGGAATATTGAATAGTTACGGAATTCAAGATGAACAAGAAGCATGGAACCTGCCGGGTATGCAATTGAGTTCATTTGTTGATTATTCATTCAATTCAAAATGGTATGCAAGCGCCAAACTCTTTTTTGTAGGGCAACGAAAAGATCTTAAAGCAACACCAAGTATAGTAAATATATTCCCATCCGTAAGTTCTCCTGAAGTAGTTACCCTAAATAGTTACTTTGATTTGAATACACAAGTGAATTACAAACATAATGAGCGATTGACTTTCTTTTTTAAAGGAAATAATTTGGCAAACCAAAATTACCAACGTTGGATGAATTATCAAGTTCAAGGACTTCAAATCATGTTGGGTGCCAATTATAAATTTGATTTTTAATAACGCATCAATCTCTTAATGAAAAAACAAGTATTAGAACGGTACCATCAAATTCTTCAGGATCGCATCGATGTTTTTAGGGACATGATTTCGGGTTTAACCGAAGATGCGCAGAATGATGCTAAAGGGTCTGCTGGGGATAAACATGAAACAGCACTTTCAATGATGCATTTGGAGCAAGAAAAACTCAACCATAAGTTAAAGGAAATTTTAGATCAAAAAGCCATTTTAGATAAAATTGATCCGAACGTCAATCATAATAAGATAGCGCTTGGGAGTTTGGTTCAAGCAAACGGCATGTTACTTTTTATTAGTGCTGCACTTCCAAAAATTAATATTGATCAATCAACAATTATTGCAGTCTCACCCCAATCTCCTTTGGGCAGTAAATTAATAGGAAATTCAAAAGGATTTACATTTGAAATAAATGCATCTCAATTCACCGTTGAGAATATTTTTTAACTACTATTATTAATTTAAAAATGGAATACCAATTATCTTCTATTTTTTAGTTTTATAAAATAGATAATAAGCATTTCCAGATTAATTTATTAAGGTTTTATGTTAATAACTTCCACTATAAATTGCATAAATTGACTTTGTAATCCTTCCTGATTTAATATATTTGCGTGTTACACAAAAAATACATTTTTTTAGAATAAAATTATATGAGCGAAGAAATCAAAAAGAGCAATTATTCAGCAGATAGTATTCAGGCATTAGAAGGAATGGAGCACGTAAGAATGCGTCCGTCAATGTATATTGGAGATATTGGAGTTAGAGGATTGCATCACTTAGTATATGAAGTTGTAGATAACTCTATTGATGAGGCAATGGGAGGTCATTGTGATACTATTGGAGTTACTATTAATGAAGACGGGTCGGTTACTGTAGAAGATAATGGTCGTGGTATTCCGGTTGATATGCATAAGAAAGAAGGAGTTTCTGCGCTTGAGGTTGTAATGACCAAAATTGGAGCAGGAGGTAAATTCGATAAAGATTCTTATAAAGTATCAGGAGGACTTCACGGAGTTGGGGTTTCTGTAGTAAATGCACTTTCAAGACATATGAAATCTACCGTTTATAGAGACGGTAAAATTTACGAGCAAGAATACGAAAGAGGAAAAGCAATTTATCCGGTTAAACAAGTGGGTGAAACTACCAAAAGAGGTACCATGCAAACTTTTTATCCAGATGATACTATTTTTACTCAAACCGTAGAGTTTTCTTACGATACACTTTCTGCTAGAATGCGTGAACTTTCGTTCTTGAATAAAGGGATTCGTATCACATTTACAGATAGAAGAGAAGTAGATAAAGATGGAAATCACTTAAGTGAAGTTTTCTATTCGGAAGAAGGATTGAAAGAATACATCCGTTACTTAGATGGTAACCGTGAGCCAATTATTTCTCATGTGATTTCTATGGATCACGAAAAAGGAGAAATACCGGTTGAGGTTGCTTTAATTTATAATACAAGTTATACCGAAAACATCTTTTCGTATGTGAATAACATTAATACGCACGAAGGAGGTACGCACTTACAAGGGTTTAGAACGGGTTTAACTCGTTCGTTGAAAAAATACGCAGATGCTTCTGGAATGTTGGAAAAACTGAAATTTGAAATTTCGGGAGATGATTTTCGTGAAGGATTGACAGCAATTGTTTCGGTTAAAGTATCAGAACCACAATTTGAAGGACAAACAAAAACCAAACTTGGTAACAGAGAAGTTGTTTCTCCGGTTAGTCAGGCGGTAAGTGAGATGGTAGAAAATTATTTGGAAGAAAATCCAAATGATGCTCGTATCATTGTTCAAAAAGTAATCCTTGCAGCTCAAGCTCGTCATGCAGCTAAGAAAGCACGTGAAATGGTGCAAAGAAAAACCGTACTTGGTGGAGGTGGTTTGCCAGGAAAACTATCAGATTGTTCTGAGCAAGATCCAGCACGTTGTGAGGTATACCTTGTGGAGGGAGATTCGGCAGGTGGAACTGCAAAACAAGGTCGTGATAGAGCATTTCAAGCAATTTTGCCTTTAAGAGGTAAGATTTTGAATG
>NZ_JBJTND010000061.1:0-7920 GCF_046073885.1 Flavobacterium sp.
AATTGAAGGCGAGCCATTTAATGTTGATTCTACTGTTTTCGATTCCTTGGATAAATACGAACATCCAAAAGAACTAATTTTTGTACCTAAATTTAAAGAAACAGAAAACGGTAAGGTAATTCGAAAAGCAAGTTGGAAGTAATTAATTTACTCAATTCGAACATCAATATAAAAGTTATTGGTTAAGACTTTAACTTCATCATTTGGTTTTAAATCCCCCATTATTTGCCAATCTAATGTTGGATACATTCTAATCTCTTTTCCATTTACATCAAGATCTATTGGCATGTTGAAATTAGGTTCATTGGCATTCCATTTGAACTCTAAATTAGAGTTGTTTTTTCGAATTAACAACTCAGGAATATTAGAATAACGCAAATATTGATTGAAAACTGGAGTTAGATTCATATTGCTTTCTTTATTAAAAAAAGAAACAACAGTTTCCGTATCAATAATTTTGTGTTTGTAAGTGGTAGAGTAGTCTAAAATTAGTTTCCACCATAACTCTTCATTGTGAATTATGTGACGCAACGTATTCAACATCAAAGCACCTTTGTAATACATATCTCCCGATCCTTCCTTATTCACACCAAACGGACCAATAATAGGTTCGTCATTACTTACATTACGTTTCATTCCGTTCATGTATTTTTGTGCTTTTTCTGCTCCATATTGGCATTCAACATAAACGACTTCGCTATACATTGTAAAACCTTCGTGAATCCACATATCGGCAATATCGCGGGAAGTAATGCTATTTCCAAACCATTCATGTCCACTTTCGTGAATGGTTATGTAATCAAACAATAATCCAATTCCTGTTCCCGAAAGATCACTTCCTAAATAACCTTTTCTATACTTATTTCCGTAAGCAACAGCACTTTGGTGCTCCATACCTAAATAAGGAGTTTCAACTAATTTGTATCCGTCTTCTTTAAAAGGATAGGTTCCAAATTTACTCTGAAAGCAATTCAGCATTAATTTTGCCTCTTCAAAATGGTTTTTGGCCTTTTCTTCATTCCCTTTTAAAACATAGTAATCCAAATCTAAGTCGGCTAGTTTGTCATGAAGGTGAGCATAATCGGCAATATTTACCGTAATGTCATAGGTATTTATAGGGTTTTTTACTTCCCAATCCCAACGAGTGTAACCGTTCTTCAAATCCTGACTTCCTTTAAATCTTCCATTGGAAACATTCATTAAGCCATTTGGCACTGCCACTTTTATTGTTGCACCATTATCCGGCTCATCACTTTGTGAATCTTTAACCGGGTACCACAAGCTAGCGCCAGTTCCTTGACATGCTACAGCTATCCATGGTTTGCCTTGCTTGTCTTTAGTAAAAACAAATCCACCATCCCAAGGTGCATTTTTTGCAATTATCGGTTTACCCGAATAATAAAAACGAATTTTAGCTTCGCTGTCTCTCTTTAAATCTGTTGGAAAGTCAATGAATACAGCATTAAATTCTCTTTTATAGTCTAATTTTTTTTTGTTATAAAAAATAGAATCGACATGCATGTTTTGAAATAAATCAACCTGAATTTTCTTAGTATTTTCAACAACTTTAAAACTAATATCATTATACCCAACAATTGATTTTTCATCAATATTGATTTTGATATTCAAATCATAGTGCTGCACATCAAAGCATGTGCGCTCTGGTCGCAAACCTCCTTGAAGGGAATCTTTTCTAGTAGCTATTTCTTGAGCTGAAAGAAATTGAAAACTGAAAAGGATAAAACTTTGAATAAATATTTTTTTCATAATTGAATCGATTACTGGATGTTAGTTTTTTGATAAATTAAAAGTTGATATTAAAAAAGATAAATTTCGATTTAATGCGAAGCCATGTCAACTTGAGTACCTTGATAATCTATCAAGTAATTGCTTTTTCTACCGTCAATTTTTGAAAGTCCGTGATAAATTGTCGAATGGTAAAATCTGTCTGATAGGTCAGTACATGGTGCCATTGGGATAATAATTTTACCATCGAAATTGCAAACTGCCATTTGTGCTTTTTTGTAAATCATGAAATAATTTCCTCCAAGGTATTTGAAATAATCGTATTCGTAAGGCAAGATAATCGTATTAGTTCGAATATTTAAAAGGCTTAAATCAGGATAGTTATTAGCTTGTTTTTTTCCTATTATTACAAAATCATTATGAAAACTTTTTTTTATAATGTCGTATTTGTTTTCAATCATTGGTTTGAAACTATTATCTAGCAAACCGTATTTATCCTCTTTTTTGATGATAAAATAATTATTTTCTTTTTGATTGTAATCATGATCTATAGGCATGGTTAGTTCACCATAACCATCGTGTTCTTCAATTGTGCATTCTGGAGTGATTTCATCATAAACGATTTCGGTCAACTTTTCTCCTTTGGTTGATAAGATACCTTTTTTTCCCTCTTTCGTAACCTTAAAGAATGCAAACCCTGAACCCAATCGATTGAAGTAGCCTTCTACATTATCATAAATAAATGGTATGGCAATATTTCCGTAAGTATCGATTACACCTTCCTTTGTTCCGATTTTAGCTTCCATAAAATCAGGTCCAGAGGATCCGAAAGAATCATAAATAAAATCTGATTTTTGATTTAAATCCAAATCGAAAATGGCTGTTTTTCCTTCTTTTTTAATCCAGTAAATTTTATTAAAACTATCTATTCTATCGTAGGTTTCTTGTAAAAGCAATTCTCCTTTGGTATTGAATAGATTGTACTTTTTGTCTTTTATGGCGATAATTTTGTCTTTTTGAACCACCATTAGATTAGAATAAATGGCAGGAAGAATAAGTTTGTTAGTTGCCAAATCTATTAAGCCCTGATAGTAATATTTATTTTCGACTTTTGCCTGTATTATAGCAAAACCATTATCCAGTTTTTGAATAATAGTTCCATAAGGTGATGTTTCGTACTTTTTTTCTGGAGTAGAGTAGTTAGAAAAGTTATCATCATAATAACGAGTCTCTTGGACAACCTCTGACTCGCCTTGTTGATTGTTGTTAACTTTTTTCAATAACTTTCCCTGTGGGCTAAAATACATTTCTTCATTTCCTTTGCTAGCGAAAATAACCGAATCAGTTACTACTTCTTTTCTTTGAGTTCTATTCACACTTTTTTTAGCTTCGCAGTTAATGTAATCGTACTCCAAAGGCAAAATGACTTTTCCTCTGTTCGAAATTAAGCCATATTTCTTGCCAATCTTTACCGGATAGCTTTCATGAAATCCAAACATTACTGTAGTGTAACTGATATTCAAGCCTTCAATGCCGTCGTATATGGCAGGTGTAACCTCTTTAGCTGTATGATCTAAAATTCCAAGTTTTTTATTCTTAATATAAATGGCGTATACCAAAAGTGGTTTTGTAGATACCGTATCAAATGCGGAAATCGCCTGATATTTTTTGTTCTTCAAAAGGAGTTTATAATCTGTTAGATTCAATTCTCCTTTACTGTTATAATTCAGTTTTTTTTGTGCAGTTATTGTTGTAACAATTAAAAAAAAGTACAAAAAATAGTTTATGTTTTTTCTCATTATGTATTTTGATTTACACCTGAATTACGCCTAAATTAAATTTCTTATCAATAGGAGCGTGGTTGGCTGCTTCAATACCCATAGAGATCCAAGTTCTTGTGTCTAACGGATTAATAATTGCATCAGTCCACAACCTTGAGGCTGCATAATACGGAGAAACTTGCTCGTCGTAGCGTGCTTTTATTTTATCAAATAATTCTTTTTCTTTCACTTCATCAATCACTTCGCCTTTTGCTTTTAAAGCTGATGCTTCAATTTGCGCCAAAACTTTAGCTGCTTGCGTTCCACCCATTACAGCAAGTTCCGCACTTGGCCATGCAAAAATCAATCGAGGGTCGTAGGCTTTACCACACATGGCATAATTTCCCGCGCCATAAGAATTCCCAACAACAACTGTGAATTTTGGCACCACCGAATTGGCTACTGCATTCACCATTTTGGCTCCATCTTTAATGATGCCCCCATGTTCACTTTTTGATCCTACCATAAATCCAGTAACATCTTGAACGAAAACTAAGGGTATTTTCTTCTGATTACAATTGGCAATAAATCGGGTTGCTTTGTCAGCAGAATCAGAGTAAATCACCCCGCCAAACTGAATTTCTCCTTTTTTGGTTTTAGAAACCATTCTTTGATTTGCTACTATTCCAACTGCCCAGCCATCAATTCGGGCATAAGCAGTAATTATGGATTTACCATAATCTTCTTTGTATAGATCCAATTCCGAATTATCAACCAATCGCTTGATGATTTCCATCATGTCGTATTGTTCTGCTCTTGATTTTGGGAGTATTCCAAAAATATCGTCTTCTGCTAACGCAGGTTTTTGAGGTTTTTCTCTATTAAATCCGGCTTTATCATAATCGCCAATTTTACTTACAATACTTTTTATTCGGTCGAGCGCATCTTTATCGTCTTTGGCTTTATAATCAGTTACACCTGAAATTTCACAATGCGTTGTAGCTCCGCCTAGTGTTTCATTGTCAATATTCTCACCAATAGCCGCTTTCACTAAATAGCTTCCAGCGAGAAAGATACTTCCTGTTTTATCTACAATCATGGCTTCGTCACTCATAATAGGAAGGTAAGCACCTCCAGCCACACAACTTCCCATTACGGCAGCAATTTGGGTAATTCCCATGCTGCTCATTTGGGCATTGTTTCTAAAAATGCGGCCAAAATGTTCTTTATCTGGGAATATTTCATCCTGCATAGGAAGATAAACACCTGCTGAATCAACTAAATAAATGATTGGTAAACGGTTTTCCATTGCGATTTCCTGGGCACGAAGATTCTTTTTACACGTAATAGGAAACCAAGCCCCCGCTTTTACAGTAGCATCATTGGCTACTACAATGCATTGTTTACCTTTTATATATCCAATTTTCACGACCACACCGCCAGAAGGACAGCCTCCATGCTCTGTATACATTCCGTCACCTACAAAAGCACCAATTTCTATGGAATTTGCTTTGGTATCCAATAAATAATCAATTCGCTCCCGAGCCGTCATTTTGCCTTCGGCATGTAATTTTGCAATTCGTTTTTCTCCGCCACCCAGTTTCACTTTTGCAAAACGTTGTTTTAAATCGGATAATAGAAGTTTATTGTGGTCTTCGTTTTTATTGAAGTTGATGTCCATAAAAGGTTTATTTAATGAGGCTAAATTACAAAATCGAAATTAAAAAAGTAACTATATTAATAAACATTGTTAGTTATATTTTTAATCAAATTTAATATTGGCTTAACATTAAATGGATATATTTGCAGCGTATAATAAATTAATTAAAAATGACCTTAAATAATATTTTTCAGTTTTTAGTTCCTAAGGATAAAAAATTTTTCCCTCTATTTGAGCAAGCAGCAGCTAATTTAGTTGTTTTGGCAGAAACGTTACACGAAGCAGTTAATGCTCCAACTAATGAACGTGAAGATTATTTCCGAAAAATTGAAGAACTAGAGGTTACTATTGAAGAAATCACACATAAAACACACTTAGAATTAAGTAAGAATTTCATCACTCCATTTGACAGAGAAGATATTCATGCTTTAATAAAAGCTATTGATAATGTGGCTGATTATATGCATGGGGCTGCAAGTAGGATGCGTTTATATCAAGTTGAAAAAATCACTAAATCTATTCGAAAATTAACCGAAATTAATTTAGAGGCTTGTTTGTTAATCAATGAAGGTATTAAAGAATTAAAAGACTTAAATAACACCAAGTTAATAAAAGATACCTGTAAAAAAATCAATAAATTAGAAAGTAAAGCGGATGCTGTATTTGATAAAGCGGTTTCTGATATTTTTGAAAACGAAACTGATGTTAAAAACATTATTAAATATAAAGAAGTGCTTTCGGCTTTAGAATCGGCTTCAGATAAATGTAAAAGTGTTTCTAATGTAATGGAGCAAATCTCTGTAAAACACTCTTAATTTAATAACAATATTTTTATTAAATCCCCATGACTTTATTAATTGTTATTATAGTACTTGCCTTATTATTTGATTACATAAATGGTTTTCATGATGCAGCCAATTCTATCGCTACTATTGTAGCAACCAAAGTACTAACTCCCTTTCAAGCCGTTTTATGGGCTGCTTTTTTTAACTTTTTAGCCTATTGGGTATTCGGTTTTGGGGTGGCAGATACCGTTGCAAAGACTGCAAAATCTGAAAATATCGATTTAACAGTAATTCTTGCAGGTATTCTAGCTGCAATTATTTGGAATTTAATCACGTGGTGGAAAGGAATACCTTCTTCATCTTCCCATACTTTAATTGGAGGGTTTGCAGGTGCTGCAATTGCACATGCGGGATTTCATGTAGTTAACTGGTATAAACCAGGAGAAAACGGAGGTTTGCCTTCTGGAGTAGCTATCGTTATAGCTTTTATTGTATTAGCACCTCTTTTAGGAATGATAATATCCTATTTCATTTCATTATGGATGATGTATTCCTCCAAGAAATTAATCCTACCTAAAGTTTTCACATTTACTTTAATAGGGTTGGTATTGTGGTTTTTATCAACAGTAATGATATTTGATATCGAAAAACCACGTTTTGAAAATCATTTTCTAGCAATAATTAGTGAGCCAGGAAATATTAAATGGTTGCTTGTTGGCTTTATATTTTTTAGTTTGGCAATCTTCAATTTATCTTTTAGTTTTTTATCTACAGCAAAAGCTGAGAAAGTATTAAAAAGAATGCAATTACTATCTTCAGCTGCTTTTAGTTTGGGTCATGGAGGAAATGACTCTCAAAAAGTAATGGGTATTATTGCAGCTGCTGTAGCTGTGTTTTTAAGAACACATCCGCATTATAATATGTCAGATGGTTTGTTAGATCTTAATGTAATACTGCCTAACGAGGATAAAGGTATTAAAGCCAATATGCCTGAGTGGATTCCGATTGCTTGTTATTCAGTAATTGCTGCAGGAACACTTAGTGGAGGTTGGAAAATTGTTAAGACTATGGGGTCTAAAATCACCAAAGTAAATGCTTTTGAAGGTGTTGTTGCAGAGTCTGCTGGTGCGTTAACTTTATTTACCACAGAGCATTTTAAAATTCCGGTTTCTACTACACATACTATTACTGGTTCTATCATTGGAGTTGGAGTAACAAAAAGGGTATCCGCAGTTCGTTGGGGAGTGACCGTTAAATTACTTTGGGCATGGATATTAACTATACCAGTTTCAGCATTATTAGCTTGTATTATTTATGAATTACTTTTGTTATTTATTTAATACACTGACTATTAAACTCTTTTTTTTTGTGTTAAATTAATATTATTCCTATCTTAATTAGATAGGATTTTTTTTCTAAATCCAATCTCTTAACATTAAGATAACAATAAAAAAATATAATAATAACAGTCGAATTAATTAATGTGCATGTTTATAGATTTATTTTTGCAGCACTAAAAAACACACATTTACTATGAAATTAAAATTATTTTTTACTACTGTATTTTTGTTTACGATAGGTTTCTTATCTGCACAAATTACTACTTCATCTTTATCTGGTAAAGTTACAGATGGAAATGCACCAGTTGTTGAGGCAAATGTTACCTTAACTCACTTACCGACTAATTCTGTTTATGAGACTACCACAGACAAACAAGGTAGATTTAATTTAGAAAACCTTACTGTTGGAGGTCCATACAAGATTACCATTAAGAGTATGGAAATAAAAGAATATACCACTACACAAATTCAATTGTCGTTAGGAGAAAATGATTTACCTGTAATTAAGGTTCAAAAAACGGAAAACAAATTGGAGGAAGTCGTTGTTACAGGTAAAAAATCTTCTTCGAGAAATGGAGGAACAAATATCAGCCAAACGCAAATTAATGGATTGCCTAATATTAATAGAG
>NZ_JBJTND010000062.1:0-12158 GCF_046073885.1 Flavobacterium sp.
GGGAGTATATTCGGCTGCTAAGGCTTTAGCAAATCCCTCGATGGCTCCTTTGGCTGCAGCCACACTGGTATGAAAAGGCATTCCCATACTGGCAGCTACCGAACTGAACAATACAATACTCGATTGATTGGAAGCTGTTAAATTGGGCAAAACCGATTGGATTACTTTCACCAAACTTATGAAATTTATTTGCATATCCGATTCGAATGCATCTATTTTTAATCCTCTAAAGGGTCTTAAATTGATACTTCCAGGACAATAAACCAATCCGTCAATCACTTCTGGTAGTTGGGTTGTATCTAACGTGTCGGTTAATGCATCAAACGGAATGTGGGTAACATTTAAATCATTCAAATTTTCATTTGTTCGGGAGGCAACAAATACCTTGTTTCCGTTGTGTAATTCTTTTGCAATCGCTAATCCCATTCCATAGGAACCTCCTATAAGTAAAATATTTTTCATGATTTATCCTTTAAATTCTCCAAAAAGTTCAATTAATTTTTTTCTACGAAAGTCAAATATTTCCTTCAATTTTGGTGCAACCAAAATAGGGTGAACCAATTGACCTATGATTCCCATTGGAATTTTATAATCTACAATGTCTTCCATTTCAACACCCCCCGGAATTTCTCTGAGAAAATGTTTGTGATGCCATAACGAATAAGGCCCAAAGCGTTGTTCATCTACAAAATAGCTGTTGTCTTTTACGTGTGTGATTTCGGTTACCCATTTCATCGGAATTCCAAAAACAGGGGTAACTATATATTGAATTATTTGACCTGCAAACATGGCTCTATCATCTCCCGAAAGTGTTTTGAATCCCATATAAATTGGGGTGATTACTTTTAAGTTTTTTGGATCAGAAAGAAACTTCCAAGCTTCATCAATTGAAATTGGAAGATTTTGTTTGCTGTGCAGCGTGTAAATTTTCATGGTTATAATTTTCTACAAATTTACAAAATGTTTAATATTATTTACAAAAAGTTAAACAAAATTTTGTTTTATTTTAATTGGTTCTTATAAATAGAATATTATTATTTTTCTATTATGATAATTATATTAGATTTACAATCTATTTACTAAACTAAAACGATTATGAATATTAAGTTTAAACTTACTTTAATGAGTTTCCTTCAGTTCTTTGTTTGGGGAGCTTGGTTAATTACCGTTGCAAATTATTGGTTTGGAACAAAGAATTGGAGTGGTGCCGAATTTGGAGCAATATTTTCTACGCTTGGTATTTCTTCAATTGTGATGCCGGCATTAACCGGAATCATTGCAGACAAATGGATAAATGCTGAAAAGTTATATGGGATTTTGCATATTTTAGGAGGATTGGCGCTCATGTACATTCCGCAAGTTGAAGATCCAACCACATTTTATTATGTGATTTTTGCAGCGATGTTATGCTACATGCCAACAATTTCTTTGTCTAATTCGATTGCTTATAATATTTTAAAAACCAACAATTTTGATGTAGTCAAAGTTTTTCCACCCATACGTGTTTGGGGAACGGTTGGTTTTATTGCTGCGATGTGGATCACCAATTTAACAGGTAATAAGGCATCTTATAACATGTTTTATCTTTCGGCTATTGCTGCCGTTATATTAGGAATTTATTCATTTACCTTACCGAAATGTCCGCCTCAAAAATTAATTGCTACCGATGCTTCTTTGGGAGAAAAATTAGGATTGAATGCCTTTAAATTATTTGGAACCTACAAAATGGCATTGTTTTTTATCTTCTCAATGTTTTTAGGAGGTGCTTTGCAATTAACAAATATGTATGGTGACGTGTATTTATCTGAATTTTCTAAAGTTCCTGAGTATTCTGATTCTTTTGTAGTTAAATATTCAACAATAATCATGTCGATTTCTCAAATTTCTGAAACGTTGTTTATTCTTGCTATTCCGTTTTTCTTAAAGCGATTCGGAATTAAACAAGTGATGTTAATTTCAATGTTGGCTTGGGTATTGCGTTTTGGATTGTTCTCTTTTGGAAATCCAGTAGATGGTTTGTGGATGATTATTCTTTCTTGTATCGTTTACGGAATGGCCTTTGATTTCTTTAATATTTCTGGTTCTTTATTTGTAGAAACTACTACCGATTCAAAAATACGTTCTTCTGCACAAGGATTGTTTATGATGATGTCTAACGGATTTGGAGCTTTCTTTGGAGGATTAATCAGTGGAATAGTAATTGATAAATTTTTCACTCATGATGGGATAAGAGATTGGCATTCGATTTGGCTTGCTTTTGCAGGATATGCTTTAATAATTGCCGTATTATTTGCAATTTTCTTCAAGCACAAACACAATCCGGAAGCCGTTGCGACTGTAAATCATTAATAAAAATATAAAACCCCGATTAATCGGGGTTTTGTTTTATAATGGAAATACGATATTGTTTTTTGCTTTGATGAAATCGGTTATGAGGTAACCAATTAATTTGCCAACCAAATGATTGTTCTTTTCATGATCTAGACTTGGAGCGCCTTCGCAAATGTGTAAATAAGCCGCGTTGGTATGATTTCCAAAGAAATAAATAAACTGTCTTAATTCTTCAACAGAAAATCCGCTTAATGTCATTGCGCTACAAGGGATGTTTGGAATCGAATCCAGATCAATTTCTACGCCGTAAAAATCATTATTTATAAAATCGAGTGCCAACTGCATTTCGTAATCAAAATCTTTTGTTTTTTTGATCTTCATGCTGTCGTATGTATTGTAAAGAACACGCTCTTTTAATGTTTTTAGTTTGTCTAAAACATTTTTTGAAGTGTAGCTGTGATGCAATCCAAAAATAAAATACTTCTTTAAAAACCCTTCTTCAAATGCATACGAAAAACCATTTCCACTGTGGCGTCCTTCTAGGATTCTAAAATCGGAATGGGCATCAAAATTAACGGCATTGATTGGTTTTCCTTTTCCTAAAGCGGTTCCTTTAATGTTACCATAAGCATTATTATGTCCACCACCAATAACAATTGGAATTTTTCCTGCTTTAACTATAGTTGCAATAATATGTGCAACTTCTTTATCTATTATCGAAACCAAATCACACATTTTTTTGCGATCTTCGGTAATGTTGAAGTCTAAATTCTCAATTGCTTTCATCTCTTCGGAGGCATCCAAAGCACCTAAAACAATAATTTGTGAACCTTTACAAAATCGGTTGTGCTGAATATTGGCAATGCTTTTTATAGCGCTTTCCCAAGCGGAATTAGCTCCGGGGCGTCCATAATTTGCTCGAACTCCGATATCTTCGGGAATTCCGAATAATACAAATTGCGATTCACAATTTTGAAGAAAAGAAACAACATCTTGTTCTTTAGGAATTGTGATCATTTTTTCTCCAAATTTAACTTCACCACTACGATAATTGGTGATTTTGGATAAGTCGGAAGCCGTAAAACGGATTAGTTTTTCCATTTTGTTGTTTGTTTGAGTTCAAAAATAATATAATTGTACAAACTATCGTTATACAAATAAATATTATTAAATTTGCTTAACAAAATTAATCCCAAATGGAAAATCAAAAAAACAATTCGTCCCTAAAAATTGTAATTCTTGTGTTGCTTCTGTTGTTATTAGGAAGTGTGTATTACAATATTAAATTATCAAGTGAAGCAAGTGCGCTTACTACCGAAGTTAAATCTGTGAAAACAGAGAAAGAATCTGTAATGAATGATTTAAAATCACTTAAAGATAGTTATGATAAAGCTATTGCAGAAAACACGACCATGTCTGATGAATTAATCGCAGAACGTGAAAAAGTTGTTGGGTTAATGGCTCAGTTAGAAAAATCAAAAGTAAATGCGGCTTCTTTAGCAAAATACAAAGATCAGTTTCTTTCGTTACAAACAAAAATGAATGAAATGTTGAAGCAGGTTGATGTTTTGAAAAAACAAAACCAAGTATTAACAACCAATTTAGACAGCACAAAAGTAGTGTTATCGGATGCTAAAAATTATAACCAAGTTTTAGTTGGTCAAAATGAAGAATTGGCTAAAACGGTTGAAAAAGGTTCTAAGCTTTCTATTTTAAATTTAAAAACAGCAACTTTTAAATTAAGAAGTTCTGGCAAAAAAATTGAAACTGACAAGGCAAGTAGAGTAGATGTGCTTAAAGTTAGTTTTACTATAGCAGAAAATAGCATTGCTAAATCTGGGGATAAAACTTATTATGTTCAAATAATTGACAGTAAAAACAATGTTCTAGGGGATAAAGTAACTGTAAATTTTGGTGATAAATCGTTAACTTATAGTTTTACAGCCGGAGTTAAATATGAAAATAAAACGGTTGATGTAGTTCATGAATTGCCAGGGAAAGACTTTGCTGCGGGTACTTATTTTGTAAACTTATTTGATAAAAATCAATTAGTTTCTAAATCCAGTTTTACGTTAAGATAGTAATAGGATATTAAAAAAATCCGCGAAGGAGCCTTAAATTGCTTTTTCGCGGATTTTTTTATTGTACAATTTTTCCCTCAATAAATACCGTATCAATTAAGTTACTCCCAAATGCGTAGGGTAATTGATAAAATGAGGTAACTTCCTTGCTAATAATGATATTGGCTTTTTTACCTTTAGTAATACTTCCATGCGTTTTCGCTATTCCCATGGCATAAGCACCGTTAATAGTTGCTGCATTTATAGCCTCTTCAGGAGTCATTTTCATTTTGATGCAAGCAGTAGCAACAACAAAATTCATATTGCCGGATGGAGTAGTTCCCGGATTAAAGTCGGTGGCAAGAGCTAGTGGCAAACCTGCATCAATTATTTTTCTTGCTGGAGTGTAAGGAATACTAATAAAATAGGAACAAGAGGGAAGGGCAACTGGCATTGTGTCTGAGTTTTTTAGCGCCTCAATGTCTTCATCAGTAACTACTTCCAAGTGATCAACTGATAATGCATTGTGCTTTACACAAGCTTTAATTCCATTTATTGCATTAAACTGATTGACATGAATTTTGGCTTGTAATCCATATTTTTTTCCAGCTTCCATTATTTGTTCAGTTTCTTGTACCGAAAAATATCCTGTTTCACAAAATGCATCAATGTAATCTGCAAGATCTTCTTGGGCAATTTTAGGAAGCATTTCATTGATAATTAAATCAATATAACCTGAATGATTTTCTTTGTAATCAATAGGAAAAGCATGTGCTCCAAGAAAAGTTGATTTAATTTTAATAGGATAATTTTGAGCTAGCTTTTTTATTACTCGAAGCATTTTGATTTCTCCTTCTACGGTTAACCCGTAACCCGATTTTATCTCAACAGCACCGGTTCCTTGTGACATTATTTCTTCCAATCTTACTTTTGATTGTTGGAAAAGTTCTTCCTCTGAAATAGCGTTTATTTTTTTTGCCGAATTTAAAATTCCGCCACCGCGATTGGCAATTTCTTCATAAGTCAATCCATTAATTCGATCTACAAATTCAAGTATTCTATTACCGGCATAAACTATGTGTGTATGGCTATCGCACCAGGCAGGAAGCACTACTTTGCCCGTTGCATCGATGTTTACATCAACATCGTTTTTTGGACAATTTTCCATTGATCCAAAATCGAGAATGCAATCGTCTTCAATTAATAAGTAGGCATTTTTTATTGAGGGCAACTGCTTCATATCAGAGCCTGAAACTTTTTGAATAGAAGCATCTCGAATTTGCAACAACTCTTGTATGTTGATAATTAATGTTTTCATGAAATGATTTTGTGTAAAATTACTTTATAAAAAATAATTATTTATAAATTTATACAAAATTATAGTCGGTGCGAAAAATTAAATATAAAAAAGTTAAAAAAGTACAGCCTTCATTATTGGAGTATACTGGTATTCATAAATTTACTCAAACAGAGATTCAGTTGTTTGTGTATAACGATACAGATTTGGCTGAATTTCATGAATTTGACGTTGATGAAATTGGTAAACATGTTGATTTTAACAAGGTTAACTGGATAAATGTTCATGGTTTAAATGATACGGATTTAATCGTTAAAATAGGGGAGTTTTTGGATGTTGATAATTTTATGTTATCCGATATACTAAATACAACCAAGCGCACAAAACTTGATGAATATCATGATACTTTGTTTTTTAATATTAAATCCTTGTTGCCAGATGGGGACTCTAATAACATTATGGTTGAGCAAATAAGTTTCTTGTTAAAGAATGGAATTTTAGTTTCATTTCAAGAAAAAAGAAGTGATTTCTTTACTCACATTAGAGAGCGAATTAGAACTCATTCGGGTATAGTTCGGACAAAAAAAGCCGATTATTTACTGTTTTTATTACTCGACGCGATAATGGAAAACTTCTACATTACTATCGAAAATGAGGAAGATAAAGTAGAGGAGTTAATTAATCTTTCGAAAAGCAGTACCAGTCTTTCTATTTTAGAACAAATTGAAAAACATAGGGATAATTATAATTTTTTAAAGCGTTCCATTATTCCGCTGCGAGATTCTTTGTATTCTATTAAGAGTATAAAAGACGACAATGTTTTTGATGCGATTGAACCCAATAATTTTACTTTTTTTGAGCGTTTACATCAAAAATGTTTAGAGTTATTAGAGCAAATTGAATATGACCTGAGTACATTAGATAGTGCTTCGAGTTTCTTTTTCTCTACACAAAGCCATAAAATGAATGAGGTCATGAAGACGTTAACTGTTGTTTCGGTATTCTTCATGCCTTTAACATTTATTGTAGGAATCTATGGAATGAACTTTAAATACATGCCTGAATTAGAATGGAAGAATGGATATTTTATGGTAATGGGGCTAATGTTTGTTTTAATTCTTGGAATGATTTATTATTTCAAAAAAAAGAAGTGGTTCTAATTGTTTAAAATCTTGTTGATAATTTACTGTAAATTATTTGTAGAATAAAATTTTAGAATTATCTTTGACCTATATTTATAAAGAAAATTTTACAAAGATATGTTTACATTCGCACAATATTTAGGATTCTTATTGTTCTTAACCATTTTAACAATTGGTTTTTGGTTAATGATGTTCTTAATTAACTTCGTTTTCTACTGGGTTTTTGGAGCAACTAGAGAGTTGTTAAAAGAAAGAAGAGAAAAAAGAGAATTAGAAACAGAATAATTATTCTATATACATATACTAAAAAAGCCCTGAAAATTCAGGGCTTTTTTATTTTCAATATTATATTTTATCATTAAAAATCACCACCTTCACCTTCACCTTCTCTTCTAGGTTTGTTTTCTTTTTCAGATTTTTGTTTGTTGAAACGATACGTAAATGATAAATTAATTTGTCTTTCACGAAATTGCATTTCACTGTACGAACTTAAAGTTGGTAAATTAGTTTGCATGATTCTTTTTCTGGAATTGAAAACATCATTTACGCTAAGTGAAATTGTTGCTTTGTCTTTCATGATGTCTTTGCTTAAAGCTAAATTTGCAGCAAATACTCCTATGCTTTTTCCTTGAAAATTATTTTGTGGTGCGTTATATGTGGCATTTGTTTGCCAATCTATTTTGAATGGCAATGTGATTCTAGAAGAAATTCTAGTAAACCAGCTTGAAGATTCTTTGTATACATCTTGACTAATTACAGTGTTAGATCCGTTTAATGTGTATTGGTAGTTCCCTACAATGGTACTTTTGAAGAAATTAAAATTACCGTTTAACTTCCACCATTTAAAAGGAGAGTAGTTTAAAGTAAATTCAAAGCCGTATCTGGTGTCGGTATCTAAATTTTCTGCAGTCGATAAGTATACTGGTGTGTCAACAGGAATTCCGTTTACTATGATGCTTACCACGTCTCCGGTTGGTCTTCTAACAAATTGAAAAGGATTTTTATTTTTATTGTAATATACTGATGTTGTTAAAGTAACTTTATTAAACTTATTCATATAAGCCAAATCAATAGCATCTGTGAATGAAGGATTAATATTCGGATTTCCAACAAATAAATTAATGTTACTAGTGTAGTTATTTGGAAACGGAATTATAAAACGATTTCTAGGTCTTTCTATTCGCTTACTATAATTAATTGATAAAGTGCTATTGTCAGAAACTTGGTAGGTGAAAAAAGCACTAGGGAAGAAGTTATTGTATTTACGTAGACTATAAAAATCTGTTAGTAGCAGTTTGGTTTCGATATTGGTGTCTTCATAACGCATCCCCAATAAAAGCGAGAATTTATTAATTTTTGTTCCAAACTGTGTGTAAAGGGAATTTATCTTTTCTTTGTAATCAAATACATTTGTGAAATTAGAATACGAATTATAATTTCCTGAATTGTCAATACTTCCAACTCTAAAATCATTTAAAAATTCATTGAAATTACCACGGTATCCTGCTTCAAATTGACTGTTTTTAGCAATTGGTAAAACGTAATCTGTTTGTAATAACGTTCTGTTTTGAGTTTGATAATATTTAGACGATTCAATTGTAGTATTACTTGTAGCTCCTAAAAATGTATTGGTAATCGTTGAGAAATCGTTGTCACTATTTTTTGAAACAGTTCCATCAATTGTCAATTTATGGCCTTCTTTCTTAAATTTTTTGGTGAAATTTGTACTGTATTCAATGTCGTAGGTATAGGTAAATTGATCGTTATATCGATTAGAAACAAAATTATTATTCGTTTCATAGTTATTGATCACATCATTAATTGGACTTGATCCATCATTTTTTCTGTATGTAAATCCATTTGTCCAGGTTGTGGTTTTATCTAAATACCATTCCAATCCCAAACTATAATTATATCCTTTTCTTGCCGAAGAGCGATTAATACGTTCTTTTATTGTTTTGTATATTGATCCATCTGGATTTAAATAATCTGAATCTGTAAGCGTTCTTCCAGGAGCATCGCTATCGTTGAATCCTATGGTTGAATACAAATTGAAATTTGTACTCTTGAAATTAATAGTTCCTGTAGCGGAGCTGTTTTTAGGATTTCCTACAGTTGCAATGAAGGTTCCGTTAATTCCTTTATTTTTACCTTTTTTTAATACGATATTGATGATACCGGCTCCACCTTCAGCATCATAACGTGCGGATGGATTTGTAATTACTTCAACTTTATCTAAAGCATCTGCTGAAATGCTTTTTAAAGCATCTGCAATGTTGATTGCGTTGGAAGGTCTTCCGTCAATTAATATTTTAACATTTTCGTTACCTCGAAGTGTCACATTTCCATCTCCATCTACTGCTACCGATGGCACATTGTCTAAAACGTCACTTGCTGTTCCGCCCTTAACAATCATATCCTGACCTACATTGTATATTTTTTTGTCAAGTTTAATTTCTAAAGAGGCTTTTTCACTTTTAATAACGACATCATTTAATTGCTTAGCATCTCGTTGCAATGAAATCAAACCCAAATTAGTGTCTGAAGTGTAAGCTTTTTCTTTTAATTCTAATGATTTGAATGAAATAAATTCAATTTTTACAATGTAAGTTCCAGGAGTGGCGTCAAAGTTAAATTCTCCCGAAGCATTTGTAATTCCTCCTGAAGTAACCTTTTTTGTATTGGAATTAACTAAAGAAATGGTACTGTATTCTAAAGGGGTATTCGTATCTTTTTCAATTATTTTCCCCGTTATTTTTATTTTTTTTCCTTCTGGTTTATTTTGTGAATAATTTAATATTGAGGCAAATAATAAAACAAGGGATAAAATTAATTTAATTTTTTTCATGATGGAGTGTAAAATTTCTATTCAAGATATGATACTACAAAATTAAACATTCGTTTAATAACGCTTCATAAATGTATGTTAATAATTTATAAAATCGCTTCAATTTTAGAAAGTGGTCTGGCAATAATTGCTTTGTTTTTGTATACTACAATTGGTCGTTCTATTAGTATCGGATGCGCAACCATTGCAGAAATAATAGCTTCATTTGAAAGGATTTTGCCTTTAAAATTTTCGATCCAAATTGATTCTTTGGTGCGTATTAAATCTATTGGAGAAAGGTTTAATTTTTGGATTAATGAACATAATTCTTCATAATTCAGAGGGCTTTCAAGGTATTTAACAACCTCAAAAGATTGGTTTTTAGTTTCCAAAAAAGCCAAACATTCTCTTGATTTTCCGCATCTTGGGTTGTGGTATATTGTAATCATCTTTTTTTATATCACTATTGCTAATTAATTTTGTAGTATTTTAGTCGGTGCAAATGTACTGTTTGACAGATTAAAATTTAAATTTTATTTATATGTTTATTGAACAAGGGATTAAAAAAAGCAATGAATTTTGGAAATACATTTTAGGATCCATAGCTATTGTTGTAGCTTCAACTATAGGTCAGATTCCATTGGGTTTATTGGTTTTTGAAAAAAGTATAAACACACGTAAATCGCCTAAAACAACTACTGAAGCACTTCAATTATTAGATTCCAATCTTTCTTTGTTTTTGATGCTGCTGACTTTTCTTTTTGCATTTGTTGGTTTTATTTTGGTAGTAAACTATTTTCATAAACAAACCCTTTTGTCAGTTACTACATCAAGATCAAAAATAGATTGGGGTAGGGTCTTTTTTTCTTTTGGAATATGGACGCTATTTACAATTGTATCTACAATAGTAGTTTTTTATTCAAGTCCGGGGAGTTTGGTTTGGAATTTTAAGCCAATTCCATTTCTACTTTTAGTACTTATTGCAACTGCTTTAATTCCGATACAAACAAGTACCGAAGAGTATATTTTTAGAGGATATTTAATGCAAGGATTTGCAAATTTATCTAAGAATAAGTGGTTTCCGTTATTGATGACATCATTAATTTTTGGAACCATGCACATATTAAATCCAGAAGTTGACAAAATGGGGTATTGGGTTTTGATTTATTACATTGGAACCGGTGTGTTTTTAGGAATTCTGACTCTCATGGATGAAGGTATAGAGTTAGCTCTTGGTTTTCATGCAGCCAATAATTTAATAACGGCACTTTTGGTAACTTCAGATTGGACTGCTTTACAAACCAACTCACTCTTTAAAGACACTTCAACACCCGGCGGAATAGGGGAAATATTTAATCCTGTATTTATTATTTTTCCGATACTTTTGGTTATCTTTAGTAAGAAATACAAATGGACTAATTGGAAAGAAAAACTTACTGGTAAAATAAGTCCAGAGAATAATTAAAAGTAAAATACCATGATTCATGTTACTTATGAAAATGTGCACAACCAATTTAAACTGAATGGTTTTCAATTGGATAAAGAAGATTTATGTCGAGTTGCCTATAGCTTTATAAAAGAAGGAGAAGATTTTGAAAAGCCTGTTGGAAATTTTTTATTGGATTGGTTTGATGCTAAGTCCTATATTGAAATGCAAACTTCGGGTTCTACAGGAGTTCCAAAAATAATTAGAGTAGACAAACAAGCCATGGTAAATTCAGCATTGGCAACAGGAGATTTTTTTGAATTGCATGCTGGAAATAAAGCCTTACAATGTTTGCCTGTTAAATATGTAGCGGGAAAAATGATGCTAATTCGATCTATTATTTTAGGTTTAGATTTAGATTATGTTGCTCCAAGTTCACATCCTATGGAAGGAATGGATGAAAAATATGATTTTGTTGCTATGGTTCCTTTGCAGGCTCAAAATTCTTTAAAGGAATTGCGAAATGTAAAGAAGCTAATTGTTGGCGGTGCTCGAATAAATTCTTCTTTAGAAAAAGAACTTATGAAATTACCAACTCAGGTTTTTGAAACCTACGGCATGACCGAAACGATAACCCATATAGCTGCTAAAAGAGTAGGAGATAAGGTGTTTACAGTACTTCCAGGCGTAACTATTTCCTATGATGATAGAAATTGTTTGGTTATTCATGCTCCTAAAATAATTGCTGAAGAAACCGTAGTTACGAATGATTTGGTAGAATTGGTTAACGAAAATCAGTTTAAGTTTTTGGGAAGAATTGATAATGTTATAAATAGTGGTGGTATTAAAATATTACCCGAACAAATAGAACAAAAACTTGACGGGAAGTTAGATCGCCGTTTTTTTATTACTGCAAAAGAAGATTCGGAGTTGGGCGAAAACAGTAGAACCAACATTAAATGGCTCGCCTTCAATTACTAAAACCACCTTTTCGCCCAACTCCGAATCTTCTTTTGAAGTAATAAAAAAACGGCGATCTAACTTCCCGTCAAGTTTTTGTTCTATTTGTTCGGGT
>NZ_JBJTND010000063.1:0-28031 GCF_046073885.1 Flavobacterium sp.
CAAAACTTAACCCGTTCTTCGGTGGAAAGTTCTAAAATGGATTTGGCTAATGCTTTGCGTTCGGCGTATGAATTATTTGGTTGTGAAGTAACTTTTGCAGGAAGCTATCCTGGTTGGACGCCAAATGTAAATTCGGAAATATTAGACTTATTGGTTAAAATATACGAAAAGCAAAACGGAACCAAACCGAATGTTGCCGCTTGTCACGCCGGATTGGAATGCGGAATTCTAGGAACGAACTATCCAGGAATGGACATGATTTCTTTTGGTCCAACCATTCACGGTGCCCACAGCCCAGATGAACGAGCAAGTATTTCTTCTTCTCAAAAATTCTGGAAATTTGTATTGGAAATTTTAGAAAATATCCCAGTTAAGAATTAAAAAAAAAAGCTCCGATTGATTTCGGAGCTTTTTTTAATAAAGTTATTTATTAAATGTAATGTCACTTATCTTTTCATTCTTGTAATAGAGTTCGTAGTTAGAATCTTTATTATCGGCAATAATTGCAAAAAATAATTCGGCTGTAAATCGTTCATAGCTAGTTTCTCCAAAATACAAAATGCTTAATTTAGGATTCTCGGATGTACCAAAGTTAATTTTCAATTCAAAATTAGTGTAGCCTTCTTTGTCAAAGTCATTAAAATAGTCTTTTTCAGATTCATTGTATTCGGGTAACCAATAATTATCTATTTCTTTTCCGTTATCTTTATATAATCTATTTTTTCTAAACGGAATTAATTCCGGTTCTCCAATAATGCCTGTATATCCTTTATAATCAGCAAGACGGTAACGTATATTATTGTTTGTATCTAAAAGTGAAAATGCACTCAATTTAGTTTTGTTTTCTTCTGTCGATTTAATTTTAGTTTTAATCAGTACCTTTCTTAAATCGGAACTTTTTACAGCCAATTGTCTGATTCCAAATACACTTACGTTATCAACTAATTTTGACTTAACGATTTCAATACTAATTTTATCAGAAGTAGTCGTTATTTGTGCAATCAAATTGTTATTGATACACAGCAGAAGTGCTACTATTAATTTATTTAAATTCATTTATTTATTACTAATTATTGAATTTTACAAACTTTGCTTTGCAAGGTTCAATGCACGGATAATTTAAAATTAGTGAGGTGCCTGAAAATTCATAAATAATATTTGAACTTGGACAACTATTAGGAATTATTGTGTTTGTTGTCGCAGTATAAGTTCCAGTTGAGCTAGCATTGGATGCAGTAGACATATCGCACAAGGAGCCGTTAGAAGTTACAGTGCCATTAGCGTCAAATGTTAGGGTTTTGTTGCTGGTTACAGGGGTAAAGACACCGCTTCCATTTCCTGGATCGGCATACATTTCGCTATATTTCCATGTGCCAACTAAGGTGTTTGGAGTGTTAACTGTATCACTTTTGTTACAAGAAATCAAGTTTAAAAAAACTAACGAAATAAGTAATTTAATTGTTTTCATACTCTTTTTAATTTTTCATTTATGTATTTAACATGCAGTTTTTTATTATAAGTTTTTCTGATATTATCCTCATTTATTTTATTAAATATTTCCTCTTTTTCTTTTTCAGTTAGATTTGTTTTTGAATATTTTTTTATTGTTGGAATTAACTTATAAGTATATACAACATCAGTTGTCGTTTTAACTTTAATCTCAGAATTTGAAGAAAATGCAATAATAGATATATATTCAATATTTGAAAATTCATTGAGGCAATTTTTTATTGCTTTTATATGACCTAAGTTTTGTCTAATTGGGTTGTAAAATTTTTCCTTTCTTTTAAATATTACTTGAGTCCAATATTCTGAGTTTTCATATCCCAAAATCCAACCTTTATAATTTTTTGTTTCAATTACAAAAATTCCAAAATTAGATATGACTAAATGATCTATTTGAGTAGTTGTATTTCCTGCTTTTAGAACAACATCATTAATTATTTTATATTCTGATTTATCTAATAAGTTTAATATTGATGAAACGGTTTTTTCTCCAATTATCCCTTTAATCTTTGATTTATAAAAATTTGAGAGGATAATTAATAGAAAAAAAATAATTAGTACTACTTCCATTTATTACTTAAGTAAATTCTCAAAATAAATCCTATACAAACAACAATACCAGCAACGGAATAATTATTCCTGCTAAAGCCAATTTCCAACCTCGGCTTTTAAAACTAAATTTACCTGCAGGGATCATAATAGCTCCCGTAATAGCTATCGTGATTAATGAAAGTCCGAAAATATCACCATAGTAAATCCACCAATTGGAAGTGTTTTTGTGTAACTTGATCATAGAGCTGATGATAGGTGTTTTAATAAAAGTGGTGATTTCGCCTTTGCCACTTTTCACATCTATTTCTACATCGTTCTTTTCAAATGAGATTTTCAGTTTTCCATCGTCCATCTTTTGACGGCGAAATTTATCGTCAATGCCCAGCTTTTTTCCTAGCTCTTCAGCATATTCATCGGTAACTTCACTTTCCTGAGGTACTTTAACTACAACCAATCTTGTTTCGGTGGTATATTTTTCGGCATGAAAGCTATCGCGGTGGTTCATTAAGATACCCGAAAGCGCAAAAGAAATAATCAATCCAATGTAAAAATAGCCTAAGTCGCGGTGTAGTTCTCTAATTTTAAGTTGTTTCATTTTTAAAAATTGTAAGTTAGTGATGCAGCATAATTTCTTGGAGCAATAGGGTTTAAGCTATTGTCGTCGTGTATGTTGTAATTCAATTCGTTGAGCAAATTACTAATTTTAGCTCGTAAGGTCCAGTTTGAAAAGGTATAGGTAATTGTTGTATCAATTTGAAAGTAATCCTTAACGTAAATTAACTTTCTGGTATCATTTGCTATTTGAACTCGCGTAGGTCTTCCGGCGTAGCGGGTGCCAAAATAGGTGTTGATCAAGCCAAAAGCTAAACCTTTTAATGTTCCTTTTTCAAAATTATAATTTATATTGAAATTGGCTGTATTTTTTGGGTTGTATTTTAATTCACTTCCTTCAATAAAATAGGAACTTTTTACATATTTTGTTTCATTAAAACTATATCCAGCTAGTATTGAAAGCCCTTTAATTGGGTTTGCAATCACATCAATTTCCACACCCTTGCTTTGTACTTCGCCAGCCAATACTTTAATGTAAGAATAGGTGTTTCCGTTGCTTAAAGATTGTTGGTAGAAATTTTCATTGGTGATTTGATAACCAGTTATATTAACATACAAGCGTTCTTTTACTATCTTGGTTTTAACTCCTATTTCATATTGATCAATTATGGAAGGTATTAAAGTATTCCCCAATTCATCTTGACCCGTGTTAATTTCAAATGAATTGGAATAACTGGTAAATAATGTCACATTGGTAGAAGGTTGATAAATCAATCCCAATCGGGGTGAAAAAGCACCATCATAATTAGTTGAGTTTATCGTAGATTTAGTTGCATATGTGAATACCTCACTTTGGGTGTCTTGATAACTGTATCTTATCCCTGCAAGCAATTTAAACTTATTGGTTAAGTGAGCTAAATCCTGAATGTAAACTCCAAACCGATTGATTGGAGTAGTGGTTAAAGTATTTTTGTCTAAAGTTGGAATTGCTGGTTCTAAACTCGGATTGTAATCGGAATTTATGTTGATTACATCATAATTCATATAATTTTTATAGGCAGTGGTGTAGGTTTTAAAACTTTCTATATCGTATCCAAATAAAAATTGGTGGTTAATTTTTCCGGTTTGAAATTTACCTTTCAAATCGGCTTGTTGAATAAAATAATTGTCTTTGTTTTCAGTACGTTGAATACTTCTAGTCCAATCACCATTGGCCGTAATATTTCCGCCAACAACGGGGTTTGGGCGCGTGTTGGAAAATAAATCGGTTTCAAAAAATCGAATCGAATTGATAAATGAAACACACCAATTTTCTGATAAAGTATGGGTTAGGGTAGCCGTACTCAAAGCTTGTTTACTGTTGTAATATCCCCAACTAACACCCAAAAAGCGGCTTCGTGGTAAATCCAAGATTTGGTAATTGTAGATCCCAGCTCCAAAATCGGGGGTTCTGGAATCCTTAATGTAATCGGCTTCAAGGAGCAATTCTGTTTTAGAATTAAATTTAATTAATATCGATGGATTGATATAACTGCGTTCCGATTGGACAAAATCTCTAAAGCTGTCTCCTTTTTCAAAACTTCCATTGATTCTAAATGCAATCGATTTATTTTTTCCAAGTGAATTATAGAAATCAAAATTTGGTTTAATTGTATTGAAACTTCCATAGCGAATACCAATTTCACCGCCCAATTCATTCTTTGGTTTTTTGGTAACCAAATTTAAAATACCTCCAGGAGCTACATTTCCAAATAATAAAGCTGCACTTCCTTTTAAAAGCTCCACTTTTTCCAAGCCACTGGTTTCAATTTGCATTCCATTAAAATAACGAATTCCATTTTTAAATGTATTGGAACTACTCAACGGAAAACCCCTCGATGCTATTTCTTCTTGATAACCTCCTGTAGTTCCCATGATGTAAACTCCATTGGTGTTTTTTAAAATATCGGTTAAAGAGTTGGTTTGTTGGTTCGTTAAAACAACATTTGTAATTACAGCTTGAGCTTGAGGCAAATCCATTGGTTTTATCCCGGCTTTGCCAAGATTCAAAGGGTTTTTTTGTGGATAATTAGCAATGGTAACATCCTTTAATTTATGTCCTTTAAGATTTTTTACCGTGTCTAGTAGAGCATAAAAATCCTCGTTTTTAGTTGCTGTTTGGGCATAGAAACTTGTTGAAATTGTATTTGTAAGTAAAAATAGAAGTGCAAACTTTCTCATTTATTTAGATTTAATAAAAATAATTATGCAAATATAATTGACGTATTTTATTTTGCAAAATTTATTTAGAATAAATAAAAATAGTATTTTCTAAATCGCAAATTTTCAGTATTTTACAAATAAAAAAAACTTGCTAATAAGCAAGTTTTAGATGATTTGAAGGTGTTTTGGACTTATTTTTTTTTATTCAGTAGATAAGTAGTTTTACTCGTTTTTCCTCTTTCTTTCCCTGAGACCGTAATTGACACCGACTTATTTTTTAATAATCGGTATTCCAATTTTTGAGGATAATCGTGCTTCGGGTTTTCAAAAACCAATAAACTGTCTTCATCTTTGGTCAGTTGAAACGGAATGGCTTTATTGTTGTTTTCACCCGTTACCGTAGCAGAGTAAATTAAATGCTCTTGATCTTGCAACAATTCAATTTGCTCATTATGAATCGTGTCTTTTTCATTCTGAATATAATAAGATTCTCCTGTGTAGGTACTGTCGTTGTTGGGTTGCCAAATTTCAATTAGGGTGCCTAGACTGTCGGTTTTTTCCCATTCGCCCACCAGCCATTTCGCTTTTTCAAGCTCCTCATAGTTCTTAATTAGATTTCCTTTTGCATCATATTTATTACATGAAAAGACGAAAGTTAGGGCAGTAATTGCAAGTGTAAAGGCAATTTTTCTCATAAATCTATATTTAATACCACAATATTATAAAAAAACTACCAACCGAACACTGCCAACTGAACACTATTTACTATTTTTGCTCTCCAAAATAAAGAATACAAAATGTTAGAGAGACTTCAATATGTAAAACAACGATTTGACGAGATTTCAGATTTGATTATTCAACCTGATGTTATCTCTGATCAAAAGCGTTACGTTCAATTAAATCAAGAGTACAAAGGACTTAAAGATTTAATGGAGAAGCGTGAAGAATTGATTAATGTTACTGGAAATATAGAAGAAGCCAACGAAATTATCGCTGATGGCAGTGATGCCGAAATGGTAGAAATGGCCAAAATGCAATTGGACGAAGCTAAAGAACGTTTGCCGCAATTGGAAGAAGAAATCAAATTCATGTTGATTCCAAAAGATCCCGAAGATGCTAAAAATGTTATGGTTGAAATTCGTGCCGGAACGGGTGGAGACGAAGCTTCCATTTTTGCTGGAGATTTATTTAGAATGTATACTAAATACTGCGAAACCCGCGGTTGGAGAACCTCAGTGGTGGATATGAACGAAGGAACTTCGGGTGGATTCAAAGAAATTATTTTTGAAGTTACCGGAGAAGATGTTTACGGAACTTTAAAATTTGAAGCCGGTGTACATCGTGTGCAACGTGTACCGCAAACCGAAACGCAAGGTCGTGTGCATACTTCTGCAGCAACGGTAATGGTGCTTCCAGAGGCCGAAGAATTTGACGTGCAAATTGACATGAATGATGTGCGTATTGATTTCTTTTGTTCTTCAGGACCTGGAGGGCAATCGGTGAATACCACAAAATCTGCCGTGCGTTTAACCCACATTCCAACCGGATTGGTAGCGCAATGTCAGGATCAAAAATCGCAACATAAAAACAAAGATAAAGCACTTGAGGTATTAAGATCGCGTTTGTACGAGCAAGAATTGGCAAAAAAACAAGCCGAAGATGCTACCAAGCGTTCTTCTCAAGTGAGCTCGGGTGACCGTTCGGCTAAAATTAGAACTTACAACTATTCGCAAGGTCGTGTAACCGATCACCGAATTGGTTTGGATGTTTTTGATATGGATGGGGTGATGAACGGAAAAATTCAGAAATTTGTTGAAGAACTTCAGTTGGTAAACAACATGGAAAAACTGAAAGAAAGCGAAGTACTGTAAATAATAACAGAGTATATATAAGGGCCAAACTAGAAATAGTTTGGCTTTTGTTTTTTGAATAAGTTGAGTTTTTGTGGTTACCAAACTTTAAACTAACTTTGTGCAATAACGAGTTACAAACTACAAATTACCTAGTGCCTTGACAACTACACAACTTATCGAGCAAATCAAATTCAAAAAATCCTTTCTGTGTATTGGTTTGGATGTTGATTTAACCAAAATTCCAGCCTATTTATTAGAACTTGAAGATCCAATTTTCGAATTCAATAAAGCAATCATTGATGCTACTCACGATTTGTGTGTTTCCTATAAACCCAATACGGCATTTTATGAAGCCTACGGAATTAAAGGTTGGCAATCGCTAGAAAAAACAATTAACTACTTGAATGAAAAGCATCCCGAAATTTTTACCATTGCCGATGCAAAGCGGGGCGATATCGGAAATACATCAACCATGTATGCCAAAGCTTTTTTTGAGGATTTAAATTTTGATTCGGTTACTGTTGCGCCTTATATGGGTAAAGATTCGGTGGAACCATTTTTGGCTTTTGAAAACAAACATGCCATTATGTTGGCTTTGACTTCCAATGAAGGGGCTTTTGATTTCCAAACTAAAAATGTTGAAGGCAAAGAACTATATAAAGTAGTTATTGAAACCTCAAAATCATGGAAAAATTCGCAGAATTTAATGTATGTAGTGGGTGCAACCAAAGCCGACTATTTTACAGAAATACGAAAAATTATTCCGGATAGTTTCTTGTTAGTTCCCGGAGTAGGAGCACAAGGAGGAAGCTTGCAGGAAGTTTGTAAATACGGAATGAACCCCAATGTAGGGTTGTTAATTAATTCCTCTCGCGGAATTATCTACGCATCAAAAGAAACCGATTTTGCAGAAAAAGCAAGAGCAGAAGCTTTGAAAATGCAACAAGAAATGCAAGATATACTTCAATCTCTTTGATAGCATATACACTATATAAAAACGAGCAGTCGAGCGTGTGGGTGACTTTTGTGCACGGCGCAGGAGGAAGTTCATCTATTTGGTTCAAACAAATTCGCGAATTTCAAAAACACTTCAATGTCTTGTTGTTGGATTTACGAGGGCACGGCAATTCGAACCATCAATTCAAAAAAGCGTTCCATAAAAAATATACCTTTCAATCTATTGCTGAAGATGTTTTGGAAGTATTGGATCATCTAAAAATTAAAACCTCCCATTTTATTGGTATTTCACTGGGTACAATTGTAATCAGGCAATTGGCGGAAGAACATCCCAGTAGAGTAAAAAGTATGGTTATGGGCGGTGCCATATTAAAAATGAATTTCCGATCTCAAATCTTAATGCGATTGGGAAATACCTTTAAGTATGTGTTGCCTTATTTGGTTTTATACCGATTTTTTGCATTTGTAATCATGCCCAATAAAAACCACAAACAATCGCGTTTGTTGTTTATCAATGAAGCCAAGAAATTATATCAAAAAGAATTTATTCGTTGGTTTAATCTCACGGCCGAAATCAACCCGGTATTAAAATGGTTCCGCCAACAAGAATTAAATATCCCCACTTTTTATGTAATGGGTGAAGAAGATTACATGTTTTTACCGTCGGTTAGAAATGTAGTAGCAAAACATACCAAATCTGCTCAATTATTTGTCATCGAAAACTGCGGTCATGTAGTAAATGTAGAACAACCGATTTTGTTTAACGAGTCGGTGATAGCATTTATTCGTCAAAATTGAGTAAATTAAATAAAAAAAAGCCAATGCTTCTCCTACATTGGCAATCTTTATTCTAACTAAACCAAACAAAATTATAAATGATTATTTATAACGATGCAAATATCTGAATAGTATAGTTAACTTATGTTAAGTGAATGTTATTTTCGATAAACAATTGTTAAATTACTTATTTAATAATCCAAATACACTTTGCAGTAAAGGGGAGGTTCTCGATTTTAAATCGGTTCTAATATTTTTTTCTTCCACTGCAATCATTTTAAAAACCCCATCCATCGATTTGTTGGTGATGTAATCGGTAATGTCAGGGTTTACTTTACTCACAAACGGAATTGAATTATATTTACTGATTATAGTGTTCCAAATGGTGTCGGCTCCCACTTTTCCGATGGATTGTTGCACAACCGGACTTAATTTAGAGTACAAATCTTTGGTGGTTGCACCCTGAAGGTAAACAGTTGCAGCATCTTCTTTACCCATTAATATTGATTTCGCATCGGTAATTGTCATGTTTTTTACCGCCGAAACAAAAATAGGAGTTGCTTCTTTCACTGCATCTTCAGCTGCTCGGTTCATGGCCACAATCCCTTGGTCGGCTAAGTTACCCATCCCGAGTTTTCGTAAGGTACTTTCTACTTTTTGCAATTCCTCTGGAATTAATATTTTCACCGCTTCGTTTTTTAAGAAACCATCCACGGCAGTCAATTTGGAAACTTCTTTAGTGATTCCATTATTCAAGGCTTCTTTTAATCCCGCTGCAATATCAATAGTTGAGCTATTTGTAGTTCCTCCAATTTTAGGTAAGGTGATATTTGTTTTTGTAGGCAATTTTTTCGGAATTGTTTTCAATTGTGCTATCCCAAGTAAAGGGCAAATTAGTGCTAATAGGATAATTTTTTTCATAGTATTCAATATTGTTTTTAAGGTCTATGCAAATAGTATGCCTTAATTTTGAATTCACAAATTTCGGCAAAGATTTAGATAATTTTGAAGGCAATAAAATTATTAAATTCGTAAATTGCGCTCTCAAATTTGAATAAAAATTACTAATGGAACTACAAACGCCCTACATTCCTAAAAATAAAGTAAGAATTGTTACTGCTGCATCTCTTTTTGATGGTCATGATGCTGCCATTAACATTATGCGAAGAATAATTCAAGCCACTGGTGTCGAAGTAATTCACTTGGGTCACGATAGAAGTGTAGAAGAAGTAGTGAATACAGCCATTCAAGAAGATGCAAATGCCATTGCAATGACTTCCTATCAAGGGGGGCACAATGAGTATTTTAAATACATGTATGACTTGCTAAAGGAAAAAGGCGCGGGTCATATTAAAATTTTCGGTGGCGGCGGTGGAGTAATTCTGCCAACCGAAATTGCCGAATTGCATGCTTACGGAATCGAAAGAATTTATTCTCCAGATGATGGTCGTGCCATGGGATTGCAAGGAATGATTAATGATTTGGTGCAACGATCTGATTATCCCGTTGGTGCTATTTTAAAAGATGAATTAGCTCATATTGAAGATAAAAATCCAACTGCAATTGCCCGATTGATTTCTGCTGCAGAGAATTTCCCAGAAATTGCAAAGACAGCATTTGATGCAATTCATAAGAAAAATGAAAACAATAAAACGCCAGTTCTTGGAATTACCGGAACCGGTGGTGCCGGAAAATCGTCTTTGGTAGACGAATTAGTGCGTCGCTTTTTAATTGATTTTCCAGAAAAAACAATCGGATTGGTTTCGGTTGATCCTTCCAAAAGAAAAACAGGCGGCGCTTTGCTTGGTGACCGTATTCGTATGAATGCTATCAATAATCCAAGAGTTTATATGCGTTCGTTGGCAACCCGTCAATCCAATTTGGCCTTGTCTAAATATGTAAACGAAGCCATCGAAGTATTAAAAGCGGCAAAATATGATTTGATAATTTTAGAAACTTCCGGAATTGGTCAAAGTGATACTGAAATCATGGATCACTCCGATGTTTCATTGTATGTAATGACTCCCGAATTTGGTGCGGCTACTCAATTGGAAAAAATCGACATGTTGGACTTTGCCGATTTGGTAGCGCTGAATAAATTTGATAAAAGAGGTGCTTTGGATGCGATTCGCGATGTGAAAAAGCAATACCAAAGAAATCATAATTTATGGGATGCCGATATTGATTCGATGCCAATATTTGGAACTATCGCTTCGCAATTTAACGATCCAGGAATGAATACACTCTACAAATCAATCATGGATAAAATTGTAGAGAAAACGGGAGTCGATTTAAAATCGACTTTCCAAATCACTCGCGAAATGAGTGAAAAAGTATTTGTGATTCCACCGCACAGAACCCGTTATTTATCTGAAATAGCAGAAAACAATAGAAAATATGATGAAACTGCTTTGTCGCAGGTTGAAGTTGCCCAAAAATTATACGGAATATATAAAACCATTGAAACCGTTTCAGGTAAACCACCGGAATTAACTAAAGTTGGTTTAGTGAATATTGTCATTCCGACGAAGGAGGAATCTCATCAATTTTTGGAATTACTTTATAAAGAATTCGACCGTGTGAAAATGAATCTTGATCCTTACAATTGGGAGATAATCCTAACTTGGGAGGATAAAGTAAACAAATATAAAAACCCAATTTATAGTTTTAAAGTTCGTGATAAAGTCATTGAAATTAAAACACACAGCGAAAGTTTATCGCATTCGCAAATTCCAAAAGTGGCCTTGCCAAAATACCAAGCTTGGGGCGATATTTTAAAATGGAATTTACAAGAAAATGTACCTGGAGAATTTCCTTTCGCTTCTGGATTGTATCCGTTTAAGAGAGAAGGTGAAGATCCAAGCCGAATGTTTGCTGGTGAGGGTGGGCCTGAAAGAACGAATAAACGTTTCCATTATGTAAGCGCCGGATTGCCTGCGAAACGATTATCTACCGCTTTTGATTCGGTTACTTTATACGGAAATGATCCGCATGTGCGCCCAGATATTTATGGGAAAATTGGAAATGCCGGAGTTTCTATTTGTTGTTTGGATGATGCTAAAAAGTTGTATTCTGGTTTTGATTTGACGCATGCGTTGACTTCAGTTTCGATGACTATTAATGGTCCGGCACCAATGTTGCTTGGCTTTTTTATGAATGCGGCGATCGATCAAAATTGCGAAAAATATATTATTGCAAATAATCTTCAAGCTGAAGTTGAGAAAAAAATCAGTGAGATTTATAAGCAAAAAGGAACTATTAGACCAAAATACCAAGGCGAATTACCAGAAGGAAACGATGGTTTAGGATTGATGCTTTTGGGTGTTACCGGAGATCAAGTATTGCCTTTGGATGTGTATACTGATATCAAAATAAAAACTTTATCACAAGTTCGTGGAACAGTTCAAGCGGATATTTTGAAAGAAGATCAGGCGCAAAATACTTGTATTTTTTCTACCGAATTTGCTTTGCGATTAATGGGAGATGTTCAAGAATATTTCATTAAAGAGAATGTTCGTAATTTTTATTCGGTTTCTATTTCTGGATATCACATTGCAGAGGCCGGTGCCAATCCAATTACTCAATTGGCATTTACCTTAGCTAATGGTTTCACTTACGTAGAATATTATTTGAGTCGCGGAATGAACATCAACGATTTTGGACCTAACTTATCGTTCTTTTTCTCAAACGGAATTGATCCGGAATATGCGGTTATTGGCCGTGTGGCGCGTAAAATTTGGGCGAAAGCCATGAAAAATAAATACGGAGCCAACGAAAGAGCCCAAATGTTGAAATACCACATTCAGACTTCAGGGCGTTCACTACACGCACAAGAAATCGATTTTAATGATATTCGTACTACGCTACAAGCGTTGTATGCTATTTATGACAACTGTAATTCATTGCATACTAATGCTTATGATGAGGCCATCACAACGCCAACAGAGGAATCGGTTCGAAGAGCAATGGCGATTCAGTTGATTATTAATAAAGAATTAGGTTTGGCGAAAAACGAAAACCCAATTCAAGGTTCGTTTATAATTGAAGAATTAACCGACTTAGTGGAAGATGCGGTGTTGCAAGAATTTGACCGAATCACTGAGCGTGGTGGAGTGCTGGGCGCAATGGAAACTATGTACCAACGTTCTAAAATTCAGTAGGAAAGTTTGTATTATGAAACGTTAAAGCACACCGGAGAATTTCCAATTATTGGGGTGAATACTTTCTTGAGTTCTAAAGGGTCGCCAACGGTAATTCCGGCAGAGGTTATTCGTGCAACAGAAACTGAAAAACAATATCAAATTGATATGTTGCAAAACCTTCACAAAGGAAACGAAGAAAAAGTATCTGGTGAGTTGAATGCAATTCAGGAAGCTGCAATTAACAACCAAAATATCTTTGAAAAATTAATGGAAGCAACGAAGGTTTGTTCGTTAGGACAAATTACCAGCGCTTTATTTGAAGTGGGTGGGCAGTATAGACGCAATATGTAATTTGTATCAAATGAATCCAAAAATAAAAACTTTTCCACAAACAAAGTTTATAGGTAAAAACCTTTCATTTACCTACGCTGATTACCGTGCTTTCGAATTGTGGAGCGGATTCATGCCTCGCAGAAAAGAAATTCAAAATACTGTAGGAAGCGAATTGTATAACATTCAAATCAATCCAAAAAATTTTGATTTTAGTCCGACTACTCCATTTGTAAAATGGGCTGCAGTGGCAGTTTCAAACTTTGATTTTATTCCCGAGGGAATGGATACTTTAGTTTTGGAAGAAAAAATGTACGCTGTTTTTAGTTATAAAGGAGATCAAAGTGGTGCAGCAGCTTTTTTTAATGCTATTTACACCCAATGGCTTCCAACTTCTGGATATGAATTAGGAAATCATCCGCAATTTGAAATATTAGGAGAGAAATATAAAAATAATGACCCTGATTCGGAGGAAGAAATTTGGATTCCGATTCAGAGTAAAGTTTAGTATTCGCCATCTACATAATACCATTTTCCATTTTCAAATACGAAGGTAGACAGCTCTTCGTGAACTTGATCTATGCCTCTGTAATCTAGGTAATAGGCTTTGAATTTTACGGTAGTTTCGGTTGAATATAAAACTTCTAATTTTATCCAATGGTTGCTTTTACTCCATTCTAAAATAGCTATTTTTTTGTGAAGTTTTCTTGTAGAGGAATGTGTGGTTGCAACTAAGTAATCCGCATTTCCAGTAGCATAAGCCGAATATCTAGAACGCATTAAGGTCTCAGCAGTTGGTGCATGTTGTGTGCCGCTTAAATAAATTTGGCAGCATTCCTCAAAAGAGGAGTTAGCGCCACAAAAACAATTAGCCATTATTTTTACTTTCATTAAACTTTCGCACCATTGCTTTTAGTTTTTCTTCTCGAGCTACTTTTTTTGCCTTGGCTTTATCTTGCTCTTTATGAAGTTTGTCGTTGTGCTTTTTGATATTGCGTTCGTTGTTTCTTCCCATGCTTATTTTAGTGTATCGATTTTTACATATCCAATATGTAAAACATCTTCGGTAATATTCTCTGCTATCGAAATTTGAATTTCATATTGATTAGTGTACGTAGGAAGCAGAATTTCTTTTACATTATAGGAGTCGTCAATATCAATTCCGAATTTATCATCAATGTGGGAAACGGCACCCTTAAATCCAAAATGTTTATAGAAAGTTGTTTCTTTTGCTTTTTTGGTTACTTCGGATAATGAATCGCCAACGGCCAGTAATTTATAATGGTATTCTTCAAATTCATTTTCTTTATAACCTCCTAAATTGATGAAAAACAATTGTGAGGAATTCTCTTTTGAAGTGCCTTTGGGTACGATTTCAATTTGATAGTTTTCTACAAAATTCACTTCACGCCAAGCGTCAATATGAAATCGACCTTTGGCTTCGGGCCAAAATTCTTTCATTTGCGGCATCAGTTCTTTTAATGAATTTCCAATTCCGAAAAAAATATCGTGTTGCTCGGTATACCTTCCTTCAGGACGACAGCCAAGCATAATCATATATAGTTTTGTTGTGTTTTTCATTTGCCAAAGGTACATTTTTTTGTTAATAATAAAGTTTGGCACAAGTATTGAAAGGGTTTAAGTAATTAACCTAATATATGAAATCATGAAAAAAATTACACTTCTTTTCCTTTTTTTGGGAATAGTTACTTTTCAAAGTTGTACAGTACACGAAACCACACCTGTAGCTACAGTCGATAACGACACGATTAGTGAAGTGTGGGAATATACAAGATCATTTACTACTACAAATAACTTTAGTAATTTAATTACTTATCCCCATGCTATTTATTCTTCAGATATGGTTTTGGTCTACCGTCTTTCTGGTGTTGTGAATGGGGCAGATGTATGGAAATTACTTCCTGAATCCTATTATTTAAATTCGGGTGCATTGGATTTTAGGTATGATTTTGATTTCACAAAATATGATGTGAATATCTTTATGGAAGGTTTTGACTTAGGAGGAGTGACAAATGCTTACCGTATCAATCAGGTATTGCGAGTAGTTGTAATTCCGGGTTTCTTTGGAAATAAAAATGTAAATACAGTAAACTTTAATGATTATTATGCGGTTGCAAATGCCTACCATATTAATCCTGAAAAAGTTCTTAAAATAAAATAGATTTGGTTGGTCTATAGTTTGTTTGTTTGAAAAGAGGTTGTATGAAAGTGCAGCCTCTTTTTTAATTTGATTCGTTTTTTGCTAATTTGAGAGAAATATGAACTCCAGTAGCCAAAGCTATTGCGATAAAACTTAAGGAAATCCATTCAGGAAATTTATAGAAATGAATAAGAATCATTTTAATTCCAACAAAAAACAGAATGGCGATCAAGCTGTATTCCAAATAGCTGAATTTTTGAAGCATATTTGCTAAGAAAAAATACATGGAACGCAATCCTAAAATTGCAAAAATATTAGAACTGAATACTAAAAACGGATCCGAAGTTATGGCTAAGATTGCCGGAACACTATCAGTTGCAAATACTACATCCATCACTTCAATTACTAATAACGCTACTAGCAGCGGTGTAGCATAGCTTTTATTGTTTTCTTTTATGATAAAATGCTCGTTGTCGCGGTGGTGTGTTACCGGAATTATCTTTCCGATAATTTTGTAAACTTTTGAGTCTTTTGGGTTAAAATCTTCTTCCTCTTTCTTAAAGAACATTTTAATTGCGGTAAACAATAAGAAGGTTCCAAAAAGATAGGTGATCCAATCTATTTTCTGAATCAAGAGCACTCCAAAATAGATCATAATTCCTCTAAAAACGATTGCCCCAATTATTCCCCAAAACAAGACGCGGTGTTGGTGTTTTTGAGCAATTTTAAAAGATGAAAATATTATTGCAATAACAAATATATTATCGGCACTTAATGATAATTCAATTAAATAGCCGGTAAGAAATTTTACCGAGGCTGCTATTGGTTTTAATTGGTTTGGGTTGTCTAAATAACTATTTAGGTATAACCAATAGATCACTCCTGAAAAAGCGATGGATAAAGTAACCCATATAGCAGTCCAGATTCCAGCTTCTTTGGAACTTATAATATGAGGGTTTTTATTAAAAACACCCAAATCTAAAGCCAAGAAAAGTAGAATAAAGATAATGAATAGTGGCCAAACCATAAATACAGACTTTTTTACAAATATATAATATTATGGTAAAATCTAATTTTTGATTTATTAGCACAATAAATCCAAATTGTTAATAAATTATTATTTTAACCCCTAAAAAAATAGGGTATAAATTATTTATGATTAAAAAATTGCTATATTTGCATCAAAATAATGGGGTATAACTTTTAATATTAACAATTATGTCAACTTTACGTTTTCAAGCATTAAATGAGTCTTCAGGTAGAAAACCTGTAAAATTTGAAGAATCTGGTAAGAAATCAGATCTTTTTGGATCAAATGTATTCAATGATAAAGCAATGAAGCAATATTTAACTTCAGATGCTTACAAAGGAGTTAAAGATGCAATTCAGCATGGAACTAAAATTGACAGAAAATTAGCTGATTATATCGCAATGGGAATGAAAGAATGGGCGCTTTCTAAAGGGGTGACCCATTACACACACTGGTTTCAACCATTAACAGGAACTACAGCAGAAAAACACGATGCGTTTTTTGAAACTTCATATGATGGTTCAGATCCTGTTGAGAAATTTGGTGGAGGTCAATTGGTACAACAAGAGCCAGATGCTTCTTCTTTTCCAAATGGAGGAATTAGAAATACCTTTGAAGCTCGTGGATATACAGCTTGGGACCCAACATCTCCTGCATTTATTTTCGGAACTACTTTGTGTATCCCAACCGTTTTCATCTCGTATACAGGTGAAGCATTAGATTATAAAACACCATTATTGCGCGCTTTAAATGCTGTTGATGAAGCAGCAACTGAAGTATGTAAATATTTTGATAAAAATGTAAAGAAAGTAACAGCGACTTTAGGATGGGAGCAAGAGTACTTTTTAATTGATTCTTCTTTGGCTAATTCTCGTCCAGATATCGTAATGACAGGTAGAACATTACTTGGACATACTTCTGCAAAAGGGCAACAATTAGATGACCACTATTTTGGATCAATTCCTTCTCGTGCCTTAAATTATATGAGAGAATTAGAAGAAGAGTGTATGTTATTGGGTATTCCGGTAAAAACACGTCACAACGAAGTTGCGCCTAACCAATTTGAGTTGGCTCCAATTTTTGAAGAAACCAATCTAGCTGTAGACCACAACTCTTTATTAATGGATGTGATGTCTAAAGTAGGAGAGCGTCATGACTTTAAAGTGCTTTTCCATGAAAAACCATTTAAAGGAGTAAACGGATCGGGTAAACACAACAACTGGTCAATGGCTACTGATACAGGAGTGAATTTATTATCTCCAGGGAAAACGCCAATGAGTAACCTACAATTCTTGTCGTTCTTTATCAATACGATTAAAGCAGTTAATGAATACGAAGAATTACTTCGTGCTTCTATTGCAACTGCTAGTAACGACCACCGTCTTGGAGCAAATGAAGCGCCACCTGCTATTATTTCAGTATTTATTGGAGATCAATTATCAAAAGTGTTAGCAGAATTAGAAGGTGTTTCTAATGGAAAACTTTCTCCTGAAGAAAAAACCGATTTAAAATTAAATGTAGTAGGTAAAATTCCAGATGTTATGTTGGATAATACCGATAGAAATAGAACTTCTCCTTTTGCGTTCACCGGAAATAAATTTGAGTTCAGAGCGGTTGGTTCTTCTGCAAACTGTGCGAATGCAATGACCACTTTAAATTCTATTGTTGCTAAGCAATTGAAAGACTTTAAAAAAGCGGTAGATACTTTGATTGAAACTAAAGATTTAAAGAAAGACGAGGCTATATTTAATGTGTTAAGAGAGTACATTAAAGAAACTAAAAAAATCCTTTTTGAAGGAGATGGATACAGCGATGCTTGGGAAAAAGAAGCTAAAAAACGTGGCTTAAGTAATCATAAAACTACTCCAGCTGCATTGAAAGCTAAAGTTTCTAAAAAAGCTTTAGAGTTGTTTGCTGAATTAAATGTAATGAACCACGTAGAGGTTGAAGCACGTTACGAAATTGAATTGGAAGAGTACACTAAGAAAATCCAAATTGAAGGAAGAGTACTGGGAGATATTGCTCGTAATCATGTAATCCCAACAGCTATTCGTTACCAAAATACTTTAATTGAAAACGTTCGTGGATTGAAAGAAATCTTTGGAAAAGACTTTGAAAAAATTGCAAAAGAGCAAATTATATTAATCAAAGAAATTTCAGAACATATTGAAGGAATCAATTCTCAAGTGGAAGCGATGACTGAAGCGCGTAAAAAAGCAAATGCGTTAACAGATGCTCAAAAAATGGCAGAGTCGTATTGCGATAAAGTAAAACCTTATTTTGATGTAATTAGAGAACATTGCGATAAATTGGAATTGCTTGTTGATAATGAAACTTGGACATTAACGAAATACAGAGAGTTATTATTTACAAGATAATTAATGATCTAAAGTATATATAAACCCGATTGAATTTCAATCGGGTTTTTTATTGAATCTAAATTTGCTCAAGTATAATTATTTTGTGTATTTTCGTTTCATGATTAGAAAAAAATACCTTTTTGGGTTCTTTATGTTGCTTGCGGTTACATTTGCTAGTGCTCAAGAGCAGTTTTCGGTGTTTTTTGAAAGCAACAAATCGGTTTGTTCTAAATTGGAACTCAAAAAAATTCAGGATTGGATAACGGCAAATAAAGAAGTGAAAATCATTGCCATTCATGGATTTACCGATGAAGATGGAACTTCAGGTTTTAATGATACTCTTGCAAAGCGAAGAGTTTCGTTTATTTATAATCAAATAAAAGATAAGATTAAAATTAGAGAAGATTTTAAGACCATAAGTTTTGGCGAGAATTTCAAACAAGCTTCAAATAAAGCTCAGAATAGAAAAGCCACTATTTTTTATTTACTTCCTAAAGATTTTGCTCGTGAAAACGAAATTTTAGGCATAAAAAAAGAAGAGCCCAAAGCTACAGAAGTAGTAACTCCCGAATTGATTCCGATTGAAGAGGAGGCTATGAATTTTCCAGTAAATGCCACTTTAGAAGAGAAAATTAAACTATCTCAGAAAGGAACTTTGATTCGATTGAGTGATATTAATTTTTATGTGAATACTTTTGCAATAATGCCAACATCTAAGCGTTCAATTGATGAATTAATTTATGTGTTAACTAATTTTCCTGATTTGAAAATAGAAATACAAGGGCATATTTGTTGTGTTTATAGAGATGCTACCGGACTTTCTACCCAAAGGGCGAAACAAGTAAAAAGAATATTGGTTTCGGAAGGAATTTCAGAAAAAAGAATTAAAACCAAGGGTTTTGGGGTATCCAAACCTAAATTTGCAATACCCGAAAAAAGTGACTACGAAGCCGCTCAAAACCGACGCGTAGAAATTATGATTTTAGATAAATAAGAATGAAAAAATATTATTTCCTGTTATTAATACTGCCTCAGTTTTTCTATTCACAAGAAAAATTAGACGTTTATTTTGACTTTGATAAATTTGATTTAACCAACGATGCGGTACTAAAAATAAATACTTGGATTGCACAGGGTAAAGATTATCAAGTTTCTAAGTTGTATGGCTTTTGTGATTCAAAAGGAACCAATGAGTATAACGATACGTTAGCCATGAAAAGAGTGCGAACGGTTTATGATTTCTTGAAGTTAAGCAAAATAGAAGTAGTTAAAGATTTGGAAATTAGAGGGTTTGGAGAAGATTTTGTTCAATCGGATGTGCAAGGAGAGAACAGACGTGTTACTATTATTTATCAAGTAAAAAAGCCAATTCCTGTTGAAATTCCTGCAGAACCTAAGTTAAAAGATAAATATAAAGATTCCAAAAAAGGAGATCTAATTCGATTGCCAAACTTTTATTTTTTCAATAATTCAGCTAAGATTGTACCTAAATCACAACCGGTATTATACGATTTATTGTGTTTGATGAACGACAATCCAAAGCTTAAAATTGAAATTCAAGGTCATATTTGCTGCAAACTTCCGGGGCAAATAGATGGCGTTTCTACAGCCAGAGCCAGAGCTATTTACAATTTTTTGGTTGTAAATAAAATAGATAGAAGACGATTGTCTTTTAAAGGGTATGGAGTTACTAGACCTATTCATCCAATTCCTGAGAAAAATGCTCAAGAAGAAGATGAAAACCGCAGGGTTGAAATTTTGATAGTTGATAATTAATGTTGATTTATTGCATTTCAAATTACTATCTTTGCACCACAACACAACAACTACAAAATGAGTTCTGATAATAGCCAACGATACGCCTTGCGCGGAGTTTCTGCATCTAAAGAAGATGTGCACAATGCCATAAAAAATATTGATAAAGGATTGTTTCCTAAGGCTTTTTGTAAAATCGTACCCGATTATTTAACCCAAGACGAAGATTATTGCATCATCATGCATGCCGATGGAGCTGGTACTAAATCTTCCTTAGCGTATATGTATTGGAAAGAAACGGGCGATATTTCCGTATGGAAAGGCATCGCTCAAGATGCTTTAATCATGAATATTGACGACTTACTTTGTGTTGGAGCGACTAACGATATTTTACTTTCCTCTACCATCGGTAGAAATAAAAATTTAATTCCAGCCGAAGTATTATCGGCAATTATTAATGGAACCGAAGAACTTATTGCGGAGTTAAAATCATTTGGGGTAACAATTCATTCAACTGGTGGTGAAACGGCCGATGTGGGTGATTTAGTTCGAACAATCATTGTAGATTCTACCGTTACAGCGCGAATGAAACGAAGTGATGTGGTGGATAATGGCAACATAAAACCAGGAGATGTTATTGTAGGTTTGGCTTCTTTTGGTCAAGCCAAATACGAAAAAGAATACAATGGCGGAATGGGTAGCAACGGATTGACTTCGGCGCGACACGATGTTTTTGCTAATTATTTAGCCGATAAATTTCCGGAAAGTTATGACAGTTCCGTGCCAAAAGATTTGGTGTATTCGGGGGGGGTACAACTTACTGATTCTGTTGGAAATTCTCCTATTGATGCGGGTAAATTAGTGTTGTCTCCAACACGTACCTATGCTCCAATTATTAAATCAATTTTAAACAAATACACTTCAAAAGATATTCACGGTATGGTGCATTGCTCTGGTGGCGCACAAACCAAAGTTTTACATTTTGTGGAAGGAGTTCATGTAATTAAAGATAACTTATTTCCGGTGCCGCCTTTATTTAAGTTGATACAAGAACAATCAAAAACCGATTGGAAAGAAATGTATCAAGTATTTAATTGTGGTCACCGAATGGAATTGTATGTTCCTCAAGAAATTGCTGCCGACATTATTGCAATCTCCGAATCGTTTGGGGTTGCTGCTCAAATTGTGGGTCGAGTAGAAGAAAGTGCTACTAAAAAACTTACAATCAACAGTGAGTACGGAACTTTTGAATATTAATTCTGAATTATTTTTCTACTTCCATTAAATCACTTAAATGAACGCGTAAGGCGTTTACGGAAATGCTAATTTCCCAAAACGAAATTCCTAAAGAAATTAATAGGCAAAGTAGGCTTGCGCCAAAAATATAAATGCCTGCCATTTGCCATTCTAGAAACAAAACTAACATTGCAAATACCGAAAGGAATAAGCAAAGAACTCCAAAAAGTTGCATGTAGCGAATTAAAGTAAGACGAAGGTTGAGGTTGTTTATTTCGACTAAAATGCTTTTATTTTTCACCTCGTCATAATTCTTTTTCAAGCTGCGAACAATTTGGGCAATGGTTAAAAACCGATTGGTATAGGCCAATAAGATTAAGGAAGTTGCCGAAAATAATAGTGCAGGAGTTTCTATGTGTAGTGTCATGATTGTTGGATTTGAAATGCAAAGGTCGATAATAAAATTTATAAAAAAAAACCTGCAAGTTGAACTCGCAGGTTAGTCTTATTACTATTTTCTTGCTATTTATTTAATTAATTCAAAACTACGCTTAACGAAAGCAGTTAGTTCTTCGCCTTTTAATAATCCTTGTGAGATTTTAGCTAAGTCTAAGGCTTGTTTGATTAAGCTTTCTTGAGCAGATTTATCCGAAGTACTCAGAATGGTTGTTGCCAAATCGGAGTTGGAGTTCACAACCAAATTGTACATTTCTGGGAAATTACCCATGCCAAACATACCACCGCCACCGGTTTGACTCATTTCTTTCATACGGCGCATAAATTCAGGTTGCGTAATAATGAAAGGGGCTGCAGTGCTATCCATAGGCTCTAATTGCACGGTGTAATTTGCTTTAGGTACAAATTCTTCCACAACTGATTTCAAGTTTCCTTGTTCTTCTTCGGTTAATTTAGAAATTTGATTTTCTTCTTTTGCTATTAATTTGTCAATATGATCTGAATCAACACGAACAAAAGTCAGGTTTTCGTTATCACCTTCTAATTTTTGAATTAAATGCGATACAATAGGGGAGTCTAAAAGCAATACTTGGTATCCTTTTTCTTTTGCAATTTCTATATATCCGTGTTGTGCTTCTTTGTTTGATGCATAAAGCACTACTAATTTCCCGTTTTTATCAGTTTGATTAGTAGTAATTGCCTCTTTTAATTCAGCCAAAGTATAGTATTTGTCATCTACTGTTGGATACAATACAAAATCACCCGCTTTTTCGTAGAATTTAGGTTCAGAAAGCATTCCGTATTCTAGAACGATTTTGATATCGTTCCATTTTTTTTCAAAATCTTCGCGGTTCTCATTGAACAACGCTTTCATTTTATCGGCTACTTTACGGGTTATGTAATTTGATATTTTCTTTACATTACTATCTGCTTGCAATCCAGAACGTGAAACATTTAATGGAATATCTGGAGAATCAATTACTCCTTTTAGCATTCCTAAAAATTCCGGCACAATTCCTTCCACATTGTCGGTTACATAAACCTGATTTTGATACAATTGAATTTTATCTTTTTGCAATTGTAAATCAGAAGACATTTTTGGGAAATATAAAATACCAGTTAAATTAAACGGATAATCTACATTTAGATGGATGTTAAACAAAGGCTCCTCAAATTGCATTGGATACAATTCGTGGTAAAATTGTTTGTAATCTTCGTCTTTTAAATCGGCAGGTAATTTTGTCCAAGCCGGATTTGGATTATTGATGATGTTATCTACCTCAATAGTTTCTGGCTTGTAATCTTCTGGAGCATCTTCCGGTTTTGGAAGAGTTTCTGTTTTGGTTCCAAATTTAATTGGCACCGGCATGAATTTATTGTATTTGGTAAGTAATTCTCTAATTTTAAATTCTTCCAAAAACTCTAAAGAATCTTCAGCAATGTGAAGAATGATTTCTGATCCTCTTGTTGTTTTGTCCGCAGCTTCGAGGGTAAATTCTGGGCTTCCATCGCAAGTCCAATGCGCAGCTGGCTCGTCTTTGTAGGATTTTGTGATGATTTCTACTTTTTCGGCAACCATAAAAGCAGAATAAAATCCTAGACCAAAATGTCCAATTATTCCGGCATCTTTAGCAGAATCTTTGTATTTTTCTAAAAACTCTTCAGCACCAGAAAAGGCAACTTGGTTGATGTATTTCTCTACTTCATCTGCAGTCATTCCAAGACCTTGATCGATGATGTGAAGTTTTTTTCCTTCTTTATCAATTTTAACTTCTATGATTGGATTGCCGTATTCTACTTTGGCTTCACCAATACTGGTTAAATGTTTCAATTTTAAAGTGGCGTCAGTGGCATTAGAAACCAATTCGCGAAGGAAAATTTCGTGATCGTTGTAAAGAAATTTCTTGATTAATGGGAAAATGTTTTCTACTGAAACATTAATTTTTCCTGTACTCATATTTTAAATTTTAAGTGAAACAATTTGAAACCATCTATTTCAAATTCAATACCAAATCAATAATTATGACAAATTGTCGGATTTTATATTTTGAACAGGCATTACTTACAATAAAAATCTAAAACATATCTTAATTATTATGTGGTTTGTATATTTTTAAATACTTTTGGCAAAAATTTAATAGTATACAAAATGAAAAAAATAGCGTTTTTATTGGTTCTTTCTTTGGCCATTTTTAGTTGTAGTAAAGTTCGTAAAGGTGAATTTCTTATTTCTGGTAAAGCCAAAGGTATTGCTGATGGTAAAATGGTAGTTCTTAAAAGACAAAATGAGTATGGTCTTGTAGAAAGTGTTGATTCTGCTAAAATAAAAGATGGAAAATTTGAAATGAAAGGTAAAGTTAAAGAACCAAATATGCTTGCTGTTTTTGTAAGTGGTTTGCAACAACCAGTTCCTTTTATTTTAGAAACAGGTGAAATTGAAATTAATATTGATAAAGATAGTATCTGGAAATCTGAAATTGGTGGTACTGATAATAATGAATATTTTCAAAAATTCAATTTAAAATTGAATACATTCCAGAAAAAATTAATGGAATTCCAAAACAAGAACATTCAAAAATTAATGGATGCCCAAAAGAAAAATGATATGGCTACAGTTGAAAAATTGAAAAAAGGCTATACCGATATTCAAAAAGAAATGGAAGATTTCATGACTGCCTATCCTGATGAAAATCCAGATTCATACATTTCATTACTTTTACTTCAAAACATGTTTAATTCACCTAAATTTGATTTAGCAAAAGTGACTAAAACTTTTTCAAATTTTGATTCTGAAATAAAAGAAACTAAAATTGGAAAAGACATTGCGTTGAAGTTAAAAACAATCCAAAGCAATCAAAGCGCTCAAAAAAAAAAGTAACTAGCCAAGCTGAGGTTGGAGCTATTGCCCCAGACTTTTCTGCAAAAACACCTGAAGGCAAAGTTGTTTCTTTGAAAGAATCTTTAGGAAAAGTAACCATTATAGATTTTTGGGCTTCATGGTGTGGGCCTTGTAGAGCAGAAAACCCAAATGTGGTTGCTATTTATAATGAACTACATGCGAAAGGGTTAAATATTATTGGAGTATCTTTAGATAGTGAATTATCGAAGTGGAAAGCTGCAATAGCGAAAGACAAAATTACATGGACTCAAATTTCAAATTTGAAAGAATGGAAAGAGCCTATTGCTAGAATGTATAATTTAGAACAAATTCCAACTACATTCATATTGGACGCTTCTGGAAAAATTGTTGCCAAAGATCTTCGTGGAGATGATTTAAAAAAGAAAGTTATTGAATTATTAGCTTCAAATAAATAAAAATAATTCTAAGGATATTTTTTATTTAATTCATAATCATAGGGTTAATTCTATTCAAATAAAATAGGAATAAAATAAGTTTGGAAACATCAAAAGTGTTTCTATATTTGCAGCCACAAATAGGAGGGGAGATACTCAAGCGGCCAACGAGGGCAGACTGTAAATCTGCTGACTACGTCTTCGCAGGTTCGAATCCTGCTCTCCCCACAAAAAAAACTCCAACATTTCTGTTGGAGTTTTTTTATTTTTTTAAATAACATTTAATGTGTAATTAATTTTAAATTGGTTTAATTCAGCTATTTTTGTATCAATAAAATTAATAGAATTATTAATGCGCATTTCTAAATTCCTTACCTTTTCCTTACTTTTTCTTTTGTTTTTTTCGTCAAAAGCAACAGCGCAATGTTTTTCAATTGAAAGTATTTTAGTTGATGCTTGTTCGCCAAACTTACCGGTAAATGAGGAGGGGTATAATGAAATGGTTCGTTTTAAAGTCGGTTCAGCAGCAATAAATTTGACTACGACTCCTTTAAATGTCAATTGGCCAAATGTAGCTAATCCTTGGCTGGGTTTAATCCAAAATGCAACTACGGCTTCAAAGGTGGCGGCATTAAATGCTGCAATAACTTCTGCGGGCAGTTGTGGGATAATATTAGAGCCAACAGGTGGAGTTTTGCCTGCAAATGCTGAAGTTATATTAGTTACAAGCCAAAATATCAATACTTCCTTTAATTCTTTTTCATCGCTTGCAGGAACTATTTATATGATTTTTCAAAATAATCCGAGTAATACGGGAGGTAATTTTGCAAATTGGAATGTAGTTGCTGGAATTAGAACGTTAACAATGTCTTTTGGATCGTGTACCCAATCAGTATCTTATGATAGAAGTTTATTGATAAATATTTTTGGTGCATATGGAGGGTTACCCACAGATAATGATGGGGCCACCGTGAATTTTACTTCTACAGGTGTCGCATCATATGTAAATAACGGATGTATTGCACCTATCCCACCTTTTTTGGTAAATGCGGGAGCTTCTCAAACTGCATGTAAAGGAAGTACAATAAGTTTATCTGGAACAGCTCAAGGTCAGCAAAGTGTTTCTTGGTCTGCACCAAGCGGTACTTTTTCTGCTCCAACTAGTTTAAATACCAACTATACCATAGATCCTACAACACCAGGAAATTCAATTACGCTCACTTTATCAATAACCAATAGTTGTAATATTGTAAAAACTTCTACGGTTGTTATCAATTTAACATCTATAAGTTCTCCAACAGTTACTACCCCTGTATCCTATTGTCAAAATGTTACTGCCTTACCACTTTCAGCAACTGCTACTTCTGGAGGAGTTTTAAATTGGTACGGAACCAATGCAACAGGTGGAACTGCATCAACTACGGTTCCAACTCCATCAACAAGCACTTTAGGAACTACAACTTATTATGTGAGTCAAACCATTGCTGGTTGTGAAAGTGTAAGGGTTCCAATTTTTGTTTCCATTGCGAATACAGGACCTGCTTTGAATTTACATTGTGATCCAGCAAATTCAACCCAAACGTCTTTGTATTTTCAATTTGATAATGTTGGCCAAACTGATTTTTCTTATTTTTATTCAATTGATGGTGGACCAGTAGTAAGTGGAACATGGGTTTCCCCAAATCATTTTATTGTTAGTGGATTGACTATTGGTCAATCGGTTGTATTTAATTTAATCCCAAATGGAGTTTCATGTATAAGTTCTGAAACTACAATTTGTAATACGGCATGTACTTCGATTACGGCACCTAACTTTGCTGCAATTTCTCCAATTTGTTATAATGGATCGGTTCCTGTTTTAGCAACGATTTCCCCAAATGGAATTTCAGGAACATGGTCTCCCTCTGTAATTAATCCTACTGCAATTGGAACTACTTCATATGTCTTTACCCCAGATTCTATTGCTTTTCCATGTGCTAGTCAACAAACACTTACGGTAACTATTAATTCGAATCCTATAGTAACAGTAAATAATCCTTCTGTTTGCCAGGGAATTCCCGCAAATGTAATCGCAACGCCAACAACTACCGGTACTTATTCTTATTCATGGACAGTTCCTGCAGGAGTCACAAATCCTGGGAATAGTTCTACTTTGAGCACTTCAATTGCCGGTTCATATAGCGTAATAATTACTGATTCTGTTACCGGATGTGCCAGTTCTAGTGCTTCTGGAATTGTAAGTGTGAATTCTAATCCTGTAGTTAGTGTTAATAGCCCATCGGTATGTCAAGGAACACCTGCAACAGTTAGTGCTACGCCAACATCTTCAACTAGTGCTACCTTTTCCTATTCATGGACAGTTCCAGCCGGATTTATTAATCCCGGAAATGTATCTAATTTCAACACTTCTACAACCGGTGTTTATAGTGTTGTAATTACAGATATTGCTACCGGATGTTCTAGCTCAAGTGCTACGGGTGCAGTAAGTGTGAATTCTAATCCTATAGTTTTAGTAAATAGCCCTTCTGTATGCCAGGGTATTCCCGCGACAGTTACAGCTAACCCTTCTAGCGTTGGATCTTATTCTTATGCTTGGATCGTTCCTTCAGGTGCTACAAATCCAGGAAATGTTCCTTCGTTTTCGACATCTACAGCAGGTATTTATAGTATTATAATCACAGATTTGCTTACTGGTTGTTCAAGCTCAAGTGTTTCTGGTGTTGTGACCTCAAATGCTAATCCAATACTAACAGTAAACAGTCCAACGGTATGTCAGGGTAATCCGGCTACAGTATTTGCTACAGCAGCTACAGCTGCCAATTACAGTTATGTATGGACGGTTCCATCTGGAGCTAGTAATCCGGGTAA
>NZ_JBJTND010000064.1:0-69612 GCF_046073885.1 Flavobacterium sp.
GGCAAAGGTAAGCTTTTATTTATATCCTGCAACTATTTTACTACAGAAAATCAAAAAAAATAACGCTTTTTTATGCAACTCTTGCTTTTCTACTTTTTAACCCCTTGATTCTATGAAGGTTGTTATCCTAACTTTTTTCTTTTAAAAACAAAAAATAGTTTCGAAATCTCTCTCCTAGCCCTGATTGAGACGGTTGCGCTTGCTTGACTCAAGCAAGACTATAGACGAAAGCAGGAACTATCTTTGCAAAAAAGCACCAGGATTCGCTCCTGAAAAAAAATAGTTTAACATATTCTACCTATATATATTGTATGTGTTTCGTTAATCTTCTATATTTGCAGTCCATAAAATTTTAGGAATGATAAAGATTACGCTACCAGATGGTTCGGTAAAGGAGTTTGAAAATGGCTCAACTCCTATGGATATTGCGAAAAGCATAAGTGAAGGATTGGCTCGAAATGTAATTTCGGCATCTTTTAATGGTACCACTATAGAAACTTCGACGGAATTAACCACCGATGGTTCTTTGGTATTGTACACTTGGAATGATAAAGAGGGTAAAAAAGCGTTCTGGCATTCTACTTCGCATGTTATGGCGCAAGTATTGGAAGAAAAATTTAAGGGAATCAAATTAACCTTAGGACCTGCTATTGAAAATGGGTTTTATTATGATGTTGATTTTGGTGATAACAAAATTTCGGATGCCGATTTTAAAGCTATTGAAGATCGCGTTTTAGAAATTTCTAGAGAAAAACATGAGTTTAAAATGCGTCCGGTGAGTAAAGCGGAAGCATTGGAAGTATATAAAAACAACGAATACAAGACCGAGTTAATTTCTAATTTGGAGGATGGAACAATAACTTTTTGTGACCATGCTAACTTTTTTGATTTGTGTCGTGGAGGTCATATTCCGAATACAGGAATCATTAAAGCTATGAAAGTAATGAGTGTTGCTGGTGCTTATTGGCGTGGTGACGAGAAAAATAAACAGCTAACTCGAGTTTACGGAATATCATTCCCTAAGCAAAAGGATTTAACTGATTATTTAGAATTACTAGAAGAGGCAAAACGAAGAGACCATAGAAAATTAGGTAAAGAATTGGATTTGTTTGCTTTTTCAACTAAAGTTGGTCAGGGGTTGCCATTGTGGCTACCAAAAGGAGCTGCTTTGCGCGATAGATTGGAGCAGTTTTTGAAAAGAGCTCAGAAAAAAGCAGGATACGAACAAGTGGTTACTCCGCATATTGGACAAAAAGAATTGTATGTGACTTCTGGTCATTATGCAAAATATGGAGCAGATAGCTTTCAACCTATAAATACTCCAGCCGAAGGTGAAGAGTTTTTATTAAAACCTATGAACTGTCCGCACCACTGCGAAATTTACAATACTAAACCTTGGTCATACAAAGATTTACCAAAACGCTATGCTGAATTTGGAACGGTTTACAGATACGAACAAAGTGGCGAATTACATGGATTAACACGTGTAAGAGGGTTTACTCAAGATGATGCGCATATTTTTTGTACTCCGGATCAGTTAGATAGTGAGTTCAAAAAAGTAATCGACTTGGTACTTTATGTATTTAGTTCGCTTGGATTTGAAAACTTCACTGCACAAATTTCGTTACGCGATCAAGAAAATAGAGATAAATACATTGGAAGCGATGAAAATTGGGAGAAAGCTGAAAATGCAATTATCAATGCCGCTCGAGACAAAGGATTGAATACCGTTGTTGAATATGGAGAAGCTGCTTTTTATGGTCCGAAATTGGATTTCATGGTGAAAGACGCATTGGGAAGACAATGGCAATTAGGAACAATTCAGGTGGATTACAACTTACCGGAGCGCTTTGAATTGAACTATAAAGGCGCTGATGACAAGCTACACAGACCTGTGATGATTCACCGAGCACCGTTTGGATCGATGGAACGTTTTATAGCAATTTTGCTTGAACATACCGCAGGAAATTTCCCACTTTGGTTAATGCCAGAGCAAGCTATTATCCTGTCTTTGAGTGAGAAATATGAAAAATATGCAGAAAAAGTTTTAAATCTGCTAGAAAATAACGAAATTCGCGCCCTAATTGACAACCGCAACGAGACAATTGGTAAAAAAATTAGAGATGCGGAAGTTCAAAAAATGCCGTTTATGCTGATTGTTGGTGAGGAAGAAGAGAAAAACGGAACGGTCTCTGTTAGAAAACACGGACAAGAAGGAAAAGGAAATATTACAGTCAAAATAGAAGATTTTGTTGCAATTATTAATGAAGAAGTTGCCAAAACCTTAAAAACATTTGAAGTTTAACTAAAATTATAAAGCCATAGCAATTAGAAACAACAAGGGGTATCAACCTCGAGTAGAAAAAAAAGATGAACACAGAATAAATAATTTTATTCGTGTTCCCGAAGTACGTCTTGTAGGAGACAATGTAGAACCAGGAATTTTTAAAACAGCGGATGCTTTGCGTCTAGCCGATGAATTAGAATTAGACTTGGTTGAAATCTCTCCTAATGCTGAGCCACCTGTATGTAAAATAATGGACTATAAAAAGTTCGTTTACATGCAGAAGAAACGAGACAAAGAATTAAAAGCTAAGTCGACACAAATTGTAGTTAAAGAAATTCGTTTTGGTCCTCAAACAGATGAGCACGATTACGACTTTAAAAGAAAGAATGCCGAAAAATTCCTTAAAGAAGGAGCAAAATTAAAAGCGTTTGTATTCTTTAAAGGAAGATCAATCATCTATAAAGAGCAAGGTCAAATATTATTATTACGATTGGCTCAAGACCTTGAAGATTTTGGAAAAGTAGAAGCTTTACCAGTTTTAGAAGGAAAGAGAATGATCATGTACATTGCTCCTAAAAAGAAAAAATAGTCTCAGGTTTTATTAAAATTAAACCTTGAACGAAAAATAAGTAAGTAAGTTGAATTTAAATAAATTAGGGAAATTATGCCTAAAATGAAAACAAAATCTAGTGCTAAGAAACGTTTTAAAGTTACTGGCTCTGGAAAGATTAAAAGAAAACACGCTTTCAAAAGTCACATTTTGACCAAGAAATCTAAAAAGCGTAAATTAGCTTTAACACATGCTGCATTGGTTCACAGTACAGACATGAAAAGCATTAAACAACAATTAAGAATTATATAATTAGTAACTAGTAATTAGCTTTTAGTAATTAGCATATTTGCAAATCACTAATCACTATTTACTTATAACTAAAAAATTCTTTAGGTTAAAACAAATTTAATAACCTTGGAGTATGGCCTTAAGTTCCCTTGATTAAATTCGGGACGCCTGCTACAAAAAAAACAAGAAAATTATGCCAAGATCAGTAAATTCAGTTGCTAAAAGAGCAAGAAGAAAAAAGATAATGAAGCAAGCCAAAGGTTTCTTTGGTCGTCGTAAAAACGTTTGGACTGTTGCTAAAAACGCAGTTGAAAAAGCGATGGTTTACGCTTATCGCGATAGAAAACAAAACAAGAGAAACTTCCGTGCTCTATGGATTATGCGTATTAACGCTGGTGCTAGATTAGAAGGAATGAGTTACTCTCAATTCATGGGGAAAGTAAAAGCTAACGGTATCGAATTGAACCGTAAAGTTCTTGCTGATTTAGCAATGAATCACCCAGAAGCTTTTAAAGCTATCGTGAAAAAAGTGAAATAAAAAACGTTTGTACAACTTATTCAACTTACTTATTTAAAATCCCAATCTAACGATTGGGATTTTTTTTTATATACATGATAATTATCGTATTTGAAGATTTATATATTTCTTAAATTGCAGTGAATTAAAACATATTAACATGACTATTCATAATCATTTTCACCTGCACTTTACCTTTTTATTAGTTATTGCAACTGTTCTTGTTTTAATAGCTATTATAATTAAATTACGTTCAAAGAAAGCGCCTAAAGAACTGACTTTAGAAAAATTCAAATCAACCAGAACAACAAATATGGTTGAAATTGTTGATCCAAGAAAAAATATGTTCAACATTTGGCCTTTTGTAAATGATTTAAAAAGATTTAAAATTGTTTCAAAAAGAATAGATGAAAGTAATTTAGTTTACAAAGTTTACCGAGATACCACCGAAACATTTGAACATATTTTATTGACTACAGAAAATGAAAATCAATTCATTGTAATAATTGTGTATGTACCTAACAAAAAGGTAAAAGGATTTTTCTCGTTAAACTTAAATAACAACAAAGAGCTCATTTATTCATAAGATAAAAATATCTCCAATAGATTATTTTTTTTTATAAAAATCCAAAATTCCATTAGATAACTCCAACAAAAAATTAGAACTTTGTGGGCTTTAAAACTTGGTACAAACTAAGTTATAAAAACCCCTTCTAATGAAAAAGAAAATAGAAATATTAGCTCCAGCTAAAAATTTAATACAAGGCATAGCAGCCATCAATAGTGGTGCCGATGCACTTTATATTGGAGCACCCCAATTTGGAGCACGATCAAATGCCACCAATTCTATTGAAGATATTGCCGAATTGGTGAAATACGCCCACTTATTTAATGCTCAGGTATTTGTTGTAATTAATACGATTCTATATGATAATGAGTTAGAAACGTGTCGTAAGATGATTTGGGATTTATACGAAATTAAAGTCGATGCCCTTATCATTCAGGACATGGCTATCTTTGAAATGGACTTACCGCCTATTGTACTTCATGCCAGTACGCAATCTAACAATAGAGATGCCGATAAAATTAAATTCTTAAAAGATGCCGGAATAAAACGAGTGGTATTGGCACGTGAATTGAATTTGCATCAAATAAAAGAAATTAGTGACACAGCCGATGTGGAGCTAGAATTCTTTGTAACCGGTGCCTTGTGCGTTTCTTTTAGTGGAAACTGTTATATGAGTGTTGCCAATGGCGAAAGATCTGCAAATAGAGGGTCTTGCGCCCAAAACTGTCGCTTACCATATAATTTAATTGATGGAAATGGGGATACTTTAATTAAAAACAGCCACCTTCTTTCCATAAAAGATTTGGATGTATCCGATCAAATTCCGAATTTAATTGAAGCTGGAATTTGCTCCTTTAAAATTGAAGGCCGTTTAAAAGATGTAGTTTATGTAAAGAATAATGTATCGTATTTGAGACAAAAATTAGATTCATTTTTAGAAGGTAATGAAAAGTACACCAAAGCGTCTTCAGGAAAATGTACTTATACTTTTGATTCGTCTTTAAACCGAACTTTTAACAGAGGGTATACAGATTATTTTGTTAACGAAAGACACCAATCCATCGGTTCTTGGGAAAGCCCAAAATCGAAAGGACAATATATTGGAAAACTAATTCGAACCGTTGGAAATTCCTATGAAATTGAAAACGGAAACTTATTAAATAATGGAGACGGATTGTGCTACATTAATGATGATAATGAAGCGGAAGGAATTTATGTAAACCGAGCTGAAAATGGTTTTGTTTACCCAAATGTATTGAAAGAAATTAAGGGCGGTACCTTTATTTACCGAAATAACGATGCTGCATTCATTAAAATTGTTGAAAGAGAAGACAGTGCCATTCGAAAAATAAGCACTAAATTACTACTCACGGAGTCAGAAAATGGATTTGAATTAACAGCTACCGATGAAGATGGAAATGTAAGTTCTGTAAATATAGAACACCCTAAAGAGCCGACAAAAAACAACGAATCGATTGAGGAAAATTTCAAAATAAATTTAGCAAAAACTGGATTTACACCTTATACAGCAGATGAAATTACAATTCAGTTTTCGGAGAATTGGTTTCTTCCTATTTCAAAAATTAACGAAATGCGAAGATTGGTTTTTGAGAAATTAACCGAAATTCGATTAGAAAACTACCACGTTGAAGAACAACCAATCGTAAAAACATCGCATCCCTATCCGGAAACAAAATTGGATTTTATGTACAATGTTTCCAATAAATTGGCGCGTAAGTTTTACGAACGACATGGCGTTACCGAAATCGAAAAGGCATTCGAATTGCAATGGGATCCAGGTAAATCGAGGGTGATGACAACCAAATATTGCATCAAATACGAATTAGAAAAATGTCCTAAATACCATAAAGACACCCTTGGCGTAAAAGTAAAAGAGCCATTAGTATTAAAGCAAGGAGAATTGGAATACAAATTAAAATTCAACTGCAAGCCCTGTGAAATGGAGATTTGGGAAAAAGACGCCGAATTTGAAATAGAGGAAGATTAATCATTTGTAACAAAGTATAATTAAAGTGTACTAACACATTTACAATTAAAAAATTTAAGACCATGTTAAAAAAATTAATACTAGCTTTAAGTTTGTTTGCAGCTTTCACATCACAAGCACAATTAAAAACATTTACGCTAGACGAAGCAGTAATGCAACAGGCAAGAGCCTTTAGAGCAGATAAATTGGTTGGTTTCCAATGGATTCCAAACACCACGAACTATGTGTATTACACTGACGCCAATTCAAAAATGATGCAAGCCTCAGCTGCAGATAGTAAAGCAAAAGAATTGGTTACATTGACTGAAATCAACTCTGCTTTAGGAACTAAATTAAAAAGCTTTGCAGGATTGGAATGGATTGATGCTTCTTCGTTTTTAATTTCTGAAAATGGAAAATACTACATTTATTCCATTACTTCTAAAACAGGAAAAAACATTCAAGTAAGTTCCGATTCGGAAGAAAACCAAACATTTGATGCTGCTAAAAATAATCTAGCGTTTACAGTAGATAACAATTTGTATTTCTACAATAAAAACAAAGAAAAAATAACGGTAACCAATGAGACAAATAAAGGAATTGTTTCAGGACAATCTATTTCTCGAAATGAATTTGGAATAAAAAACGGTATTTTTTGGTCTCCAAAATCATCTTATTTGGCCTTTTATCAAAAAGACCAAAGTGAAGTGGCCGATTATCCTTTATTGGACATTAATGAAACTCCGGGTAAATTAGAAAATTTAAAATACCCGATGATCGGACAAAAATCAGAAAAACCAAGAGTAGGTATTTACAATCTAGCAACAGGCAAAACCGTATTTATTGCTCCTAAAAGCGGAAATGCAAACGACTACCTAACCAACCTTTCATGGACTCCTGATGAAAAATACGTTTTGATTGCCGAGTTAAACCGTGAGCAAAACGACATGTATTTAAATGTATACGATGCCAATTCAGGTGCTTTTATAAGAACGATATTAAATGAAAAAAATAATGCTTGGGTAGAGCCAGAACATGAGGCTTTTTTCCCAAATGCCAACTCCAATAACTTTGTATGGTTTAGTGAAAAAGAGGGATTTCAAAACCTGTATTACTATACTATTGAAGGCAAATTAATTAAACAATTAACCAACAATAAATTCCCTGCAAGAGAAATCATTGGAACAAATCCTACAGGAACTGAGATTTATTTCAAAGCAACCGGAGCCAATGCAACCAACATGTTAGTATACAAAGTAACTCTTAGCGGTAAACAAACCTTAATTACAAAAGAGGAAGGAGTACACACCGTTGCTGTGTCTACCGATGGAAAATGTTTTTTTGATGAATTTTCTAATCATTCTACACCATCAAAATCATTGTTATATGATGCTAAGTTAAATGCCACTACCCTATTGGTTAGCAAAAACAAATACGACGGATACCAAATTGGAACTTCCGAAATTAAAACCATTAAAGCTGCTGATGGAACAACCGATTTATACACCCGTTTAATCAAACCTAGCAACTTTGATGCAACCAAAAAATACCCTGTTTTAGTTTATGTATACGGAGGTCCGCATGCGCAAATGATTACCAATTCCTTTTTAGATGGTGCTAATCTTTGGATGTACTGGATGGCAGAACAAGGCTATTTAGTATTCACAGTAGACAACAGAGGTTCAGACAATAGAGGTTTTGCTTTTGAAAGCGTAATCCACGGAAGATTGGGTGTAAACGAAATGGAAGACCAACTGAAAGGGGTTGAATACTTAAAATCATTACCTTATGTTGATGGAAACCGTCTTGCCGTTCACGGATGGAGTTTTGGTGGATTCATGACCACTTCATTAATGTTGAGAAAACCAGACACTTTTAAAGTTGGTGTTGCGGGTGGCCCTGTAACCGATTGGAAATGGTATGAAGTGATGTATGGAGAGCGCTATATGGATACCCCTGCAGAAAACCAAAAAGGTTTCGATGAGGCAAACACCCTAAATTATGTAAATAATTTAAAAGGCAAACTATTATTAATTCACGGAACCAGTGATGATACCGTAGTGATGCAACACAACTTGGCATTAGTGAAAAAGTTCATCGAGGCTCAAAAACAAGTTGACTTTTTCCCTTATCCAATGGCAAAACACAATGTTTTTGGTAAAGATCGCGTGCACTTGATGACCAAAGTATTGAATTACATTATAGAAAACAATAAGTAATCATTTTAGAAGCTATTCCTGCTATTCGTTACAATCTTTCATTTTTTCAGAAAAAATAAAAGGATTTTCACTACTATCAGGGCTAAAAAAAATCCCAAACTAAAGAGTTTGGGATTTTTTATTTTAAGATATTTATTATGTTTTTTGCTTTTTCTTCTTAGCCGCAGGGAATAAAATATTGTTTAGAATTAATCGGAATCCTGGTGAATTGGGATGCAAATCCAATACTGTTGGCGCATCACCTACTCGATGCTGATAATCCTCAGGATCATGTCCACCATAAAAAGTGAAAAAGCCTTTACCTTTTTGTCCGTGAATGTAGCGCGCTTCGCTATTTAATTCATTTTGTCCAAGAATTAATACATTCGATTTAATCAACTCACTATCAAAAGCAGTAGATTGTCCCATAAATCCTTTCACTAATGAGGTGTGATTTTGACACAGCATACTCGGAATCACATCCCATTTAGCCGAAAAATCCATCAAAGTAAAATAATCTTTTTCCATTGGAATTTTTCTTTTTTCAGTCATATCAATATCCGAAAACTCATAATGATCTGGCTTTCTATCTAAGATAAAATTCTTAAAAGCAAAGGTTTTATTGTAATCAATTAACGCTTGATAATTAGGAGAACTGTCATCACCATCAAACATGGGTTCACAAATATCAACTCCTTCAGCTGAAAGTGCAATATCAAAACTATCCGTAGCAGAACACATGGCAAACATAAAGCCACCGCCAATTACAAAATCGCGTATTTTTTTGGCAACAGCCAGTTTCTCTTCTGATACTTTTCCATAACCAAGTTTGGCTGCCAAGGCCTCTGCTTCTTTCTTTTGGTCTATATACCAAGGGGCATTTCTATAAGCTCCATAAAATTTTCCGTATTGACCTGTAAAATCTTCGTGGTGCAAATGCAACCAATCGTATAATATCAATTGATCCGATAGTACTTCTTCATCATAAATTGGTGTAAACGGAATTTCAGCATAAGTCAGAACCATCGTTACCGCATCATCCCAAGGTTGCTTTCCTTTGGGTGTATAAACCGCAATTTTGGGTGCTTTTTCTAATATTACGGTTTCCATATTTTGAGAAGGAGACGAAATATCTGCCAATATGGATTCTTCTTCTGCATCGGATAAAATCTCAAAACTCACGCCACGAATTTGACATTCCTTTCTAATTTCTGGAGCATCGGGTAATAAAAAAGAACCTCCACGATAGTTTAGCAACCAACTCGCTTTATATTTTTTATCCAAGCACCAATAAGTAATTCCGTAGGCTTTTAAGTGATTTTTTTGCGAAGTTTCATCCATTGGAAGCAAAATAAAATTTGCCTTCATAGAAAAGGAAATCAACAAAAGAAAAATTAAATACTGTTTTTTGAAAAGCATTTCATCAAAAATTTATTCAATCCCAAAACGGAATCGATTTCTCAAAGATAGTAGATAAAACTGTAAAGAAAAAGCTAAATTTTTATTCTAAAACGGAACATCACTGTCGTCGTCATTTGAATTTAAATTACTTCCAAACGCTTCATTTGGGGATGGTAAGTTTTTGGTGAAAAACGGATTATCATCCAGGTTCATTTTAGAAGGCAAATCATTAAAAGCAGAACCGTATTCTTCTAAATTATCAAATTTACCAAGGTTTCCAATGAATTTCAATCGGATGTTTTCTAAAGAACCATTACGGTGTTTTGCAATAATAAATTCTGCCTGACCTTCTGTTGGTGATTGCTCATCATCATCCCACTCTTCAATTTTGTAGTATTCCGGACGGTAAATGAACGAAACGATATCGGCATCTTGCTCAATCGCTCCCGATTCACGAAGGTCGGAAAGCAATGGTCTTTTGCTCGATCCACGAGTTTCTACCGCACGCGATAATTGCGACAGCGCGATCACTGGCACTTCCAACTCTTTAGCCAAGGCTTTTAAGTTACGAGAGATTGTTGAAATTTCTTGCTCACGATTACCGCCACCTTTACCGTTTCCGCCGGCAGTCATTAATTGTAAGTAATCCACAATAATTAACTTGATTCCGTGCTGAGAAGTCAATCGACGCGCTTTGGCTCGTAAATCAAATATAGATAATGATGGAGTATCATCAATAAATAAAGGCGCTTTTTCAAGGTCTTTTACTTTCACAGAAAGTTGCTCCCATTCGTGTTTTTCTAATTTTCCGGTACGCAATTTCTCCGAAGATAAACCGGTTTCAGAAGAAATTAAACGGGTAATCAACTGAACCGATGACATCTCAAGTGAAAATAATGCAACAGGGTGGCCAAAATCAATGGCGATATTTCGCGCCATAGAAAGTACGAATGCCGTTTTACCCATACCAGGTCTAGCAGCAATAATAACCAAATCGGAAGGTTGCCACCCCGAGGTTACTTTATCAAGTTTTTCAAAACCAGTTGCAATTCCGGATAGACCTTCTTTATTGGCAATTTCTTCAATTCGCTTTTTCGCCTGAATAACTAAACTTTGTGCCGTTTCGGAACTTCGTTTGATATTTCCTTGTGTCACTTCGTACAATCTGCTTTCGGCTTTGTCTAACAAATCAAAAACATCGGTAGTTTCATCATATGATTCTTCAATAATTTCATTTGAAATTCGAATCAAGCTGCGCTGAATGTATTTTTGTAGAATAATTCTCGAGTGGAATTCAATATGCGCCGAAGAGGAAATCTTTTGCGTAAGCTGAATTAAGTAATAATCACCACCTGCTAATTCTAATTTGGCATTCTTTTTTAACTGAGAAGAAACCGTTAATAAGTCAATAGGCTGAGAATCTGTGAATAACTGAAAAATGGCTTCAAAGATGTGTTTGTGTGCGTCTTTATAAAACGCCTCTGATTGTAAAATATCAATAACCTCATCCACCCCTTTTTTATCAATCATCATCGCACCCAAAACTGCTTCCTCAAGCTCGAGTGCTTGTGGAGGTAGCTTGCCTTTTTCTAGACTGATAATCGGAGTTTTTTCTACTCGTAAAGGATTTAAATTTTTGATATTTTCCATATAGCGAAAGTAACCAATTCTTAGTTTTTATTAAAGTTTAGTTATTACCTTGTCTTGTTGATAACTAAACGATTTTTGTTAACAACCAAAAAAAAATCCGAAACCAAAGGGCTCCGGATTTTAATCTTTTATAGGAAAATTACTCCTTATACTCACCCATTTTACTGTATTTATCCATTCTTTGAGCTACTAGCTCCGTTGTTGATAAATCTTTTAGGTCTTTATAAAATTTGGTTATGTATTGCTGTACTGTTTTAAAAGTAGTTTCTCTATCATAATGTGCTCCTCCTAGAGGCTCCGGAATAATATCGTCTACTAATTTTTGTTTTTTCATATCGGCAGAAGTTAGTTTTAACGCCTCCGCTGCTTGCTCTTTATACTCCCAACTTTTCCATAGAATCGAAGAACATGATTCAGGGGAAATAACAGAATACCAAGTGTTTTCCATCATTAAAACACGATCTCCAACACCTATTCCTAAAGCACCACCTGAAGCTCCTTCTCCTACAATTACGCAGATGATTGGCACTTTAAGTCGGCACATTTCAAGAATATTTCTTGCAATAGCTTCCCCTTGCCCTCTTTCTTCGGCTTCCAATCCTGGATAAGCACCTGGAGTATCAATAAAAGTAACTACAGGAACACCGAATTTTTCGGCCATTTTCATCAATCTCAAAGCCTTTCTATAACCCTCAGGATTTGCCATTCCGAAGTTACGGTATTGACGGGTTTTAGTATTATACCCTTTTTGTTGACCAATAATCATAAATGATTGACCATCAATTTTACCCAATCCACCAATCATGGCTTTATCATCTTTAAAACCTCTATCTCCAAAAAGTTCTAAAAATGTATCGCCACAAATAGCGTTAATATAATCTAAAGTATACGGTCTATTTGGGTGACGAGACAATTGAACTCGTTGCCAAGCCGTTAGATTTTTATATATATTTTTCTTGGTTTCTTCTAGTTTCTTCTCTATCTGTTTGCAGGTGTTGGTAACATCTACATCGGATTCCAAACCAATAATTTCACATTTATCTAATTGGTCTTCTAATTCTTTTATAGGAAGCTCAAAATCTAAGTATTCCATAGTTTTGCTGCGTTTAATTAAATTTGAAGTACAAATATAAAATTTTAAATCTACTCTAAAAGCAATTTTTAAGTATAAGTTGTAAACAAATCTTTTAAGTGGTTTTGTATTTTGCTTTTACAACTGCATTTAAGATTACAGTAAGTAAAATAATAAATGCCCCAAGATAAAAAGTAGGACTCATGTGTTCTTTATCTTTAAATATTAGAACGGCTAAAAGTATTCCGTAAATAGGCTCTAAATTGATGGTTAGCATCACGGTATAAGGGCTTAGATATTTCATAACCGAAGTTGATGCAATAAACGCATAGGCCGTGCAAACCGAGCTCAATATCAATAAATACATAAAATCATTGAGGGTAATTTGAAAGAAGGAAGCATTAAAACTCGAGCTACCCAATAAAAACAGTGAAAAGAATAGTACACCTCCTAAAAGTTCATAAAACGAAATTACTTTAGGTTCATAATTCACAACAAATCTACTATTGATTACAGCGAAGGAGGCAGATAGAAAAGCCGAAATTAGAGCAAGAATTATCCCTTCAGAATATTTGCCTTCCACATTAAATATAATAGAAAGACCCACAACAACCAGTAAGCCGAAGAAGATTTCATACCATATTATCTTTTTCTTAAAAAATATAGGTTCAATTATGGATGCAAAAAAGGCACCCGTTGACAAACATGCTAAGGTTATGGATACATTGGATACTTTAATGGCTCTAAAAAAAGTAAACCAATGCAGTGCAATTACCAATCCGGCGACTAAAAACTTTAAAATTACTTTTTTAGGAAACTTTAGCGAAGTTTTGGTATACTTATTATACAAAAAAATAAAAAAAACTGCAAAAAGCATGCGATACCATACCAATGGTAATGCATCAAGAGTAATGAGTCTCCCTAAAATAGCGGTGAATCCCCAGATAAAAACTATCCAGTTTAATTTTATATAACTTTTTGTGTTATCGCTTAGCATTTCGAAGTAAAAATAATGCTAAGATACCAAAAACTAAATTAGGTATCCACACGGCAATAATTGGTGGGGCAGATGATTTTTCGGCCAAAACTCCAAATACTTTATCTAAGAAAACAAAAGCAAAAGCCAATAAAATCCCGATTGCTAAGTTCATTCCCATACCTCCTCTTCGCTTCATTGCAGATACTGCGACGGCAATAATTGTTAGAATAAAAGCTGAAATTGGAATACTGTATTTTTTATATAAAACCACCAAATAAACATTGATATTTGAAGAACCTCGTTCTCTTTCTTTATCAATAAAATGTATTAATTTATTGTAGGTTAGCGTTTCTGCAATATAAACTACAGGAGTTAAATCTTCAAGATCAAATTTAAAAACTGTGTCTTTTACACTACCCGATTGGATAAAATCTCCTAAAGGCCCTACTTTTCTTTTGGTATAATTAAATAAGGTGTAATTTCTTTTTTTTGGATTGTAGGTAATTCTATCGGCGGTGACTTTATAAATCAATTTGTTTTTTTCAAATCGTTCCATCGAAAAATTGAAAGCCATTTTAGAATCCGAATTATAATTACTTACATAAATATATTCTTCCTTATTTATTTGACGATATACATCGGAATTGTCTCGCATTTCATTTTGGCCATTCCCAATTAAATAGGTATACCTGAAATTATTAAACCCTTCACTTGCCTTGGGAACCAAGAAAAAACCCATTAACAAAGCAAATACCGAAACGATGGTTGCCCCAATAATATAAGGACGTAAAAATCGTGTAAAAGAAATTCCGGAACTTAATATGGCAATAATTTCGGTGTTATTTGCCAGTTTGGAAGTGAACCAAATAATCGACAAAAACAAAAATATCGGAAATAATAAATTGGCAAAATAAATTGTAAAATCTAGATAATACTGAGCGATAGCAGAGAATGGCACATGATTTTCAATCATTTTATTAATCTTTTCAGACACATCAATGGTTATCCCAATAGGAATAAACAACAATATCATCACTGAAAAATTGCTTAAATAGCGCTTTAGTATGTATTTATCTAATATTGTTAACATGCAAATCCGTTACAGTCTTTGGCTCATTTGTTTTACCATCATCTCTTTCCATACTCTAAAATCTCCCGCTAAGATATGTTTTCTTGCTTCACGCACTAACCACATATAAAAACCAAGATTATGAATGGTTGCAATTTGTTTTCCTAAATATTCATTTGAAGCAAATAAATGACGAAGATACGCTTTGGTATATTCGGTATCTACAAATGTAATTCCCATTTCATCTAATGGTGAAAAATCGGCTTCCCATTTTTTATTCTTAATATTTATGGTTCCGTTAGCTGTAAATAACATTCCGTTTCTGGCATTACGCGTTGGCATCACACAATCAAACATGTCTACCCCTAGCGCAATATTTTCTAATATATTAATTGGAGTTCCAACACCCATTAAATAACGCGGTTTGTCTTCGGGTAAGATATCACAAACAACCTCAGTCATAGCATACATTTCTTCGGCTGGTTCTCCAACAGATAATCCGCCAATAGCATTTCCTTGTTGATTGGAATTGGCAATATATTCGGCCGATTGCATTCTTAAATCTTTGTAGGTACTTCCTTGCACAATTGGAAAGAAAGTTTGATCGTAACCATATTTAGTTGGTACTTTTTCCAAATGATTGATACAACGATCCAACCATCGGTGTGTCATTTTCATGGAACGCTGTGCATAGCGATAATCACATGGATAGGGCGTACATTCGTCAAAAGCCATGATAATATCGGCACCAATGGTTCTTTGAATTTCCATCACATTTTCGGGTGTAAAAAAATGATAGGAACCGTCAATATGTGATTTAAACTTTACGCCTTCTTCTTTTATTTTTCTATTTGCCGAAAGCGAATACACTTGATATCCACCCGAATCGGTTAAAATATTACGATCCCAATTCATAAACTTGTGCAAACCACCTGCCTTTTCAAGAATTTCAGTTTGCGGACGAAGGTATAAATGGTAGGTGTTACCTAAGATAATATCGGGATTGATTTCCTCTTTAAGTTCTCTTTGATGCACCCCTTTCACCGAAGCAACGGTTCCCACAGGCATGAATATTGGAGTTTCAATAACACCGTGATCGGTAGTTATCTTTCCCGCTCGAGCTTTAGAATTTGGGTCTTTTTGTAATAAATCGAATTTCATATAGGCATTTTCAATTGGCAAATATAATTTATTTAGATTTTAGGTTTTGGGTTTTAAACTTTAATTTAACAGATAAATCAAAAATAAGATAACCTCATTAAATAATCTTAAGAATGAATTAATAATGAATAAATACAACTAATTATATTTAATTTTTGAGTAAATTTGCTTTATATATTTCATTAACAGTAAATATAATATGAAAAGGATTATTGCCTTGACATTTTTAACTTTTTTCCTTATTTCATTAACTGAAGTAAAACAGCTATTGAAATTACCTATCTTGGTAGAACATTTTTCTGAGCATCATGAAAAAGACACGAAAATAACCCTTTGGAAGTTTTTATGCATGCACTATTCCTCTGAAACCATAAATGATGGAGATTTCGAAAAAGACTCTAAGCTACCTTTTAAAACTATTGATACAAACAGTAATTCCAATCAAGTAATCATTTTAAACGAATTAAAATTTTGTTTCAATACTATTTTGATAAACTCAGATAAAAAGAAACTAATTAAATATTATCCTCATTTTAGTAATTCTACATTTTCAAATTATATTTGGCAACCCCCAAAATTTAGTTGATCCTTATTTCCTATCGAATTAATTATTTCAAATAGTACTATTTGAAATCTATCTATTAATTAATTAATAAATCAATTAAATATTATGCTTAATAAAATAATTGAATTTTCTATTAAGAATAAACTCCTAATAGGATTATTCACTTTTGTATTGTTTTTTTATGGAATCTACCAAGTTTCAAAACTTCCCATAGATGCTGTTCCAGACATTACTAATAATCAAGTTCAGGTAATTACCATCGCCCCTTCATTTGGTGCAACCGATATTGAACGGTTGGTAACTTTTCCTATAGAACAAGCAAACAATAATATATCCGGATTAAAAGAAATTAGAAGCTTCTCACGGTTTGGATTATCTTTAGTCACGATGGTTTTTGATGATGAAACCGATATTTACTGGGCTAGACAACAAGTTGCCGAACGACTTCAAAAAGTTCAAAGTCAAATTCCTCAAGGAATAGGCACTCCTGAACTAGGCCCAGTATCAACAGGCCTAGGAGAAATTTATCAATATGTTATTCGACCTAAAGAAGGTTATGAAAAAAAATATAATGAAACTGAATTACGAACTATTCAAGATTGGATCGTTAGAAGGCAATTACTTGGAGTAAAAGGAGTTGCCGAAGTAAGTAGTTTTGGAGGTAAGTTAAAACAATATGAAATTGCTGTAAATCCAAATAAATTGCAATCATATGGCTTAACCATAAGTGATGTATTTAATGCAGTAGAAAAAAATAACCAAAATACTGGTGGATCGTATATTGAAAAAGGTGCCACCTCTTTATTTATTAGAAGTGAAGGGCTTATTGGTAATATAGAAGATATTGGAAATATCGCTATCAAATCTAATTCAAGTGGAACTCCTCTTTTTATTAGAGATGTTGCCGATGTTAAAATTGGTTTTGCCACAAGGTACGGAGCGATGACCTATAACGATCAAGGAGAAGTTTCTGGTGCCGTTGTTATGATGCTAAAAGGAGCAAACAGCAGTGATGTTGTTAAAAATGTAAAAGAAAGAGTAGCTTTAATCCAAAAAACTTTACCCGAAGGTGTAATTATAGAACCATTTCTAGACAGAACAAAAATGGTAAATAACGCAATAGGAACCGTAGAAAAAAACTTACTAGAAGGGGCGTTAATTGTAATCTTTGTTTTGGTTGTTTTCCTTGGAAATTTTAGAGCAGGATTATTAGTGGCCTCCGTGATTCCGTTAGCAATGTTATTTGCCATAATAATGATGAATCTTTTTGGCGTTAGCGGTAACCTTATGAGCCTTGGAGCGTTAGATTTTGGATTAATTGTTGATGGTGCTGTGATTATTGTAGAGGCCGTTATGCACCAATTAACTCACAGTAAAAAACTCAAAAATGAAAGTGAGTTATCTCAAAAGAAAATGGATAAAGAAGTGCAAACTTCGGCCAGCAAGATGATGAACAGTGCGGTTTTTGGTCAAATCATTATCTTGATCGTATACCTTCCAATCTTTACTTTACAAGGTATTGAAGGAAAGATGTTTAAACCAATGGCGCAAACTGTTGCTTTTGCATTATTAGGAGCTTTCATTCTATCACTTACTTACATCCCAATGATGAGTGCACTATTTTTAAGTAAAAAAGTAAAACACGAGCCAAATCTTTCAGACAAAATAATGATAAAAGTAGAAATGAAATACCAACATTTACTTCAAAAAATATTAAATTATCCTAAAATTGTAATCTCAACAGTTGTAACTCTATTCTTTTTAGCAGTGATTATAATAACTTCTTTAGGTGGAGAATTTATTCCTGCATTAGAAGAAGGAGATTTTGCTGTAGAAACTAGGGTACTTACAGGAAGTAATTTAAATACCACTATTAAAAGTACACAAAAAGCAGCTCATATATTAAAAACACAATTTCCTGAGGTTGAAAAAGTAGTTACAAAAATAGGTAGCGGGGAAGTTCCAACAGACCCTATGGCGATGGATGCCAGCGATATGATTGTAGTAATGAAAGATAAAGAAGAATGGACATCAGCAAAAACTTTTGATGAAATGGCAGCCAAAATGGGTAAAGCCTTAGAAAATGTTCCCGGAATTACTACTGGTTTTCAATATCCGGTGCAGATGCGTTTCAACGAGTTAATGACAGGAGCAAGACAAGATGTAGTTTGTAAAATATTTGGTGAAAACCTAGATACTTTAGCTTTATATGCTCAAAAATTAGGTAAAATAGCAAACACTGTAAAAGGCACTCAAAACCTATATATTGAACCCGTTACAGGAATGCCTCAAGTTATTATTGAATACAACCGGAACATAATTGCACAATATCAATTAACAATTGAAGACATAAATAAAGTAGTTAATACCGCCTTTGCAGGTCAAAGTACAGGCTTAGTTTTTGAAGGGGAAAAACGATTTGATTTAATGGTTCGGCTTAACAATAACCAGCGAAAAGATATTGAAGATGTAAAGAATTTACTAATTCCAACACCACAAGGAACTCAAATACCGCTATCGCAATTGGCTAATGTAGAAATTAAAAATGGCCCAAATCAAATACAACGAGAAGATGCCAAACGTAGAATTGTTGTTGGTTTCAATGTAAGAGGTCGCGATGTGCAAAGCATTGTCAACGAATTACAACAAAAAGCCGAAAAACAAATTAAATATCCGGCAGGATATTTCACTACCTATGGCGGTGCTTTTGAAAATTTAAACAAAGCTAAAGACCGCCTCATGATTGCAGTTCCTGTATCATTATTCCTAATATTTTTATTGTTGTTTTTTGCTTTCAATTCGGTAAAACACGGATTACTAATTTATTCTGCAATACCACTTTCTGCTATAGGAGGGATTTTCTTATTGGCGTTACGCGGAATGCCTTTTAGCATTAGCGCAGGAGTTGGGTTTATTGCCTTATTTGGAGTTGCAGTATTAAATGGAATTGTATTAATTACAGAGTTTAACCAATTAAAATCTGAGGGTATGACCGATTTACATCGAATTGTTCTGATGGGAACCAAAGTGCGTTTGCGTCCTGTATTAATGACTGCATTTGTAGCATCCTTAGGGTTCTTACCAATGGCAGTAAGTAATGGTGCTGGTGCGGAAGTACAACGGCCGTTAGCAACAGTAGTAATTGGCGGGTTAATGATAGCCACTTTTTTAACTCTGTTTGTGCTACCAATACTATATGTGATTTTTGAAATAGGGGTTAATTTTAATCAATTCAAAAAAAATACTGCACTAGTTATTCTTCTGGTTTCCCTTTCCTTTTCTAATACAAATGCGCAAACGCCTATTACTTTACAAACAGCAATAGAAACTGCTTTGAAAAATAATTTAAGTATTAAAAACGAACGATTAAAAGCCAATTATCAAGAGAAATTAATTAAATCAGCAGTCAATCTTCCTACAACAAATATCGTTGCTGATTATGGGCAAATTAATAGCTTTTACAATGACAATCGTTTCGGAATTTCGCAAACTTTTAATTTTCCTACAGTTTATAGTCGACAAAAAAAACTGTTTAAAGAAGAAGGACAATCAGCAAATTTATTAGTGGCTATGAAAGAAGCCGAGCTTAAAAAAGCAGTTTCGGAAAGTTTTTTCACCTTGGTATATTTGAATGAAAAAGAAAAGCTTTTGCAAAAAAGTGACACTTTATTTTTAGAATTTCAAAAGAAATCCAATTTGCGATTTCAAAAAGGAGAAAGTAATATCCTGGAAAAAACTACAGCTGAAAACCAACACGGCAGTATTCTTCTCCAATTAATTCAGTTGCAACAAGAAAAAGAAATAGTAAAAAGTCAGTTTCAATTACTATTAAATTCCGAAACCGATTTTATTCCGAAAGCAACAAATTTGAAATTAATTTTAGATAAAACTATTGATAGCACTTTGGTTGCGCAACATCCAAATCTTAAAGTTTTAGAGCAACAAAAAAAAATAAGTTTGGCTTCAACTAAATTAGAAAAATCGAAATTATTACCAAGCCTGAACTTTGGATATAATAATACTTCAATAACTGGAACTGGTGCTAACGATATAGTTTATGATAAATCAACTCGATTTCAATCGGGTCAAATAGGTCTTGGAATTCCATTATTTGGAGGTTCTCAAAAAGCTAAAATAACGGCAGCTAAAATACAGGAAAGCATTTCTGAAAATGAATTCCAAAGAGGAAAATTAGAACTCAAAATGCACTATCAAAATGCACTTTTGCAATATCAAAAAGATCTAGAAAAATTAGATTATTTTGAAAAAATAGCACTTTCAAATGCACAAACAATTATTGAAACTGCAAAAAAACAGTTTTATAATGGTGAAATTAACTATCTTGATTGGGTTCTTCTTACTAATCAAAGCATCACAATTAAAAGTAATTATATTGATACTGTGATTCACCATAACAACTTAATTATTCAACTTAATTACCTTACTTCAAAACAATAAAAATGAAAAAATTATTAATAATTTCATGTCTTATAGTATTTCTTATTGGATGCAATTCTAAGAAAGAAGAAAAAACCATAAAAACTACTACAACTACAAATTTAGTTTCAATTACCGATGCACAACTAAAAAATACCACCTTAGAAACGGGACAACTCGAAAAAAGAAGTATTTCTACAGTGTTAAAAGTAACTGGTAAAATTGATGTCCCTCCTCAAAATATGATTTCGATTAGTATGCCACTTGGAGGATATTTAACCTCAACCAAATTATTGCCAGGGCTACATATTGCCAAAGGTGAAATTATTGCTACAATGGAGGACCAGCAATATGTGCAATTACAACAAGACTATTTGACGACAAAATCTAAATTGTTTTTTGCCGAAAAAGAATACCAACGCCAAAAAGAACTAAATCAAAACCAGGCAAGCAGCGACAAGGTTTTTCAACAATCAGATAACGAATATAAAACCTTAAGAATTAACTTAAGTGCTTTAGCAGAAAAACTGAGATTGATCAATGTGAACCCGAGTTCGCTATCAGAAAAAAACATTTCTAAAAGCGTAAATATTTATGCGCCGATTACTGGTTTTGTTTCGAAAGTGAATGTTAATATTGGAAAATACGTAAACCCCTCTGATGTATTATTTGAACTAATTAATCCTTTAGATATTCATTTAAATTTAAAAATCTTTGAAAAAGACATAACTAAATTATCCATTGGTCAAAAATTAGTAGCCTATACCAATAACCAGCCAGATAAAAAACATCCTTGTGAGATCTTATTGATAAGTAAAGATTTGTCTATTGATGAACATACTGCAGATGTACATTGCCATTTTGAGAACTACGATAAGACATTATTACCAGGTATGTATATGAATGCAGATATTAATATAAAAAGCGAAAATAGTTTGGCGCTTCCAAAAGATGCTATTGTTAATTTCGAAGGTAAAGAATATATTTTTGTTGTAGTTAAGAAAAATCAATTTCAAATGATCGAAATAAAAACCGGAAATTCTGAAAATGGATTTATTGAAATTTTAGATGCTGAGCCAATAATTAATGAATCTATAGTAACCAAAGGAGCATATACATTATTAATGAAACTAAAAAACAAAACTGATGAGTAATGAAGTAATTTACCAAGAACAACATTTAAAAAGCTCCGAATTCATCACCGATATTGTCATTGGAATGAGTGATGGACTAACCGTTCCTTTTGCATTAGCAGCTGGATTGAGTGGCGCTGTAGATAACAATGCAATTGTGATAACGGCGGGAATAGCTGAAATTGTTGCGGGTTGTATTGCCATGGGATTGGGAGGCTATCTTGCTGGAAAAACCGAGCAAGAACATTATGAAAGCGAGTTAAAAAGAGAATATTTTGAGGTAGATAATTACCGTCAAAAAGAGATTGATGAAGTAAAAGAAATATTTGACGAATACGGAATTGACGAAGAGGGACAAACACTATTGGCGAATCAATTGGCAAAAGACAAGAAAAAATGGGTCGATTTTATGATGAAATTCGAACTTGGATTAGAGGAACCACACCCAAAAAGAGCCCGAAATAGTGCCTTAACAATTGGTTCAGCCTACATTGTTGGTGGTTTTTTACCTTTATCAGCTTATTTTTTTACTACTAACCCACAGGAAGGATTGCTAGTTTCGGCAGGCATAACAACACTTTGTCTTTTTGTTTTTGGTTACTTTAAAAGTAAAGTTACCGGCCAACCTCCTATTAAAGGTGCATTAAAAGTTACTGCAATTGGACTTATTGCAGCTGCAGCCGCCTTTGGAATTGCTAAATTCATAGGATAACAACCTAAATAAATCTTTATAATATGAAAGCTCTAAATTTTTTAGGGCTTTTTTTTAATATCTTAATAACTTTTGAAAAGTCGTATAATTATTTTTTTATCAGCTATTTTCTATGTAGTATCTTTGAAACATTAAATTAATTAACTACAACAAATGTCTGACATTAAACAACTACAAGATTTTACAACACAAGTACGAAGAGACATACTTCGAATGGTACATGCTGTAAATTCAGGTCACCCAGGAGGTTCTTTGGGATGTGCTGAATTTTTAGTGGCATTATACCAAGACATTCTTAACCGTAAATCGGAATTTAATATGGACGGTATTGGAGAAGATGTATTCTTCTTATCTAACGGTCATATTTCTCCTGTATTTTACAGTGTTTTAGCTAGAAGCGGTTATTTTCCGGTGGCTGACTTAGCAACGTTCAGAAAAATAAATTCCCGTTTACAAGGTCATCCAACTACACATGATAATTTACCAGGTGTTCGTATGGCTTCTGGTTCATTAGGACAAGGTTTATCAGTTGCTATTGGGGCTGCTCAAGCAAAAAAATTAAATAATGATTCTAATTTAGTTTATGTTTTGACCGGTGATGGTGAATTGCAAGAAGGTCAAAATTGGGAAGCAATCATGTATGCTTCGGCTAAAAAAGTAGACAACCTTATTGCTACTGTTGATTTAAACGGAAAACAAATTGATGGTTCTACAGATGAAGTACTTAACATGGGCAACATCAAAGCTAAATTTGAAGCCTTCGATTGGGAAGTTATTGAAATTGCTAAAGGAAATGATATAGAAGCTATCCTTAACGGAATGAGCACGGCTAAATATAAAACAGGAAAAGGAAAACCAGTTTGTGTTTTATTGCATACCGAAATGGGTAACGGAGTAGATTATATGATGCATACGCATGCTTGGCATGGTAAAGCACCGAATGACGAACTTTTAGCAAAAGGTTTAGAGCAAAATCCAGAAACATTAGGCGATTACTAAATAATTAAGAATTTTAAATTAAGAATTTTATCATCTTAATTTTTTACTCATTCAATCTTTGTACACGAAATGAAAAAATATACAAACACAGGAAGTAAAGATACTCGTTCGGGATTTGGCGCAGGAATGACCGAATTAGGACAAAAAAATGAAAATGTAGTTGCACTTTGTGCGGATTTAATTGGCTCATTAAAATTTGATGATTTCAAAAAAAATCACCCAGAGCGTTTTTTTCAAGTTGGAATTGCTGAAGCCAACATGATTGGAATTGCAGCAGGATTAACAATAGGTGGAAAAATTCCATTTACTGGAACTTTTGCAAACTTTTCTACAGGAAGAGTTTACGATCAAATACGTCAATCAGTAGCTTATTCTGATAAAAATGTAAAAATATGCGCTTCTCACGCAGGTTTAACTCTTGGAGAAGACGGAGCAACGCACCAAATATTAGAAGATATTGGTTTGATGAAAATGCTACCGGGCATGACTGTTATCAACACTTGTGATTACAACCAAACTAAAGCGGCTACCTTAGCTCTTGCAGATCACCACGGCCCAGCTTACTTACGTTTTGGCCGACCAGTAGTTCCTAATTTCATGCCTGCCGATGAGCCGTTTGTAATTGGAAAAGCGATTATGCTTAACGAAGGGACCGATGTAACCATTATCGCAACAGGGCATTTAGTATGGGAAGCATTAATTGCTGCCGAAGAATTGGAAGCAAAAGGAATTTCTGCCGAAGTGATTAATATACATACTATAAAACCTCTTGACGAAGAAGCGATTTTAAAATCGGTTGCTAAAACAGGTTGTGTAGTAACTGCTGAAGAACACAATATTCTTGGCGGATTGGGAGAAAGCGTTTCTAGAACTTTGGCATTAAATAATCCAAAACCTCAAGAATTTGTTGCGGTTCAAGATTCATTTGGCGAGAGCGGAACTCCAGAACAATTAATGGAAAAATACAAGCTAAACCATCAAGCAATTGTGGAGGCATCACTAAAAGTGATTAAAAGAAAATAATACTAAATAGTATCCCTAATTAATCCGCCCGTAAAGGCGGATTTTTTTTTGCATAAAAAAACCGTTTCAAATGAAACGGTTTTAAAACTAAGAGCCGGCGGAGGGACTCGAACCCACGACCTGCTGATTACAAATCAGCTGCTCTAGCCAACTGAGCTACGCTGGCAACTCTTGAGTGGTGCAAATATAATCTTGAAAATTAATTTTCCAAAGAAAAATTACACTTTTTTAAATAAAAATATTGATTAAAGCGCGTTAATTTTAGCAATCAATTGATTAGCAGTTTGTTCTAATTCTGCATTGATTTGTTTAAAATGTGCTTTTTTGTTTTCTACTTTTTTAGCGTTTACTTTAACAATTAAGCTGTCAAATGAGCTAATTGCCTCATCTATAATTGCATTAGTAGCTTCTGTTGGTTTTCCTGCAGAAGTCATTTCGCAGATGTAAACTGCTTCAATAATATCTCCTAATACGTAATTGATGTCTTTTTTTAAATTTTTAACACTTGGCATTTTTCTATTATTTAATAATTCGAGGCAAAATTACATATAATCTTTCTAATATTTACTATGAAATGTATATTTCTAAAAGAGAGGCTTCTCCCTTTATTTCATATTCCTTTAATGAGGCCGGAAGCAAAACCGTGTCCCCTATTTGATAACGATAAATTTCGTTTTGAAAATGAAGTTCAAAACTTCCCGCTACACACATATAAACTGTAAAAGATTCTCCATTTTTTACAGGTTTTATTTCTCCGTTTAACGGAATAAAATTGGTTGTAAAATATTTACAATCAACAACTGTATTGGAAACATTCGCTGTTTTAGAATATTCTTTTTGTGCATCAACTACTTCATAATTAATCGCATCCAAAGCCAAATCAACATGCAATTCTCGGGTATTTCCATTGGCATCTACCCGATCAAAATCATAAATTCTATAGGTAATATCTGAAGTTTGTTGGATTTCTGCAATAACCGTTCCGGCGCCAATGGCATGAACAGTTCCTGTTTCTAGGAAGAAAACATCACCTTTTTGAACTTCTTTTGTATTCAATAAAGAAAGGATCGTTTTATTTTCCAAACTCTTTAAATATTCCTCAGAAGAGGATTTTTCTTTGAATCCCACAATCAAATTAGAATTAGGATCTGCCTGCATCACATACCACATCTCGGTTTTACCAAAAGAATTGTGTCGACTGGCAGCCAATTCATCATTTGGGTGTACTTGAATGGATAAATCTTCGCGTGCATCCAGGAATTTAAAAAGTAATGGGAATTGCTTTCCGAAAATTTGATACACTTTGTTGCCCAATACTTCTTGTGGAAATTCATGAATAAGTTCAAGTAATGATTTACCCTTATAGTATCCATTTGCTATGCAACTCACCTCGTTTTCAACTGTAGAAATTTCCCAACTTTCTCCAGTAATAGCTGAAGAGATGGGTTTATTTAATAATGTTTTGAGTTTGGTGCCTCCCCAAATTCTATCTTTTAATATAGGTTGGAATTGAAGCGGATATAGATTCATGAATTCAAAATTAATGGTACAAAGATGCAAAAAATCGGCTTGATTGAACGAACTATTTACTATTTCTGATTCAGATTTTTTAATATTTGGATCGCTTTTTCAATATGTATGGTGCTTGAAACACTATTGAAAACCATTTGAATTATTCCGTTATGATCAACAACATAGGTTTGTCTTCCTGGTAAAAAAATAAAGGAATTTGGAACTCCGAATAACTTTCTTAGCTTTTTATCGGCATCCGAAAGTAAAATAAAAGGAAGTTGATATTTACTTTTAAACTTAACATGAGAAGTAACCGAATCGGCACTAATACCAATCACTTCTGCTCCTAAATCTTTAAAAATTTGATAATTATCTCGAAAGCTGCACGCTTGAGCGGTGCATCCTGGTGTATTATCTTTTGGATAAAAATAAATTACCACAGGTTGTTTTCCAATTAATTTACTGCTATCAAATGCAGCTCCATTGGTATCAATAGCGACAAAATTAGGAAGTTCATCTCCAACTTTTAGTGCCATTTTAGTTTCCTTTATAGGTTACAAAATTGCGGGGCGTTTCATATAAAACTACTTCCAATTCCATAGAAGTATTAATGTGATTCCGAAGTTTATTCCAAATTACAACAGCAATATTCTCAGCTGTTGGATTTAAGTCAGCAAAATCAGGCACGTCAAGGTTTAGATTTTTATGATCGAATGCATTTTCAACATGCTCTTTAATTAAATCCGAAAGCACCTTCACATCAATTACAAAACCGGTTTCGGGATCTATATTACCTGTTACCGAAACTATTAATTCATAGTTATGTCCATGAAAATTGGGGTTGTTACATTTTCCAAAAACAGCATCGTTTTTTTCATTTGTCCAATCTTTTCGATACAATCGGTGGGCAGCATTAAAATGGGCTTTTCTAGAAACAGTTACTTTCATGGTTTCAATTTTTCTTTAAATTTTATGATCTTCAAGGTAATGATAAAATTCGTCAAATATTATCTTAAACCACACGGTATAAATTTCAGGATTTTGTTTCATGTCGCTTTTCACATCTTCAATACCCATCCATTTCCAACTTTCTACCTCATCCAGATTTATTTTTGGTTCCTCATTATAGTAACCTATCATTACATGATCCAGTTCATGCTCTGTCAATCCATTATCAAAAGGCGCTTTGTAAATGAAGTGAAACAATTCTTTTAGTTCGGCCACAAAGCCCATTTCTTCCATAAGCCTTCTCGTTCCAGCTTCAATATTTGTTTCACCTGCGCGTTGGTGACTGCAACAAGTATTGGTCCAAAGCAAAGGCGAATGGTATTTGTGATGCGCGCGTTGTTGCAGCATGATTTCGTTTTTACTATTCAAAATAAAAACAGAAAAAGCACGGTGCAATACTGCTTTTTCATGCGCTTCCAATTTGTTCATTAGCCCAATAGGCTCGTCCTTTTCGTTAACTAAGATTACTTGTTCTTCTTTCATAAAGATTGGATTCAGGTCAAAAATACAAAAAAAGAATTGGTACTTCAATTTATTAATCTAAACAACCGTTAAACTTTACTTAAATACAACATATTATACCTCTATTAATCTCTTACAATAAAATTCCTGTTGTAGATTTGTAATTCAAATAAATGAGCCTAAAATGAAATACGCAATAGTAATTTGGATAGTACTTCCGCTTATAGTGCTAAATGCATGTGGGCAATCGTATAAAAAAATTGAAAACAAAACCAATACAACTGCTATGGAAAATGTGATTACTAAACCAGAAAATCCATATTATTCTAATACCGATACCACAAAATTAATTCTATCGGATTCCGAATGGAGAAAAGTGCTTTCGCCTGACTTATATGCTGTAGCGCGTGAAGCAGATACCGAAAGAGCCTTCACAGGAACTATGTGGAATTCGGAAGCTAAAGGGACTTATTATTGTGCTGCATGTGGGTATAAGTTATTTAAATCTACTCAAAAATTCACCAGCAGCTGTGGTTGGCCTAGTTTTTTTGAGCAATTAAATAAAGAAAGTATTACGTTTAAGCCTGATAATTCTTACGGAATGCGACGAACAGAAGCACTTTGCGGAAGATGCAACAGCCATTTAGGTCATTTATTTGATGACGGTCCTGAGCCGACTGGAAAACGCTATTGTATGAATGCCATTTCACTTGATTTTGTTCCCGACACAATGGCAACAGAAACGAATAACAATTTGGAAACTATCGTTTTAGGTGGAGGTTGTTATTGGTGTGTTGAAGCGGTATATGAAAATTTAAAAGGTGTTAAAAGTGTGTATTCTGGTTTTGCCGGAGGAACGGTAGAGTATCCGAGTTATGAAGAAGTTTGCACCGGAAGAACAGGTGCTGCAGAGGTTGTTGAGATTACTTATGACAAAACCATTACAAATTTAGATGAAATTTTCAAAGTGTTCTTTACGGTTCACGATCCTACAACACTTAACCGCCAAGGTGCCGATGTAGGAACTCAATACCGTTCGGTGATTTTCTATAAAAATGAAGAACAAAAAAAGGCTGCTCAAAGTATTATTGAGGAGTTAAATGCTTCTAATGTGTATTCTAGTAAAATTGTAACCACATTAGAACCTTTCAAAAAATTCTATAAAGCAGAAGATTACCATCAGAATTATTATGAAAATAATAGAAACAAACCCTATTGTCAAATGGTAATTCAACCAAAAATTGAAAAATTTGAAAAGGTATTTAAAGACCGACTAAAACGAACAAAAAATTAAGCTTTTATTACCTCAGCAATTTTCAAAGCGCATTTTTCACCATCAATTGCTGCCGAAATAATACCTCCTGCATAACCGGCTCCTTCTCCACATGGATAAAGACCTTTTATCTGCAAGTGTTGTAATGAATCGTTATCGCGAGGAATTCGAACCGGTGATGAAGTTCTACTTTCTGGGGCGTGTAAAATGGCTTCATTTGTCAAATAACCAGGCATGGATTTTCCAAATTCTTTAAATCCTTCGCGCATAATTTGCGATAAAAAACCAGGGAATACTTGTCCCATTTCTACCGAAGTAGTTCCTGGAACGTATGAAGTTTTTGGTATATCCGAGGATATTTTATTTTGTGTAAAATCTACCATTCGTTGGGCTGGCACTTTTTGGGTAGAACCTGCTAATTGAAATGCTTTTTGTTCGATTGCTTTTTGGAATTCCATTCCGGCTAAAGCACCAAATTTGGCAAACGGTTTAAAATCATCCAATTTTAATTCGACCACAATACCCGAATTGGCTGTTTTTTGATCCCTTTTAGATGGAGACCATCCGTTAGTAACCACTTCACCCGGACTTGTTGCGCAAGGTGCAATTACACCACCCGGACACATACAAAAAGAATACATACCGCGACCGTTTACTTGCTTCACAATTGAATAAGGAGCCGGAGGTAAATAATCGCCTCTAAAATCACATGAATACTGAATACTGTCTATTAATTCTTGTGAATGCTCTGCTCTAACTCCTAAAGCAAAAGGTTTAGCTTCAATAAATATTTTCTTTCTATCTAATAATTCAAAGATATCTCGAGCGGAATGACCCGTTGCCAAAATCACATTATTTGCAGATATTGTATCGCCATTTTGGGTAACCACCCCTTGCATTTCATTATTCTTTATAACAAAATCGGTTACTCGAGTTTCAAATAAAACTTGACCTCCGCATTCAATAATTTTTTCACGAATATCCTGAATGATTTGAGGTAACTTATTTGTTCCAATGTGTGGATGAGCTTCAATTAATATATCCGGAGAGGCTCCAAAACCAACTAACAATTTCAATATTCGATCTACATCACCACGTTTCTTAGAACGCGTATATAATTTCCCATCTGAATAAGTTCCGGCACCACCTTCGCCAAAGCAATAATTGGAATCTTCATTTACAATGTGTTCAATATTGAGCGCTTTTAAATCTCTTCGTCGCGCTCTAACTTCTTTGCCTCGTTCTAAAACAATTGGTTTTAAACCCAATTCAATTAGTTGCAGTGCTGCAAAAAGTCCGGCAGGTCCTGCTCCAATAACAATTACTTCTTGTGAATGTGATACATTTTTATAATCGGGTAGCTCAATTTTGGTTTCCTTATACTCTTCTTCCTTAAAAAAAACCGATGCTTTAATGTTGATTTTGATTGCTTTTTGACGTGCATCAATGGAGCGTTTTTCAACCACTACTTTCTGAATTTCCTTGTTTGCCACATGAAACAACTTGGCTACATGATCTTTAAGCAAAGTTTCATTAGCAGCTATTTCGGGAGCAACTTGGGTTTGTATTTCGCGTGGCATAATTGGTTTTTTGCAAACTTAAATTAATTTCGACAATATTATAGCATAAAAAAAGGTTTAGCCTAAACTAAACCTTTTTTAAATTGTAAAATAGTAAATTATTTTTTGATGAATTTGAAATTTTTCACTTCATCATTAACCTTAACTTTAACAAAATACAATCCAGTTTGTAATTCCGAAACTGATATGGATTGGATTGAATTTTCAGAATTGATTTCTTTTACCAATGCGCCACTTATTGAATAAATTGAAACTGACGCAACGATTGAGTTAGTTGCATTCTCAATATTTAACACATCTGAAGCAGGATTAGGGAATAATTTAATTGTATTTTCGAATGAGTTAGAATCTGCTGATAATATATTAAATGGATCGATATAATCTACAACTCCATTATTGTTTGTATCATCATTTGCTGGATTTCCGTCTCCGTTATAGTCTTCCATGAAAGTTAAAACACCATCTCCGTCATCATCATTATCTAAATAATTTGGTTTTCCATCGTTATCCGTATCGACTAATGCAGCTGCATTTTTATTTGTGAAAACATATTCCACATTGGTCAAAACTAAATCACCATCGTCATCATTATCTAAATAATTTGGTAATCCATCCATATCGGTATCATCATTAGCCAAATTAGTGTCGTTATTTGGATCTTCTAAATTAGTAGCAACCGTATCTGTATCATAATCTATTCCACAATCAATAACGTTTAATACAACCGATTTCACTGCTCCATTTAACATCGTATAGATCGTTTGTGGATTCGTTAAATTTGTGTAAGTTGATCCTAAAATTGGGTTAGATTGCGTTTGCAAATCAGTTAACGTTGCATAAAAATTTAATGCTGGAGTACCACTTGGAGTCAAATCATTTTGAACCACTTGTAAATTAAACGTTTCAATACCATCGGTATTTCCATCGCATTTTACAAAATTATAAGCACCAGCAGTATATCCTGTACGAGTAAATCTCCATCCTTCATGATATGCGGTCCAAGCTCCAGTATTTCTACCTGGGGCAGTAATACCAGATGTACCTGCAAGATTAATTAATCCTGTTACAGCATAACCACTATTCCAAGTTGAACAAATTTGCTTATCAGCAATTTGAACATCTATAATACTTTGTGATTCATACAAAACCATCTGAAATGTACTGTGTGCAGCAGTACAGTTAAAGTGTGCATTGTTACTAAAAACCACAACAAATTTTCTGTAAGGTGCTGTACCATAAACACCATAACTTATATATCCTTGCCCGTTGTTGTCATACATATCATGATAACAACCTAAAATTGCATTTTTAACAGGAAAATTTGCATTTGGTACCGTAAGGTTAAAAGACCAAGGCGAAAATTGATTAGCCGTTGTACTTCTAAAATCGATGTAACCATTAGTACTCACAACAATTTGATTGTAGCTCACTCCATAAAAATCAAATGTAAATGGAAGTGTAATTAAATTTGAATTTACGTCATCATTAGTTCCTTGAACAGGTAACGTAGCGGCATATTGCTGAAAAGGAATTGGGCTAACTGAATAATTAGATTGCCCAATACTATATTGACAAAATAATAGAGTTGCTAAAGCTAAAATGTAGTTTTTTATCATAATATTTGTAATTTATTTGTAAAAATTTTGAAACAAATATAAATAAAAAAAATAAATAGTTGATTTTCAGCAAGAGTACTAATAATGGATAAAATAAAACTAATCTGGGATTTTAGAGGACCCGATGCTGCCAAAATAGCAGAGCATCATGAAATTCATTTAAAAGAATACATAAAAATTGAACAACTTAAAATAAACATTACGGGCTACAAAATAATAAATGAAGTTTATGCAACCGCTTTTATGGTAGTAACAAAAGAAGATATGATACCTGTTCGGGATGCTTTAAAACCGCATCGTGGCGAGGTTTATACAGAGTAGTTCATAAAAAAATCCAAATTAATAATTTGGATTTTTTTATTCTAGTTTGCTACTTCACTTATGAATTTAATTCGCATCAATCGAAGCTCTTCAATATCATAATCTCCTTCAAATTCTTTCAGGGCAGTTTCAATATTATCAGATTCAGATTCCATAAAATAATCATGAATTTCTTCCTGCTGATCATCGTCTAGCATTTCATCAATCCAATATTTTATATTTAATTTAGTTCCAGAATACACAATTTGCTCCATTTCTTTAAGCAAATCTTCCATGTTCATTCCTTTAGCGGATGCAATATCTTCAAGAGAAAGCTTACGGTCTATATTTTGAATGATATACAATTTATTTGCCGAATTAGCACCTGTTGATTTTACAACTAAATCATCCGGTCTAATAATATCATTATCCTCAACATAGCGGCTTATTAGTTCTACAAATTCTTTACCATATTTTTTTGCCTTACCTTCTCCAACTCCATGAATATTAATTAATTCTTCAATGGTAATTGGATATTTTAAAGCCATATCTTCTAAGGATGGATCCTGAAAAACCACAAATGGTGGTACTCCAATTTTCTTGGAAACTTTTTTTCTAAGGTCACGCAACATTGCCATCAAAGCCTCATCGGCAGTTCCTGAAGACTTAGCAGCAGTAACAATTGCATCATCTTCCGCTTCATTGTATTCATGATCTTCCGACATCATAAACGAAGTTGGATTTTTAATGAAATCATGTCCTTTATCAGAAACCTTAATGATTCCGTAGGTTTCGATGTCTTTGGTTAACAAACCATCCACCAAAACTTGTCGGATTAAAGCCATCCAATAGCGTTCTTCCTGATCTTTTCCGCATCCAAAAAAGTCCTGAGAGTCAGTTCTATGTGCTTTAATGGTGGCATTAACTCTACCAATTAAGGTAAATACTATTTCTTTAGATTTGTATAAATGTTTGGTGTCTCGAACAACTTCAAGTAGTTTTTTGACGTTGTTTTTTGCTTCAATTTTCACTTTCGGATTGCGAACATTATCATCCATATCTGCTCCTTCTCCAGTTTCACTGTCAAATTCTTCTCCGAAATAATGCAACAAGAATTTACGTCGTGACATGGATGTTTCGGCATAAGCAACTACTTCCTGCAATAATGCGAAACCTATTTCTTGTTCGGCAACAGGTTTACCCGACATGAATTTTTCTAATTTTTCAACATCTTTATAAGAGTAATAAGCCAAACAATGTCCTTCACCGCCATCACGACCCGCACGACCTGTTTCTTGATAATAGCTTTCTAATGATTTTGGAATATCATGATGAATTACAAAACGAACATCGGGCTTATCAATCCCCATTCCAAATGCAATAGTAGCCACCACCACATCAACATCCTCCATCAAGAACATGTCTTGGTGTTTGGCTCGTGTTTTTGCATCTAAACCGGCATGATATGGCACAGCGCTAATTCCGTTTACCTGCAATACTTCTGCAATAGCCTCAACTTTTTTACGGCTCAAGCAATAAATAATACCCGATTTACCTTTTTGTTGTTTGATAAAACGAATAATATCCGACTCAATATTTTTGGTTTTTGTGCGTACTTCGTAAAATAAATTCGGACGATTGAATGATGCTTTGAATGTCGTAGCATCGGACATGTCCAAATTTTTAAGAATATCTTCTTGTACCTTAGGTGTTGCAGTTGCTGTTAATCCTATAACCGGAACTTCCCCTAAGTGTTTTATTATCGTTCTTAAATTTCTGTATTCGGGTCTAAAATCATGACCCCATTCTGAAATACAATGTGCTTCATCAATAGCAATAAAAGAAATGGGCACCGATTTTAAAAAATCGATGTATTCTTCTTTTGTTAAGGACTCCGGCGCAACATATAGTAATTTTGTTACCCCAGAAGTTATGTCTTTTTTTACTTGATTGATTTCGGTTTTGGTTAAAGAGGAATTCAATACATGGGCAATTCCATCTTCTGAAGAAACACTTCGAATAGCATCTACCTGATTTTTCATCAATGCAATTAATGGAGAAACCACAATAGCTGTTCCTTCCTGAATAAGTGCAGGCAATTGGTAACACAAGGATTTACCCCCGCCAGTAGGCATGATAACAAAAGTATTCTTTTTCGCTACAATACTTTTAATGACTTGCTCTTGCAATCCTTTAAATTGATTGAAACCAAAATATCTTTTTAATTCTTTGTGTAGGTCAATTTGATTTGAATTCATTATTACTTAATAGTATTTTTACATAAATTTGCAAGGTTAAATGTACAAAATACTTTTACTAATACAAACTTTATAACAAATCTATTTTGATTACTAAAGAAAAAATAATTGCATCGGCTAAAAATACTATTCTCTCAGAGAGTGAATCAATAGCAAAACTTACTGATTATATTAATGATAGCTTTTTTGAAGCAGTTGATCTAATTTACAATTTGAAAGGACGATTAGTGGTTACTGGTATTGGCAAAAGTGCCATTATTGCTCAAAAAATTGTAGCTACTTTAAATTCCACCGGTACACCAGCGCTATTTCTTCATGCTGCTGAGGCAATTCATGGTGATTTAGGGATGATTCAAGAAGGAGATGGAGTTATTTGTATTTCAAAAAGTGGAAACAGTCCAGAAATTAAAGTTTTGGTTCCGTTATTAAAACGATTTGGAAACAAACTAATCGCCATCACCGGAAACACTTCTTCATTTTTAGGAAAAGAGGCTCATTACACTCTAAATACTTTTGTAGAAACTGAATCGTGCCCAAATAATTTAGCGCCAACCAACAGCACCACAGCTCAATTGGTAATGGGAGATGCCCTTGCGGTATGTTTAATGGAAATGAAAAAATTTAGTGCCGAAGATTTTGCAATTTACCATCCCGGTGGTGCTTTGGGAAAAAAATTGCTACTTCGCGTGAAAGACATGTTGGATCCTACTAGAAAACCAAGCGTAACTTCAAATTCTAGTGTAAAAAATGTAATCGTTGAAATTTCTGAAAAGAGATTGGGAGTTACTGCTGTAGTTGAAAATGATGTTGTAGTCGGAATTATCACCGATGGTGACATTAGAAGAACGCTAAATAAAACGGAAACTATAGCTGGACTTACGGCTAAAGACATTATGACCGTGAATCCAAAAACCATCAAATCAACCGATATGGTTGCTGATGCGTTAAATATTATGGAAGATCATTCTATCACCCAACTTGTGGTAGTTGATAACGGCGAATACAAAGGAGTGATCCATTTACACGATATATTAAAAGAAGGAATTGTATAATGGCTAAAAAAGAGACCAAAGAAATGTCCTTTATGGACCATCTTGAAGACCTAAGATGGCTATTAGTAAGAAGTACTTTTGTAGTAATTGCCATTGCTTGTGGTTGCTATTTTATTGACGATTTTATCTTTGATACCATTATCTTCGGCCCTAAAGATCCAAGTTTTATTACGTACCGATTTTTTTGTGAATTAACCCATTTTTTTGGTGTAGATGACACCTATGCTTGCGCTCAAGAATTTAATTTTAAAATTCAAAATCAAGAAGTAAGCGGGCAATTTTCTATGTATTTATGGACGCTAATTACTGCAGGTTTTGTAATTGGCTTTCCTTATATATTATGGGAAATTTGGAAATTTATTCGTCCTGCTTTATATGAAAAAGAACGCAAAATGGCTGGAAGTTTCATTGTAATTTCTTCTATTTTATTCTTTATTGGAGTCTTATTTGGCTATTATGTTATTGCTCCGTTATCAATAAATTTCTTTGCTACATTCAACGTAAGTAAACACATAGAAAATTTATTCACTATAGATTCCTATGTTTCAATGATTAAAATGTCAATCGTTGCCAGTGGAATCGTATTTGAATTACCTATAATAATATACTTCTTAGCTAAATTAGGATTAGTGACACCGCAATTCCTTAGAAAATACAGACGATTTGCAATTGTAATTATCCTAACTCTTTCAGCTATAGTTACACCTCCAGATATTGCGAGTCAAATCATCGTTGCAATACCGATTTTCATTTTATATGAAGTTAGTATTTTAATTGCTGCTATGGTAGCTAAAAAAGAAATTACAAATGAGTAATCCTGTAAAAGAATTCAATGATTATCGTTCTAAGATGAACGAAAAATTAATGGCTGATAATAATTTAATTGTTAAACGTATTTTCAATTTAGACACGAACGCCTACGCGGAAGGCGCTCTGGATGTAAAAACAAAAGAACTTTTAGGCCTTGTTGCTTCGACTGTATTACGTTGTGATGATTGTATCAAATACCATTTGGAAACTTCACACAAAGAAGGAATAACCAAAGAAGAAATGATGGAAGCAATGGGAATTGCAACTCTTGTAGGCGGAACCATTGTAATTCCGCATTTAAGAAGAGCCTATGAATTTTGGGAAGCTCTTGAAGAAGAGGCTAAATAATTGTTAAATGGTAGATATAGGTTATTTCTTTATTCGTTTATTTGTCTAAAAATCTAACTTTCAAAAAATCTGATACTCTAGATATGAAATTAAGAGCCGAAAATTTAGTTAAAACCTACAAAGGAAGAAGTGTTGTAAAAGGTATTTCCGTTGAAGTAAATCAAGGAGAAATCGTAGGTTTACTTGGGCCAAACGGAGCCGGAAAAACAACTTCATTTTACATGATTGTAGGATTGGTAAAACCAAATTCTGGGCATATCTATTTGGATGATACTGATATTACTGAATATCCAATGTACAAGCGTGCTCAAAACGGAATTGGATATCTAGCTCAAGAGGCGTCTGTTTTTAGAAAATTAAGCATTGAAGATAATATTTTGAGTGTATTGCAATTAACCCAACTTTCCAAAGAAGAACAAATTGCCAAAATGGAAAGTTTAATCGCCGAATTTAGCTTGGAACACATTCGCACCAATCGCGGTGACTTACTTTCAGGTGGAGAACGAAGAAGAACAGAAATTGCTCGTTGTTTGGCCACAGACCCTAAATTTATTCTTCTAGACGAACCTTTTGCAGGAGTTGACCCGGTTGCCGTTGAAGACATCCAACGAATTGTAGCCCAATTAAAAAACAAAAACATTGGTATCCTTATTACCGATCATAACGTTCAAGAAACTTTAGCCATTACCGATAAAACCTACTTAATGTTTGAAGGAGGAATTCTTAAAGCAGGAATCCCAGAAGAATTGGCAGCCGATGAAATGGTACGTAAAGTATATTTAGGTCAGAATTTTGAATTACGTAAAAAGAAATTGGAATTTTAAACATGGAAAAACCTTCTAAAGAAACCAAAGAAAATTGGTTAAAAGACGATAAATATTGGATATGGGGTATGTTTTATTTCAATCCCGAAGACAAAAGAATTTTTCCTCCAAAAAGAATTCCGTGGATGGGCTGGACTGTAAATTTTGCCAATCCAATTTCAATAATTACTTTAGTAATAATTACTTTTGGGATCGTTGCTGTATCCTATTATTTGCAAAATAATTAATTGGAAATAGTAAGATATTGGAGCATTTTGGGTGTTCCATTATAAATATTTACATCTACATTTTCATCAACTCCCTTTATTCTGGCTTTTTGAGTAAACTGCCAAAATAACCATTCGTCTTTAATGTTTTCTACAAAAAAATTGTAGTTCGCAATCCAAAAGGTATAGCCTTTAAACTCTTCTTTTAAGAAATCTGTATAATATTTCTCTCCTGTATAAATAATTGGACGCACGCTATAATGCGCATCTACCCTATCCAACCAACGTTTTAGTCCCACTTTCAAACTATCAATGGATTGATTTTCGGGTAGTTTTTCAATATCCAAAACAGGTGGTAAATCGCCTTTGTGTAATGAAACAGCATTAATAAAATTATCTGCCTGCTCAATCGAATTTTCATTGGGACGATAATAATGGTACGCTCCGCAAATGAAATGATGCTCTTTGGCTTGCTCCCAATTTTCTTCAAAACGACGGTCTTTTTTGTTGGATCCTGCACTTGCACGAATAAAAACAAATTTAATTGGAAATTTATTCTCAATTGAATCTACTTCATCCCAATTAATTTCACCCTGAAATTGCGACACATCAATACCAAAAGTCAAATCTTTATGGGCTTTTAGAATTTGAAAAATGCGAGCTTGCGCTACTTTATCAACTTTATTATTTTTATTGGATTGCGATTTGAAATAAAAACTTAAGGCACTTCTATAATGATAAGCACTGAATAGTATTCCGATAAGGAAAAGAAAAAAAAGAATGGATTTAAATGAAAAACTCGACTTCTTTTTCTTGGAAGTTTTTCTTCGAATTGGAGTTTTTCGGGAGGTAGATTTGGCCATTAATTAAAATAACTAAAACTACTTTTTTGCCAAAATATTATTTGCCACCGAAAGCAATACATAGGTAATGATAATTAACGGCACCGCCAGAAATTGCAGAAAGACAATCATAGCAATTGAAGCAATTAAAAACCCTATTTGAAGCTTGTACTTTTCAAAACTAAAATTTTTAATTTTCAATGAAAACAAAGGGATTTCAGCATTCATAATATAAGCACTTAGAAGTGTAATTACAAGCAACACCCATTGATTATGCAAATACGGACTCAAAGTAGCATTAGAAATTAATGGTAAACTAACAATAAACAAGGTATTTGCTGGAGTTGGCAACCCAATAAATGAATCCGATTGGCGGGTATCAATATTAAAATTAGCCAAACGATAACAAGCGCCCAAAGTGATAATAAATCCTAAATACGGAAGAAAGGTATTAGTTGAATATTTACCAAAACTTAATAAAATAAACATAACTAAACCAGGAATAACCCCGCTAGTAACCATATCGGCTAAGGAGTCTAATTGAACGCCCAAAGGCCCGGAAACATTAAATTTTCGTGCGAAATAGCCATCAAAAAAATCAAAAAATATCCCTAAGGCTACAAAGTAAAATGTATTTTGAAACTGTAAATCAACAATCATAATTATTGCAATACATCCGCATAGCAAATTGAGCAGCGTCAAGAAATTAGGAATGTGTTTTTTGATGTCCATTTTTTAAATTTTAATACCGACAAATTTAGTACAATAACTTTAAGGTAAGTGCGTTTTTAAATAGATTTTTTATTTTGAACTATCAAGCATTATTATTTTCAAATAGATAGAAGTTTGCTCGTTAATAATTTCTATTTTTGAAGGATATAAAACAACTAAATTTCGTTTCCAAAAAACAAAAAAATTGAAGAAAACTCTTTTCCTTTTCTTTATTATTAGTACTGCAAGCTACAGCCAAACCGTTAGAAAATATTCTAATGAGTTTATGAATATAGGTGTAGATGCTGCTGCCATGGGAATGTCTAGTGCAGTGGTGGCGCATACCAATGATGTCAACTCTGGATATTGGAATCCGGCGGGTTTAATAGGAATTGAAGACGGTCAAGTAGCTGCAATGCATGCCAGTTATTTTGCCAATATTGCGCAATATGATTATGCAGCCTATGCCAAGCCTATTGATGATGAAAGTGCTTGGGGAATTTCTATGATTCGTTTTGGAGTTGATGATATCTTAAACACAACCCAACTTATTGATGCCAGCGGAAATGTAGATTACAACAGAATTAGTAAATTTTCTACTGCCGATTATGGTTTTACATTTTCATATGCTAGAAAATTAAAATTTTCGGGACTTCAATATGGGGTAAATTCAAAAATTATCCGTCGTGTAATTGGGGATTTTGCTAATTCTTGGGGATTTGGTTTTGACGTTGGAATTCAATGGAAACAAGAAGATTGGAATTTTGGCTTAATGTTACGCGACATCACAACGACTTATAATGTGTGGAATATCAACGAAGAAGAATACAATAAAATTAAAGGTGCTGTAGTTGGTCAGAACCAAGAGTTACCTCAAAGCACTGAAATTACAATGCCAAAGGCACAATTTGGAGTTTCAAAAAGATTTGATTTGCATAATGAAACAAGTTTACTTGCTTCGGGGAATTTAAATATGCAATTTACTCAAACTAATGACTTAATTAATTCTAATTTAGTAAGTGTTGATCCTGCACTAGGTTTGGAGTACAATTACACCGATTTAGTCTTTGTTAGAGCTGGCGTGGGGAATTTTCAAAATATAACACAAATTGATAATACCAAAAAAGTAGGTTTTCAACCCAATATTGGTTTAGGTTTTAGATACAAAGGAATTCAAATAGATTATGCATTAACCGATCTTGGAGATCAAAGTGCAGCTCTATATTCTAATATTTTCTCATTAAAAGTTGATTTAAGCATCTTTAAATAATGACCATGAAGCAAAAATTACTTTTCATTTTTTTTCTATTATTTAGCTTAACTAGTTTTTCGCAAAACAATACATTAACAGATAAGGCACAAATTAGCATTTTTACTTGCGGAAGAGGAAATGAATTGTACACCACTTTTGGTCATACTGCAATACGAATAAAAGAGGAAAGCACCAACCTAGATGTGGTTTACAATTATGGTGCCTTCGATTTTAATACCGATAATTTTTATTTGAAATTCGTTAAAGGTGACTTACAATATTTCATTACCGCTTCCTCCTACGATGATTTTATCTATGAATATCAAATGGAAAACCGGGAGGTTATAGAACAAACTTTAGATTTTTCGCTTGCACAAAAACAACAACTTTTCGAACTCCTTAATGCCTCCCTATTCTCGGAGGAGCGCAGTTATACTTATAAATTTATTGATCGAAATTGCACTACTATGGTAGTTGAAAAAATCAATAAAATGTTGAGGAAAGATTTGATTCAAAAAGTAGACGATACAACTATAACTTATAGAGAATTATTGTATCCCTATTTTGAAAATCATTTTTATTACAAACTGGGCATCAACATTATTTTTGGAGCTAAAACAGACAATCTAGCTACTAAATTATTTCTACCATCAGAATTAATGCACAGTCTAAATAAAGCTAGAATCAATGGAAAACCGGTGGTTACTAAAACTGAAACAATAGTTAAAGGAGCTGAATTGGAATCGGGGTTTTCATTTTTAAACAGCATTTATTTTATTGCCCTACTCCTCTTGATTTTGATTGTAACCAATAATAAAAAAGTGTATTTAACTTATTTGTTTATTGCAGGGATTTTGGGATTGTTTTTATCCGTAGTCGGACTCTATTCATATCACAAAGAAGTACTATGGAATTATAATGCCTTGTTATTTAATCCGTTGTTTATTCTACTTCCGTTTTTAAGTGGAAAAAAAATGCAAAGAACTACTCAAATTTGCTTAGGAATCACTGGGGTTTATATTGTAATTATGATAACAAAACCGCATTTATTATTAATGCTTCCGTTTATAATTGCAAACTTATACCTACTTTGGAAACTTCAAAAAAATAGAATCCAAATAGGTTATTGTCCTCTATAAAACAGAACAGTACTGATTGTTTTTATTATAATATCGATATCTAAAAAGATACTTCGATGTTTTATATAATACAAGTCGTATTGCAATTTTATTAAGCTATCCTCTATTGAATCTCCGTACGAATAATTCACCTGAGCCCATCCTGTAAGTCCGGGTTTCATAACATGGCGGGTTTCATAAAAGGGCATGACTTCGGCAATTTCATTAACAAAAATTGGACGCTCCGGTCTAGGGCCAATAATTCCCATATCACCTTTAAGGATATTTACAAATTGCGGAAATTCATCCAATCTGGTTTTACGTAAAAATTTACCAAAAGCGGTAACTCGAGAATCATTTACAGAAGTAAAAACGGCACCGTTGGCTTCTGCATTTTGGATCATTGTTCGGTATTTATAAATATTAAAAACCACTCCGTTTTTCCCTATTCGTTCTTGACTATAAAATAATGAACCTTTGTTTCCAATTAAATTTCCAATAAAAATAAACGGCAGAAACAACAAGCCAGTAACTATTCCTAAAAGGGATACAATAATTTCGGCCAACCTCACAAATGACAAATAAAAATGGTTTTGATTGTTTCTGCTAAAAGGGAAATACCTGTAAAAATCTCTCGAAACATACTGAACAGGAATTCTATGAGTAATGGCTTCGTATACTTGAGTATACTCTTTGATAATAAATCCGCTTTCAAGTAAATGAATCAATTGATTGTATAAATTTACGGTAATTGAATCGGTTTTTTGAGAGGCTATAATAATCTCTGAAACATGATTTTCATGAGCAAAATCTTCTAATTTATCAATTGAAATTGCACTATTATTTTCAATAACTTCTTCATTATTAAAAAGGACCTCTTCAGAATTTACATAACCAATAATTCTATAATGCGGATCGGCATTTTTTAAACCCGAAATAAGCTCCTCTACCTGTTCTTTATCACAAACCAAAATTGCTTTTTTGATGAAACGATGGGAAGCTAAAAACTTAACATAAAACGATCTCCAAATTAATAAGGAAAAAAATATTGCAAAGAAAAACAATACAATTTGCAACCTATTTGATGGTAAGAATGGAGAATAAATAGGTGTCAACAAATAAACCAAAACTGTTGTACACGTAGTTAAGATAATGCTTTTAACTATTTGAAACTGACTGCTGGCAACTTGTAAATTATACATTTCAAATACCGAACCAAACACATATATGTAAAGAGCTAATACTAAATTCCAATAATAATTGGATTGGGATAACTTGAAGTAATTAAAATCAAAAAAATAATTAACAAAATGCAGTGCTATAAAAACAACTATTACATCAAAAATCTTTAACAGAATTTTTCGTTCTGAGATTTCAAAATGTATTTTTTTACTCTTTAGCATTAGTTGTTATGAATTTTGAGCAAGATACTAATTAATAATTAATTATTTTAACAACTCAATCCATTGAAATTTAACTTTTTGCCAATCGAAATTTTCGATGTCTTTCCGTGCTTGGTCAATTATTTTATTTGTTAAATCTAAATTACGCATCAGTTCAATAATCGAATTAGCCATTGCACTACTATCCTCTTTTTCTACTAAAAGTGTATTCTTTTGATCTTCGAATAAAAAAGGAATGCCACCAACATTTGTAGAAATTACAGGTAAACCTAGGGCCATTGCTTCAATTACAGAAACAGGCATGTTATCAAAATTGGATGTATTAATAAAAAAATTATGTGATTTAGAAAGTAAAATCCATTCTTCTTTTTCAAGTAATCCTGTGAAATTAACCTTTAATTTTATTTCCTTAGCAAATGTTTCACATTCTTTCATATGATTTGAATTGTCTGGTCCAACCATAGTAAGTTCTGCATTGGGATACTCTTTTTTTAATTCAAAAAACACTTTGAGTGCCATTTTAGGATTGGCTATTTGCGAAAAAGATCGAACCCAAAGTAATTTAGGATTTTCAAAATTTCTAGCCGTGAATTTATAATTTTCTATTTCTAACGCATTAGGTATAGTAATTAAATTGTGCGAATATTTTGAAGATAAAAAAGAAAATAAATATTTGGAAGGTGCTACATTTTTATAAGCATTTTTAAATATTAAATCACATAATCTTGGATTAGCATTCAATCTAGATGGCAAATTACCTCCATGAAGAATCGGAATGTATTTTAAATTTAATATTCGACACGTTTGACTGATTAAAAATGCATACCAAAAATTAAGTGTGCTGTAGGTATCAATAAGAACATAATCTGCCTTTTTAGAATAATAGATCGTGGTAAAAATCATATCTAATAAGCGGATGAAACTATTCTTTTTAGATGAGGATTGAATTATTTCATAACCTTCAGTAGTTAATAAATTACCCAAAGTTTCCATGACTGTTGCGGAGTAACCCTTTCCAGATAAATTATTCCCAATATATATTATCCTTCTATTTTTCATCAAATCGAATAATTAGCAAAGCTAGAGCATACATAAAGCTAGGGGCAGCAGTTCGCATTGCCGCATGATTAATTGTAAGTAGCCAAAAAATTATAAATGAAAATAAAAATATATTCTGTCGATTATGAAAATACAAAATAATTGGAGTAATGAATAATATAAGTAAGCCAAGGATACCAAGTGATCCATGCTCCGCCATCATTCGGGTTATTTCATTGTGAGATGCCGTTAAATAACCATTTTTTTCGGATCTTATTTCGGTTCCTTTCCCAACTCCAATTCCAAAAAAGGGACTATCTAAAAACATATCAATCTCATCAGAAGCCAATTCAGTTCTACCCGAAAACTTATCTTTCTTTTCAATTCCATAAGCATTTTGACCCGCATATCTTTTATTTATCAACCCATCTGTCAAGAAAGAAGTATAAGTCCAGGTAATAAAAAATAACACACTAAAAATGATTAATAGTATATTGATTTTTAATTTACCGCTCCACCTTGAATGAATGTATATAAACCCAATAAATACAGCTATCATAGCAAAAGCAGTCATCATTCCACCTCTTGAAAAAGTTAAAAATCCTCTGTAACTAAAATAAAATGCAATTGAAATATTAATAAAAAATAATAAAATGGATTTAGAATACATAACGCTCCTAACAAAAAAAACAAACATACCCAAGCCAAAAATGGTTGCAACTTGATTTGGTCCAAACCCTCCAGATAATTCTTTATTGGAACCTGTCCCAATTAAAACCGATTTGATATCTTCGGTATACAGTGAGGTATAAACAGCCATTGACAGAATTGGCAATCCTACTAGCAATAGTAAATTACCAACATCCAAAATTGATATTCTTTTCCCAATAGTATAAATAGATGCAACCCCCAAACATATAGGGCCCGAAATATTAAAAGCTATTTTATTTTTAAAATCCATATCATAAGAAATGGTATCAGTTGCAATTATTAATGAAGGAATCAATAGTGCTAAGAAAATCCAAAAAGGAGTCGCCAATTTAGAAAAACCCGAATACATCATCCCTATAATCATGAAAACAATGATGGAATATTTTCCAAATTCGTGATTTGGAGCTGCATCTGTCATTCTTAAAAAAACTTCACTCCCTACAATGTAGGAACAAACATAAAGTACGGTATTATTCTTATTTTGTGTTTTAATTACAAGAAAAAGACCAACAATTATTATCAAATAACTATAAATCTTAGCTAGAAAAGGAAAATAAAAAACTCCTATTCCAAAAAGAAAATGTGAAATTAAAAACGCTAAATAGTTTTTAGTTGACATTTAAATTACCTACTTAAATTGATTAGCCAAGATTTATATTTACGTATAACTATAGATTCTGAATAACTTTGTTCAATAGTTTGATGGAGATTTTTTCCAAATTTAACTCTTAATTGCTCGTCTTCAAGCAAAATGGAGAGATTTTTTGCAAATTCCAAAACCGAATTATTTTCTGATAATAATCCCGATTCATTGTGAATTATCAAATGCGGTATTTGACCAACATTGGTAGCAACTATAGGCTTACTTTGCTTTCCAAACTCCAATAATGCCACTGGCAATCCTTCTGAGATTGAAGTGAAAACTCCTATTTCAGATTGAGAAATACAATTTTCTACATCTTCTATTGAGCCATAAATAAATACCACCTCCTCCAATTGATAGTGCTTGATTCTGTCTTTTATTGAAGTGGAATAGCCATCATTTAAATCCTTTCCAACCAAATGAAATGTCCACTCTGGAAATTCATTATGAATTAAATTTATCACTTCTAATAATAACAAATGATTTTTTTGTGGTCTTAAATTAGCCACATACACTACTCTTTTGCCTTCTTTTCCGTGCAACTTAGTTCCTTGAATTGTATTGCTAGAAATTGGAATGTAATTTTGCAAATAAAGAATGTGTTTGCAAAACAAATTCTTCTTAGACCACGCCTCCAACTCTTCACTGACTGCAATTACACCAGAAAATAAAATAGAAAAAATACGGATAATATAAGAATTTTCACGAGTTGTCGAAACCATTTTCCCATAATGGTCGTGCCAAATAATTTGAATTTTTGGATGAACTATTTTTACCAAACAAGCCAAGAAAAACGAACTCGAATGTGCCTGAATAAATTGCACTTTATTTGTTTTACAATATTCTTTTAATTTTAAAATCGCTTTTATATCAAGGGATTTCTTTTTATTTAAAAACAAATAAGAAACTCCATTGTGAATATTTTTTTTTAAAGCACCCTCTTTTCGAGTAACAACCAATCCAGAGAATTCAGCAGTATCCACCAACGAGTTGGCATAGGTAACTGCCATTTTTTCTGCACCCCCTAAATCCAGAGAATCGATAAGTTGTACTATTCTCATGGCTTCAAAATATTAATTATTTCACTTTCGAATTTCTCAATTGTATACTCTCGAGACCAATTAAGGGCTGCAACACGACGTTTTTCATATTCCGTTTTATCCTCAATTAAATTGGAAATTAATCTCCTATTCTCGTTAATATCATTTGATAAAACAATTCCTCTTTTACCTAAATCAAGCATATTTGGCACACAAGAAACTGGACTCACAATTGGTAAACAACCCCAAAACATTGCTTCAGCAACCACTTTGGGCCAACCTTCACTTTTAGAACACAATATTAAAAAATGACTGTTTTGATATACTTTTTTCAGGGCTTCTTTATCTAAAATACCTTTTAATAAAACCTTAGACTGCAACGAATGTTTTGTTATATATGAATTTAAATTCGCTAACTCAGGTCCTTCGCCATAAATGGATAACTCTACATTTGGATAATTCATCATTAAGCTTTCAATCAATTGAATTGCCTTAATTGGTTGTTTTCCATTCACTAAACTGCCTACAAAAACAAACTTGATTTTATCTTCCCATTTTTTCTCTTCTACGGGAAGTGCTTCTGTCTTAGAATAGGTTGCTGTAAAAAAAGACGTGCAATTTTTAGTAAAATTATTCCAATTACCATAAACTAGTACCTGCATTTTTTTGGTGAAAAAGGTATTTCTTAAGATTGCTTTTTGCAATTGGTAACTTAAGGGTTGTGTTGATTTTGGATCCCAATTTCCTGCATATTTAGCACTTTTGTTTTTTGTCGGAAAAAAAATCTGAACAAACGCACCTAACAAACCCATATTTCCCGGGCAACGCAAGTGTATGTGATCTGCATAAAACATAGTCCTAAATAACTTCCAAATTACAATTGGAATTACAACTAGTGCTCTTAAACTTTCATAAAAGTTGGTGAAAGAAAATTGAGGAACTGGAATAAAATGAATGGATTTCGAAATGTAATTTTGTTGCAATTCAAGTACATCTTTTTTTCTTAAAGGAGCTATAATAGTAACCGAATCGACATGACGCAACCAGATGTTCATCTCATTTACATAAGGTGAATAGGCAGAATAATCATTGCCTTTTTTGGTATGTACAACATGGGTTACTATTAAAAATTTCACTTTAATTTGGAAATTAACTTCTTATAAAAATCTATGTTTTCTTGAATGATTTTGTTTGAAGCATATTTTTGAATTACACTTTGCCTCGCATTTTTACAAATTACGGCAACTTTTTCCTCATTTGAAAATACCCAAATTATTTGTTCTGCAATGTCTTTTGGGTCAAAAGGGTTACATAATAACCCATTTTCAAAATTAGTTATCGTTTCAGGTCCTGGGCCTTGATTGGTGAAAATAACCAATTTTTCCATCGCCATAGCTTCTGGCGCCACCAATCCTTGAGTTTCCATATGAGAAGGAAAAACACATAGTTGTGCTTGGGCATATACCTCTGGAATATTCTCATATTTTACCGGCCCATGAAAATAAACATCCTGAGATGCCTCACCTAATTGAGGTATTTCAGTTTCTTGAAGCATTTCAATGTAGGATTTTCCATTTGGATAATTCCAATCACGACCATAAATTTCTAGAGTGGCCTGAGGATATTTTTCCTTAACGAATGGGAAACTTTGAATCAATTGACGGATTCCTTTTTTTTCACAAACAGTTCCCACAAATACAATACTTTGTTTTTTTATTTCACTATTTTTTGATGAAAAAAAATCAATATCGATAGGAGAATTAATTAAAGTAATGGATTTATTAAAAAAACCTAAAACATTGTTTGTTTGGAATTTAACATATTCTGAAATGGAAACAAAAGCATCTGCTTTTTTAAAAGACAAACGCTCTTGATACCCTTTCCAAAAATTGATTTTTCTCTTTTCTGCTTCCGCAAAAAAATGGTGCCCTCCATGCAATCTAATTACATATTTTATTCCGGGAAGCTTATTCAAAAAAGCCAATTCCAATTCGGCAGATTCAATCACATCAATTGGATTGTTTTTATGGATTTGAGCAATTTTTTTATTCATCACTTGCATTCCATAATACCAACTTAATCCTTTTACATTTTTGCTGCCAAGACGAAATATTTGAACACCCTGATCTTCTTCATAATCTTCACAATAGTCATAACTTAATCCCACAACCGTGACCTTAATCCCCTGCGCAACCAATTTGGGAGCAAAAGTTTTTAAAAAACTTCCTATTCCGCCATGTGCAAAACCAGTCTTAGGATATTCGTGTGTAATTAAACAGAGGTGCATAAATTAATTATTTCATTAGCTAAAGTACGACTATTATTCTCTAAAGGATGTCTCACAACCTTCTGAAGCCATTTCAATCGATCAGAACCAATACTTTCTGGCCTATCTAAAGCTTGTTGGACTTTGTTCATTATAACCGCTTTACTATTAATCCATCCAACAGCATCAAGTTTCTCCATACTTCTAAAATGCTGAAAAGCAAACACATCACATACTTTAAACGAAGAGTTTTCAACTGGATCGTAATTTAGATACAAACAGGGTTTATTGTAAACCGCAAAATCATGCGCCATAGTACTTCCTAGATTTACAACTACATCACTATGCAAAACTGTATTTACCAACAAACTAATATCTGAAAAACCAGGAAAAATCTCAATAAAAGCTTTCTGATCTACTGAGGCAATTCGCCAATCGGGACTTACAGGAAACAAAAGATTTGGATATGCATTGATCACTTTGTCAAATCTATTTGAGAAATCTACCGGACATCTTCTAAAAAGAATTTGAGGGCGATTCACTTCATCTATCTTACTAATCTCCTCACACAAATCTTCTAAATAATTTGCTTCATATGGAGAAGTGGCATCATTGGCAGAAAAACAAACCGTTTTTTTATTAGGATTTAAATTAAAAAATTTAAAGAAATCTTCTTTATTTATTTGAAAATTATTATTAAAATAAAACTCGAATTGAGGAGTTCCAACTATTTGAATAGATGGATATTGAATTTCTTTATATAATGTATTTAGCTCTGATTTCATCAAATCGGACCAAACAAAATACGAATCGTATCTTGAAACCAATCTCGCTTTCGGAATGTTATCCCATGAGAAAATAACGGTACCCGTTTTTATATATAATTTATTTGCAGCAGCAATAATCGGGGCGGTATTTACTGCACGCTGATGCAAATTCAAAATGTAATCTGGTTGTAATTTAGAAAGATCTATTTCTAGTGATTTAGTAATTGAATTCTTCGAAATCAATAAGTCGTACCATTTTTCGAATTTTAGAATGAATGAATACTTTTTTGAGATAATTGAACCTATTAATTCCGCTATCCGCAACAACAAAAAGCGCTTAATATTTGTAGATTTTCCATTCCAAAACTTCGGTATAGTTTTGTTTTGAAGCACTGTGGCATTATACTTAATTCGAGCGCAAGAACAGCTCTCTCTAACCACTCTAGCCAAAACACCTTCTTTAAATCCTGGAATAACATGAAATTGGGAAATCCTATTTCCTTGTACATTCTGAATTTCTTGTATTGCCTGTTCAGGAATTTGATGATATAGTATAATTTCAAAATGCGCCTGATGCAACTCTTTTATGAAGTCGGAATATATATAGTTTCGAACCGCAACACCGTCAGGCACCAACAACACTATTTTCATATTTTTTCTTTAAATAAAATCGATTTATTTCTGAGCAATAAAAATTAAATTATTGTACCCTTTTTTTCTATTATATTTAATATCAATTAATTGATAGTATTCTTCTAAAGAATAAATTTCAATGTTTTTAAAGTTGGCTGATTGTATATCTTCCATCAATCCTTTCTTGGAATAATAATAACCTTGAACTTTAAAACCGTTATAACCCGTCATTCTATTTCCAACTTTTTCTCCGTAATAAAAAGAAAACATACTTTTTAACTTAAAATATGTTGTTTTCAAAAAAGTCCCTTCTTGATTATGAACCGTTCCAATCAATACACCATCTTGTTTCAAAATTTGATACGCATTACTAAAAATTTGAGTTCTAGATTTCTTATCCGAAACATAAGTCAACATACTATTTAAAATAGTAACTAAATCAAAACTATTTTTAGGCTCTGTGTAATCTTTTGCATCAACAACTAAAGTTTCTGTGATATCATTGATATTCCAAACTTGCAAATTTTCATTGCATTTCTCAATCATGTTTTTGGAAATATCTGAAGCAATTATTTTACTAGGCTCAAAAAATTTTGCAATTTGATTAATTTCTCTACCCGTTCCACAACCAAATATTTTAATGGTATCTATAGAACTTATTGAACCAAATACAGCTTTTGCCTTTTCAAACAAAAATAATTCATGATCACTTGCTGCTTTTTCCCTGTCTTGAACTTCAATTACATTTCCGATTTCCCAGAATTCTTTATTTTCAATTTGCATGAGTTTACTTTTAACGTAGTCGATAAAATTAATAAAAACTATTCAACTATCCTGCTAAATCAATTTCTACCTAAAAACCTTTTTAATTACTGTTAATAATTTAGCTACAGTTTGTTTGTATGGCTTTAACCTTTTTTCAATCAAAACAAATATTTTAAAGCGAAAAGACTTGAATACCCAATAACGAGTGTTTTCAAAAATATATAATTCACTGCCAAAACCTTTTTTAAATCGAATAACTCCATCGCTACCTCCTACAGAAAGATCATAACTTTTAAAGCCATTCTGAAGCGCGTATTTAATTAATTCATTATGCAAGTAAAATGGAACTGGTAAGTCTTGGTAGTCTTGGAGCGTCCCACCGTTGATGTAGGTCAATCGTTGACCACACTTAATCACAAAAATAGAACCAATTATCTTATTTTGATATACACATGTTGCAATTACCCCTTGATCTTTAGAAACATAGGCATGTAACGTGTTTTTCATTGATTCATAGGAACGTAATGAATACCCCTTGCCTTGAGCATTTTGAACAAAACATTCATATGCCTCAGCTATAGACTTTTCATCAGTTGCCTGCTCAAATTTGAAATCATATGAACTTGCTTTACTAATATTTCTTTTATGGTTGGAACTAAAATCTTGCGCTACCTCATCATAGGTTTTGTTAGATAAATCAATCAATCGAAAGCCCAATAGAGGAATCACATATTTGAATTTTATTCCTTCTAATCCCGAAAAATAAACACTATCCGATGAAATGTTTTTTAAAGTGTAATTATGAAAAGTAGTGCCGTCTTTAATGAAAGGTAAGTTGATTTGAAAACAACAACAATTGTTCTTAAGAGCATACTCTTTTAGTTCATTAATAACCGAATCAACTAAATGTTCTTGCGCTTCTATTAAAACGGGCCCGCAAGGAACAATTAAAAACTTAAAAATTGAAAATTTTGCAAACACTAATGCACAACCTCCCACAATAAAATCATTTTCGGTAATTATAAAAACCTCAAAATCAAAACCATACACTTCATATGATTGCAACCAAATTGATGTTTGATTAAACAACCCTCTTTCCGTTGATTGAAGAAACTTATCCCATTCAACTAGCCAGCTTTGCTCTTTGGTAAAAAAAGATCTTATCATATTGCGCTTCTTGAAGGAATATTGTTATTGTTATTAATAAAAATAATTCCGTTGGCATCCATATCAAAAAGGGTGTTTTGAAAGCTGTTGTAATAAGCTAGCAACTGACTTAATGTAGGATTCCAAATAGAATCATTATGAATTTTTTGCGACAAGTAACTAAAGTTTGATGCCGCAATTAGATTGCTTTTTGCATCTGAATTAAAGAGGCTCCCTGAATATTTTTTTGAATTAACCGAAAAGTAGGTATGCGCAATAAACAATCCAGAAGCATCAATCAAATTATCAATATTTTTGGGTGCTAAAGCCAAATTAAAATCAACCATTTCAATAGTTTGAAAAATGGTGAAATTTTTATTTTTGATTTTATGCTTAAAAAACACCGGACTGTATTTGGCAGCCTTAAATGTAGCTTTCTTAACTGAATTCCATTTTAAAACTACTCGTAATAACAACAAGGAAAGTAGCAGCAGGTTTTTAATTAATTTAACAATTCCCGAAATGTCTTTTTTGTTGGAAATTGACTTTAAGCAGGAAACTACTTCAATATAATTTCGGATTCTATTTTCATTGTTATCATAATGAAAAATAATGGCTTTTACAATTGATGCTATTCGTTTTGAAAACGAAAATTCACTTAAAAAATTATAATAGCTTATTAAATTAAATTGACTGTAATCCAATTGATTAATCACCTCATTAGTTGAAGTTCCGGAGTCGATGTAATTCCAAAGAATCGAAATATTTTTTTCTTCAAGTAGGGCTTCATACTTCTCTTTTGGTATGCCGTTATTTTGAAACAAAGAAAAATTATAGGGCTGAAAACCATGATCAATCCAAACCGGAACATTTGAAAATGGCGGTTTAAAATCAGTAAATTCTGTTATTGCCTCAGATTGATTTCGGATGGATTGGGTTAACGAATGGTAGGCCAATTCATGTCCGTCTGCTATCCATTTTTCGAGTTCCTGTTCATCTCTTTCAAAAGAAGCATTTTCTTCTCTTTTGGAAAAATGATTCAAGAAAAAACCTTTAGTGATTTTAATATTCTTTTCTTTAAAAAACTCTCTTTGAATCTTTAAATTTTCTGCAGTATCAAAATCGCAATGATCAGTAAAGCAAGCAATTGCAGAAAACGGAATTGGTGACCGACTAATTTCTACTATTCCCTTATCAGAAATCAACAACTCTAAGTTATCAGAAAAATTAAAATCAGGCGTTGCTGAAACTATTTTTTTAATATTATTTTCATTACTATATTGAGTAATTGGAGCAGCAAAATCGGGGTTAAATCGCCATAGCAATTGCTTTGTGTTTTTTGCATTTAATTCCCAAATACCCCAATTGCAATTGGCCTGAACATACATTCCGTTTTGCAAACGAATTGCTTTGGGTGAAAAATCATTCGCAATTCGGTCTTGAGAAATAGCAACCCAAGTGTAATCGTGATTTCTGAAACTAATGATTGGAGATTCAAATTCGATTATTATATCAAATGAATTTAAATTTTCTGTAGTATGGTTATCTAAAATAAATTTACAGTTTCTCATCTCACCGGAAATGAAGTAATTAAAACTGTTGTAATTTAAATTAGGTTGTGCTAACATACATTATTCATTCGGATGAATTAATTATCTCTAAATTGTTTTTGGTGATTGGTATTCCAAATAGCTGGATCTAATAAAGTATTTAAAAACAATGAAGCACTGTTTCCTTCTCCAAAAGAAAAGTTCCCTTTTTGAGGAGCATGAGAATCAACTATTTTCAAGGAATTTGAAATTGAATCAAAATCATAATCAACATTTATTATTTCAGAATCTAAAACTCTATTATGCTGACGGGTTCCAATATTTATTGTCGGAACCCCATAATAAGGCGCCTCACGAACACCAGCACTACTGTTACCAACAATGAATTGAGCATATTTTAAAAGTGTTAAGAAGTATTCAAATCGTAGGGATGGAAAAACTCGAAAACGGGAATTATTTGTTAATTCGGAATATTTAGAGATAATCTGTTGACTTCCTAAATCGTTATTTGGATAAATTACAATGTAATTGTGCATGTCATCAAGAAGAGCGGCAACAAAATCATTGGCGTATTTTTCCATCTCGGCTACTTCAGTAGTGACTGGATGAAACATTACGATTGCATATTTTTCAAAATCAATTTGGTAGTATTCTTTAGCAATAGTAAGTTCGGGTAGGTTTTTGGAAAACATAATATCTACATCGGGCGAACCAATGGTATAAATGGAAGACTGTAATTCGCCCATTTGAACCAATCTATTGGCAGCATCTGTATTGGAAACAAAATGAATATGACTCAGCTTGCTCACGCTATGACGCAGCAACTCATCTACCGTTCCAGATAATTCACCGCCTTCAATGTGCGCTACTAAAATATTATTTAATGACCCAACAATCGCGCCTGCAAGGGTTTCTACTCGATCGCCATGAACCACAATTAAATCGGGTTGAACTTGTTTGCAATAAGTAGAAAACCCTTCTATAGTTTTGGCCAAAGTCAAATCCATAGTAGTTTCGTGTGTGTGATTTTGAAAAGTATGTACATTTTGGAAATTACAACGCTGAATCTCAATTAAAGTCAAACCGTATTCTTCTTGCAAATGCATACCGGTAACAAAAACAAAAACTTCAAATTCGGAATTCATTTCCAAAATTGAAATCAGAGATTTTATTTTACCAAAATCTGCACGAGTGCCTGTTAAGAATACTATTTTCTTTTTATTCAAAATCATCAAAATCTAATTGTTCATCATTTTCGATTGTTCGAGTTGCTGTCTTTCCGAGTATATCATTAAAATGCTCGGCCAAAATTTTACCTGTTCCAGGACGTTTCACCCAAATATTTTCTTTAGTCAATTTTTCACCTTTTTGAATTGGAGCAATTGAACATACTGTTGCAAAAGCAAAGTCAATGGTGACCTGTTCCTCTTTGGCAGGTTCTTTAACACCGCCTCGCATTTGCCAAATTTCATTAGAAGACACAATCAATTCTGCACACGCTTTTTCATCCATGCTACACACTATATCGGGTCCGGTACGTTGCATATGATCGGTAAAATGACGCTCTAAAATACTTGCGCCAAGGGCCACAGCACCAAGACAAGCATTGTTATTTAATGTATGATCAGAAAGACCAAATACTTTATCCGGAAAAGCCTCATGCATTTGCATCATCGCACCATAGCGCACAAGGTGAGTTGGTGTTGGATATAAATTAGTGGTATGTAATAAAGCAACCGGTATTTTGTGCTTATCAAATAGGGCAACAGCTTTTTTTATACTTTCTATGGTATTCATACCCGTACTTAAAATTACTGGTTTCCCAAAAGTGCAAATGTGTTCCAATAATGGATAATTATTGCATTCTCCCGAACCAATTTTATAAGCAGGAATATCCATTTTCTTTAATCGATTGGCAGCGGCACGCGAAAATGGTGTAGAGATAAAAATCATCCCTTTACTTTCAACATAATTTTTAAGTTCAAATTCCTCCTCTTCACTTAATGCACAACGCTCCATAATTTCATAAATAGAAACAGTAGCATTGCCTGGGATCACTTTTTTGGCAGCACCACTCATTTCATCGGAAACAATGTGCGTTTGGTGTTTTACCACTTCCACACCTGCACGATGGGCAGCGTCTACCATTTCTTTTGCAACAGCAAGAGACCCTTCGTGATTGATCCCTATTTCGGCAATTACCAAAGGGGGATAATCTGGACCTATTTTTCTGCCAGCGATTTCTATAAAACTATTCATTACTAGTTATTTACTATTAAGAAATAAATATTCTGCATAATCTAAATCTTCTTTCGTATCAATATCTACTTTACTAAAAACATGATCCACGAAATACGGAAATGCATTTTCTGTTATTAGTGTACCTTTTAAAATGATTGAAGCTTTGGATATATATAAAAGTCCGTTTTCAAAATAAAGCGGCTCTAAATCTTGACTCCTCTGCCCTATTTGATAATTGAAAGGAATGAATTTATTAGCATCTATTTTACCTAATTTATGATGATTAGAACTCACAGAAAAAAGGCTGTCACAATTATTGCTTAGATATTTTTCAAAACAATCTTTTAATAAATTTTCTGGCCGCAACGGATTCGTTGGTTGCAGCAAAAAAACATGTTCAACAGTTGTATTTAAGACGCTTAAAGCATGTTGAAGCGTAGTAATCGTAGGCTCTAAATCCCCAGAAATAGAACTTGGGCGATCAATTACTTGCGCTCCATATTTCAAGGCAATTTCTTTAATTAAAGCATCATCTGTTGAAACAAAAACTGCATCAATAATATCTTTATTTGCAAGAGCATAATTTATGCTATGTACCAACAATGGAATCCCTCCCAAAGAAAGAATGTTCTTGTTGGGCAATCTTTTAGAACCGCCTCTTGCAGGTATTATTGCTATATTTTTCAAATTAAAAGACCTTTGCTTCGTTAATTATACGATTCATGCCACTTCGCCAAGTTTCAAAAGTATATAAATTATTTGGCAATTCTTCAAAAGCAATTGGGTTAGTACAATATTCTGTTATAGCCAATTCCCATTCTGAACTATCCAATGGATTATTAATCAATTTTCCATATTTTCCATATTGCAACACTTCGGGCACACCTCCTAAAGCCGAGGCGATACAATAACACCCACAACTAAGCGCTTCGATCAAACTCAATCCAAAACCCTCTTCACAAAGTGTAGGGAATAAATATACATCTGAAACTTGATAGTATTTTGGCAATTCCGAATTGGGAATTTTGCCTAAAAAAATAACCCCAGGAATTTGTTCGGTTCTTGAACTTCCGATTATTAGGAGAATTCTGTTGGGCTCATAAATCGCATTCCATAAATCTAAAGCTACTTGAAGCCCCTTTTTTGGCCGATCTTGTGAACACCAAAGAAAAACTTGTTTCCCAGTTATATTTAATATTTGCTTTTGATTTTCTTTTTCAACTGTATCGAGTTTATAAAATTTATTAGCATCAATTGCATTGGGCAAAATGGAAACCATACAAGGTAAATCAGAGTAATAACGAAGATGCGCCTTATGACTATCTTGAGTCAGTAGAATTAATTCGTCAATATTTTGAAAAAAAACTAATCCCTTTTCTTTATCCAAGTAAGGTGGAAAACCATGATAAAAAAACTGGATCTTACAATTTTCTCTAATTTTTAATTTTTGTAGAAGTGAAACAATATCAGGCACTATTTTATAATTGTCTATTACTTGAATAATGTATTTTCCATCATTTTTCACTATTTTACTCAATGCAGCTAGTGCACTTAAATGTGATTTTTTATAGATTTTTGATTTTATCTTATCTATAAAACTATGAGATGTAAATTGGTATGTAATGTTATTGAACTTATTTTTTGGCTCAGGGCATATAAGATAATCAATCTCATGATTGCCTTCTAAATAATTTTTATAAAGTGTGGTCCAACTTCCTATTGAGGAGCTGGGTAATTCAATTTGAGATATTAATATTACTTTACTCAAAATTGTTTTGGTTTATTTATAAAAAAACGAATCATGAAATAAAATCGTTTGAAAATATAAAATAAATCCAAAACTGAATTTATAATCAAACTAGCTATTTCTTTAAAAAAAGATATCAATACATTCAAAAACGAATAATTGGTATGAAATAATTGGTAACCACCAATAACATCATTTTTATACCTAAAATATTTTTGCTTTCGATTTCTTTTTATTTGATAACAAAAAATAGAGGGTACTATTTCTATATGGTATCCGTTTTCAAGAACTCTTTTGGTCCATTCTTTATCTTCAAATGTTACAACATCATTTTTAAATGGGAATTTTTCCCAAACTCTTTTGCTAAAGGCAGAGCAGGCAAACATTAATCCGGCGCCATTAAAATCATCATTTGCGGTTACCCCTTCAATGTAATATTTATAATCCCGATCATAGTGAATGCAACGTAAACCAGCTAAATTGTTCTGATTTTGAAATTTTTGAAGGATCAATTTAAAAAAATCATGACTCACGGGGTAACAATGTGCACTAAACAAAACTACAATATCATTTTTAGCCGATTCTGCCGCTAGATTTGCACTTCCTCCATAGCTAAAATGCTCAATAGGAATGTATTTTGCTTTGTAACTTTCACAAATTTGAATCGTATTATCAATTGAACTATTATCAATGACAATTATTTCATCAATATCTTCATGATATCTATTTGTTAGATTTTTCAATAGAAATTCCAACTCTTTTTCTTCGTTTTTAGATCGAATTACAACTGATATCATTTATTTATTTTTTGAAAATAGATTAAATCCAACTATTTTTTTAAATACTAAATTTATTAAAAATTTAGTGTTGTTTAGGTTTTTATTGTTTTTTTGGATGGTACTAATTAATATTTTGAAAGAACCTAAATGTTTTACAAAAAAATCGGCATGTTTTACACTCATGTAATCATACATTTTATTCGCCAATTCATCATTTAAATTGGTAACCATAGAATCTTCTTTAGTTCTATAAAAGAACCCTACTTCTTCAATTTTCTTTACCTCACCTCCATTTTTTAGCATAGAAATCCAAAACTCCCAGTCTTCTAGTCCATAAACCATGGCAACATCATAACCTCCTATTCGTTCCCAATCTGATTTTTTATATACAGCTGAGCAGAAAATCATATTTGATATTGCTAAATTTTTCAATGAATAATCGGGAAGTTTCCACTTCTCATTTATTTGCCCGAATTTAAGCGCATTGCAATACACCACCTTCAAATTTTGGTTTTTTTCAAATTCTAACAGTGCCAATATTAAATAATTTTCTGAAATTTTATCATCGGCATCAAGTGGAAGGATATAATCCCCATTTGCAATTTTAATACCCGAATTTCGGGCAGCACAAAGCCCTTCATTTGCTTTATAAACATACTTAAAGCGACTGTCTTTTTCGACCCATTTTGAAGCAATATCTTTGGTTTCATCTGTGGACCCATCATCAACAATAATGCATTCCCATGAAGCATGCGTTTGGTTTAACACCGACTGCAAACTATCATTCAAGTAGTTGCCTTGATTATAGCAGGGAACAATAATTGAAACTAATTTTTCCATTATTAATGAGTTGACCTTACAAATATATACTTTGTATGTTAATTCTTCGAATAAAAATAGCGCGTACTTTGAGATAGACAATTCCAAAAAACAGAAAAAGTTATGAAATAAATAGTAAATTTGATTCCAATTAGATCTTTAGTAGCTAAAACAACATGTATCTTAAAATTATCAAACCATTATTTGATTTTATTTTTGCTTTAATCGGGCTCCTAATTCTTAGTCCGGTATTTGCAGTCATAACACTTATTCTCTCTTTCACTAATAATGGTAAGCCCTTTTATTTTGATCGTAGACCAGGGCTTAATGAAAAGATTTTTTTGGTCATTAAGTTCAAAACAATGAATGACAAAAAAGACAAAAACGGGGTATTATTGCCAGATATGGAACGCACGACAAAAATTGGAAAATGGATTCGAAAAAGTTCGTTAGACGAAATACCGCAGTTGTTAAATGTACTAATAGGACAAATGAGTTTAATTGGCCCTAGACCACTTTGGCCATCTTATTTAGAATTCTATTCTGAAGAACAAAAAAGAAGACACACTATTAAACCGGGTATTACTGGCTGGGCGCAAATTAATGGCCGAAACTCCATTAGCTGGAAACAAAAATTTGAGTATGATGTGTATTATGTTGATCGTGTTAGCTTTTTATTTGATTTAAAAATATTTTTCTTAACAATAAAAAAAGTACTGTTTCCTGAAGGAATCAATGCTTCTGAAGAAATTACGATGGAGGCATTTAACGGAAAGAATTGACAAAAGCTGAAACTTAATATTTACTTAATGTATCATTAATAATCAATAATTAATTAATATTTAATAAATTAGCATTTCAAATTTAATCTAAAATTATTCAATAAAATGTAGTAATTACTACATTAATGGGACGAAACTTAATGCAAACAACCTCTTTCTCTATAATCGAAAGCAATGATCCAATATGGAAACAAGTTGTTTCAAAATGTGTTAAATATGATTTTTACCACACCCAAGCGTATCACAATCTAGAAAGTGATCCAGAGAATCGTTCACTATTATTGGTTGCCTATTTTAATGATGCATTAATTGCATTTCCAATAATAATTAGACCAATTGAAAATACCGATTATTTTGATTGCACATCGGTTTATGGCTATGCTGGAGCAATAAGCAACAAGAAAATAAAAGACCTAAGTCAAGATCATATCGATTATTTTCAAAAAGAAGTTTGGCAATTTTTTAAAAACAATAAAATTGTATCTGCATTTTCTAGATTACACCCATTAATAAAAAACAAAAAGATATTCAATAATTTTGGTGAATTAATTGACCTTAACAATATTGTAGTTATTGATTTAAAAAATGAAGAAGACACTCAAAAAGCCTATTACCGCAAGTCAACTTCTTACGACATTAAACAATTACAAAAAAAAGGTTTTGTAGTTACAGAAGCAAAAACCAATGAAGAAATAGAGGCATTTATTTCAATTTACAAACAAACTATGTTGCGTGTAAATGCACGTGAATATTATTTCTTTGACGAAGCTTATTTTAAAAAAATATTAAGTAGCGAGGATTATAATTCTAAATTATTAATTGCAAAATCTAACGGCATAGTATCTGCTGGCGCACTTTTTATTGTTACAAATAAAATTATGCAATACCATTTAGCCGGAACACTAAATGAATTTATAAAAGTTTCGCCAATGAAATTAATTATTGATGAAGCTAGAAAAATTGGAACTTCCTTACAGTTAGATTATTTATTTTTAGGAGGCGGTCAAACTAAAGATGAAAATGACACCTTATATAAATTTAAATCAGGATTTTCTAATTTGAATAATAGATTTCAGACATGGAATCTAATTGTAGATATTAATACCTACAACAAACTTGTAACTGAAAAAAATATTAATACCGATTCTGATTATTTTCCTTTATACCGTGCAACTGAAAATGAGAATGTTAACACCTTATTATTTGGAGCAAGCGGACATGCCAAAGTTATTCTTGACATATTAAAATTAAAAAAGAGAACCGTAAAAGGAATATTTGACAATAATCCAACAGTAGAAGAATTGTTGAAAGTTCCAGTTTATAAATCGGAGGAACTTAACAACATCAAAAATCCAACCGACAAAATTATTATTGCTATTGGGGATAATGAACTAAGAAAGAAAAAAGTTGAACAATTAGAGGAGATTTTATTCACTACTGCAATACACCCTAGCGCCGTTGTATCAAGCAATGTAGCTATTGGCGAAGGGTCTGTTATTATGGCCACTTCAATTATAAATACAGGAGCCAAAATTGGAAAGCATGTAATCATAAATACGGGGGCTTTGATTGAACATGATTGTATTATTGATGATTTTGCACATGTGTCACCAAAAGCTGCTTTGGCTGGAAATGTGACGGTTAAAGAAGGAGCTCAAGTTGGTATTAATTCATCCGTTAGACAAGGAATAACAATAGGCAAATGGTCTATTGTTGGTGCAGGAGCTGTAATAGTAAAAGATGTACCAGATTATGCCGTAGTTGTTGGAAACCCAGGGAAAATAATAAAATACACTAATGAGTAAAGCTATTTTTGATTTTACTTTTGGACTTATACTTTTACTACTTTTTTCTGTATTAATTCTGTTTGGATTTATTATTGCTTCAATTGACACGCAGTCATTTGGTTTTTACTTTCAAAAAAGGGTTGGAAAAAATGGAAATCTATTTCAGATAGTTAAATTAAAAACCATTCATCCAATAAAAAATGTAAGTTCACCAATTGGTAAATTTCTTAGAAAAACTAAATTGGATGAATTGCCTCAATTATGGAATGTCGTTTTTGGCGAGATGAGTTTTGTGGGACCTCGTCCAGATGTACCTGGGTATTATGATAAATTAAATGGAGAAGAAAGAAAAATACTTTCGCTAAAGCCAGGAATTACATCGGAAGCCGCAATTAAATATGCTAATGAAGAGTTTCTATTATCACTACAAGAAAATCCATCCGAATACAATGATTTAGTACTTTTTCCAGATAAGGTAAAAATGAATTTAGATTATTATTATAACCATTCGATGGTTGGAGATATTAAAATAATCCTAAAAACGATATTTCCAATTAAATAAAAAAGGTAGCTTTATAAGCTCCTTTTTTAATAATTACTTATTGAAGAATTGTTTTGTTTTTGACCAAACAGAATTTAAAATTCCATTTTCAGTATTAGCATCTTGATCTTCATCAGAACCATAGCCATATCCATATCCATAATTGTAATTATAACGATATGAATAACCATAATTATAATTGTATTTATAGGAGTAACCATAAACATTCATCCAACCAATACTGTTAACTATATAGGCCATATGCTTAATTTTTCCATCTTCATTTAGTCCTCTAGAATATTCTACTAATTGCTCCTCGGTTACATCAGCTCTAGTAACATAAACTACTAAATCTGCAAGATTTGCAATTAATAAGGTATCTGTAACTAATAAAGTTGGAGCCGAATCGACAATTACATAATCATACTCTTTTCTTGCTTCTTCTAATAATATATCAAAACGTCCATTACTTAAAAGTTCAGCAGGGTTTGGAGGAATTACCCCCGAAATAATAACATCCAAATTAGGATTATTTAATACTTTAGGAATAATAAGAGATTTATAATCAATACTAGGATTAAATAAATAAGAACTCAAACCGGCCCTTGATTTATCTATATCAAGGTATTTATGAATTTGTGGATTTCTTAAATCTGCACCTACAAGCAATACCCTTTTCTTCATTTGCGTAAAGATAATTGCCATATTCATTGCGTTAAAAGTTTTACCTTCTCCTTTAACACTTGAAGTTGAAAATAGTACATAACCTTCTTTTCTTTCATGAAATGGAAGCAAGAAATCAATATTTGTTCTTAAATTTCTATACGATTCTGCTAATACCGAACGATCATTTTCAGAAATGTGTTTATTTATCTGATGAATAAATGGTATCTCAGCTAATACCGGAATTCTTGGTGCTATTCTAGATATATCTTTCCCAACATGAATTTTATTATCCAAATAAAAACGAATGAATAAGATTATAAACGGAATCAAAAACCCAATTAGCAATGCAAGCAAATATATTGTATTTCTATTAGGAGCAATAGGACCTCCGCCAGAAAGTGCATATTCTACAATTTTAACAGAAGGAGCAGTAATTGCTAAATTGATAGCCGCTTCTTCTCTTTTTTGCAACAACAATAAGTAAAGATTTTCTTTAATTTTTTGTTGTCTTTCTATGGATCGAATTACCTTTTCTTTCTCAGGAATACTGCCATACAAGACATCATTTTGAGCTTCTAATCCATTTAAATTATTAAGTGAAGCATTTAATTTTTCTTTATAATCTTTAATAGAAGTAAAAATATTTCTTTGAAGAGCAATTAACTTTTCAGCCAATACCGTAACCGTTGGATTGTTTTTTCCTGCACTAATCAATAATTTATTATATTCAGTTACATTTGAATTATATTCGGCAACAAAAGTATAAATGTTGGCATTTGTAATTCCAATATCTGATGGAAGCAAATCAAAATCACCACCAATTTTAATTGATTTACCTAAAAATTTTGCTAAAGAAATTTGATTTTCAATCTCGAATAGTTGGTCTTCAACTGCAGATTTTTTTGTAGTAGTAATGGTTGCATTTTCTTCTAGGAAGGTTAATTTGTTGCTTTTTTTATAAGCTACTTTATAATTCTCAATGGAATCCAATTCGTTAACCAAATAAGAAAATCGATCGTTTACAAATTCAATTGTATTTTTCGATGCCAATTGACGGTCTTTTACACCGTCTTCATTGAATATTCGTATTAAATTATTTACAATATCCTCTAGTTTTCTATCGTTTAAACCACGCATAGAAACCTTAATTATTTCACTCTCTTTTTCATCACCCGTGTTTCCCGCAGTAATACTTCCAAACAAAGAGGCTATTGCACTTCTAAAGGAGGTTTTTTGTACAACAATTTTTCCGCCAACGTTATTATTTATTATAGATTTTGGAACTATTGTGAAGGATACATCTCCATAAGAGTACTGCTTATTATAGTACATTAACCTATGGGATAATTCTTCAATTTCATATCCGTTTTTGGCAATAGTAATTGTAAAGTATGTTGACAGATTTTTAATTTTATCTGGATCTCCATGCCAAACAATTTTAAGAGGGCTTGTTTCCCAAACTTCAGTTTTAATAAACCTTCCAGGGACATAATAGGAGTTCATTAAATCCAATTCCTCAACAACAATTCCCAATATTCGGTAGGATTTAAGCACTTCCAATTCATTGCTAATATTTGTTTTAGATCTAGCAAAAATTGAAATACCATCACTAGGCATTCTAAAAGAAGAATTTGAATTATCTAAAATTTTAATTTTAGCAGTCGTTTCATAGGTATTCGGAGTATATCTAAGATAAATATTTGCAACCAATAAAGCCACAATAATAAAACCAACAAACCAAAACCAAAATGGTAAGTACTTTAACACCTCATTTCGAAGATCTAACGGTTTACTGTGTTCTTGAGAAAAATTTGGATTGGATTCCATGTATTATAATCGGGTTATCAGTAATATTAGGGTAATTGATGAGGCTACAACGGATAAAACAGTTGATAAATTAGTTAAATAACCAGCTGATTTAATTTTAGGTCCGTTTGGATATACGTAGATTACATCGTTTTGTTTAATATAATAATAGGGACTGTCAAACCAATCTGTTTTTGTCATATCGATATGCCCGTAGGTTAGAGTTCCGTTTTCTTCTCTAATAACTAATATATCTTTTCTAATTCCAGAAATTGATAAATCGCTTGCATAACCTAAAGCCTGAAGTAATGTAATATTTTGTTCAGAATATGGATAGGTCCCAGGATTACTAATATCTCCTAAAATTGTTATTTTTCCATTTAACAAACGAACACTAACAACTGGTTCAACCAAAAGTCCTTTAGACACTAAAATATTTTTTATTATTTCCTCTGCTTCTTCTGGCGTACTTCCTAATAATTTAATTTTACCTACAATAGGAAAAACTATATTCCCCTCTGCTGAAACCAAATATCCTCTTAGTTTCATGTTGGTATCCGATTGTGTTCCGAAATTAACATATTGCTGATTGAAAGGAGCTACCGCTTCTGGATTTAAAGCAGATACATTCACATTTAATATGTCATTAACCTGAATTTTAGGAACAACATATTGAACTTGTGACTGTTGCTTATTCTTAATATCTTGAAAGTATACAATATCCTTCTTTGTAGTACATGATGTAACATAAAGGACACAAAAGAAATATAATACTATTTTTTTCATTAATTACGGGTTTAGCTTATTAGTATTAATATTTAAGACTAATAAAGGCAAAAGTAGTGAAAAGAAATACAATAAAAAAGAAGAAAAAACTTGAACTCTGTTGATTAATCTAGTTTTTGATAAACTGAATTCAAGCTCTTATATTCTGGCACAATTTTTTTCATTTGAATTACAATTTCTTCAGAACTTTGAATTGTTGCACCTTCAATAATTTTATTTACTAATTCAATTACTGCGGCATTATCAATAATACTCTCTTTTGAAATCATTATTTTTTCATGATGGGTTTGCTGTGTTTTAGAAGTATCATTTAATAATTCCTCAAATAATTTTTCCCCTGGACGTAATCCAATAGATTTAATTTCAATATCAATTTCTGGAATATATCCAGCCAAACGAATCATTTTTTTTGCCAAATCAATTATTTTAATTGGCTCACCCATATCAAAGATGTAGATTTCTCCTCCAGAACCCATAGCACAAGCTTCTAATACTAATTGGCATGACTCTGGGATTGTCATAAAATATCTAATAATTTCTGGATGGGTAATTGTTACAGGACCTCCCTGATTTATTTGTTTTGTAAATAAAGGAACTACAGATCCATTCGAACCCAATACATTACCAAAACGAGTAGTAATAAACTTAGTGGTGCTATCCAAATTACTTTCTAATGACTGCACATACAACTCCGCAATTCGTTTACTTGCACCCATTACACTGCTAGGATTTACAGCTTTATCTGTAGAAATCATAACAAAACGTTCTACTTTATACTCTAGAGCTAAATCGGCAATATTTTTTGTTCCTAATATATTGGTTTGTACTGCTTGACTAGGATTTATCTCCATTAGAGGAACATGCTTGTAAGCTGCTGCATGAAAGACTATATTAGGTTGATATTCTTCAAAAACCGATTTTAATTCATCTTTTTTTCTTACATCAGCTAATATATATATTGCCGGTGCATCGTTATAATTTTCTTGTAATTCAATATTTAATTCATGTAACTGAGTTTCAGCTTGATCTAACAAAATTATTTTTGATGGTTTAAATCGAATTAATTGACGGGTAATTTCACTTCCAATTGATCCTGCTGCTCCTGTAACCATTACTACTTTGTTTGAAATGCTTGACGCAATAGCAGTGGTATCTAACTCAATTTGTTTTCTACCTAACAAATCGGTTATTTCAAATTTCTTAATTGCTTTAGAAATATTTGACTTATTATCGTTTGAATTTAGAATTGGAGCCCTAAAAAACTTAAAATTATAATCTATACTTTTTTGAATAATTTTATTAAAAATTGGATTATCCAATGAACTATCTGCAATAATAATAGCTTCAGCTTTTATTATCCTCATGGTTACCGCTAAACTTCGCTGGTATTTTAAAATCGGTAAATTCAAAATACGCTTTGTTGTATTTTCATTTTTCACATCTACAAAACCTATAATTGAAAATCTTCTCGGATTTTCAATTAACAAAGCATTTGCAACAGCAATAGAATTAGCATCAATTCCATATATAACTGCCTTAATTAGATTTTGCTTGTTATCAATAGAATAAAATTGTTGAAATATCTGCTTTACGGTTATTCTGAATAAAAACAACAGAATAAGCGATAAAAGTGCATTAAATAATGATGCAGTTGTTAAAACTAATTTTTGATGACCTAAAAGAATTAAAATATAATCGGTAATCATTAATACCGAAAATGTTAAAAATTGAGAGTAAAACAAATACAATGCATCTACAAAAGAAGAATGCCTTATGATACCGGAATAGGTTTTAAAATACCAAAAAAAGAAAAAGTTTACAGATAAATAATAAAGTAAACCAGTAAATACATGTTGTGGTAATATGTAATATAAATTTATTCCTTTAAAAGAAACAATAGTAATTAGCGCTGAAAAAAGTACAATACCAAAATCAATAACCAAAATCACCCAATTAGGAAGGTAATTCAATTTCTTTAAGCTAGCCGGAAGATTTATTTCGGTATACTTATCAGCAATACTTGCGGAAAAAAATTTTATCTTATTAAACACAAAGTCACTATTTACAAACCAAATATACTATTATTATTCAAAAATCAAAATTTAAAGAAAGTACCTGTACTTGATTTTATTCGATCTTTTTCTTCAACCGTCAAATTAGAACCTGAAGGCAAGCACAAGCCATTTTCAAATAATTTAGCAGCTACATCCCCACCATAATAGGGAGCCGATTTAAAAATTGGCTGTAAATGCATAGGTTTCCATAAAGGCCGAGATTCAATATTATTCGCCTCTAAATGCAACCTGAAATCATTTAGTGATTTACTTTCTTTTGAATTTAAATTCAAAGTTATCGCAGTAAGCCAATGATTGGAATAAAAATTATCATTTGGCTCTGAAAAAACTTTAATAAATTGTAGCTCTTGAAACAAATCGTGATAAAAAGAATTCATTTCACGGCGTAATTGCATATGCTTTTCTAATACCTCCATTTGCCCTCTTCCTATTCCGGCGCAAATATTACTCATTCGGTAATTATACCCTATTTCACTATGCTCGTAATGAGGAGCTGCATCGCGAGCTTGAGTAGCTAAAAAAACTGCTTTTTCTTTTTGTTTAATATTTTTACTAACCAAGGCGCCACCTCCGGAGGTAGTTATTATTTTATTTCCATTGAATGATAATACACTTAAATCTCCAAAAGTACCACAAGGTTGATTCTTGTATTTACTTCCAAGGGCTTCCGCACTATCTTCTAAAATTGGAATTTCATATTGATCGGCAATTTTTCTAATAGCATCAACTTGAAAAGGCATTCCATAAAGATGTACAGCAATAATTGCTTTTGGTTTTTTCCCTCTGGAAATTCGATCCTTGATGGCAATTTCTAATGCATCAGGACAAATATTCCAAGTTTCTTGTTCACTATCTACAAATATTGGAGTTGCACCTAAATACATTATAGGATTTGCAGAAGCAGAAAAAGTCATACTTTGACAAATCACTTCATCTCCCTGCCCAACGCCAAGTAATATTAAACCTAAATGCAACGCGGCGGTTCCAGAACTTAAAGCAGCAACGTGAACTCCATTTCCTAAATAGCCCTCTAAATCATGTTCAAAACCAGTTACATTTGGACCCAATGGTGCAACCCAATTCGATTCAAATGCCTCGGTAACATACTTTAGTTCTTCTCCTCCCATGTGCGGAGAAGAAAGCCATATCTTGGAATTATTCATAAATCATTTCAATTATGTGCGCAATATGTATAAGATTTTCACGCTTTCACAAATATAGAAATAACTTTTTATATCCTAAGTCAATTATAGATTGGAAATAAAAATAAATGTCTATTTTTGGAATTCCTAATAACAACTCATGTTTTCATTATTTAAAAGCCAACCCAAATTAGCCGAACTTATTCCGGAAAATTACATAGACATACACTCGCATGTCTTACCAGGAATTGATGACGGGGCTGATCAATTGGTTGACACTCAATTTTTATTGGAAAACATGAAAGAAATGGGATTTCAACAATGCATTCCTACACCTCACACGCTACCCCACACTTGGGACAACACGAAAGAGTCAATTACAGAATGCCATAAAGCAACCCTTTCAAATTTACCTGAATCATTACAAAAAATGATTCCTTTGGTTGCCACAGAATACATGATTGAAAGTTCTTTTTTAGAACGCATGAAAAATGAATCCTTGTTGACTTTAAAGGATAAAAAAGTACTCATAGAAATGTCCTATTTAAACGCCCCAATGGATTTTAAAAAAATAGTTTTTGAAATTCAAATGAATGGCTACACTCCAATTTTAGCCCATCCGGAGCGGTATTCTTTTTATCATCAAAGTATGAGAGAATATGAAAAACTAAAAGAACTTGGATGCCTTTTTCAATTGAACCTATTATC
>NZ_JBJTND010000065.1:0-64258 GCF_046073885.1 Flavobacterium sp.
ATTATTTAAGATGCTAATTTAATATTTTTTTTTACAAATAATATAAAAATCAAAAATTTATGATTTTAACTCTACTGTTTTAGAATCTCCTTCTACAACTACTTTAACTAATCCATGTTTAGACAATCCTTTCATTGCAGCATCCCATTTCTTTCCGCTTAATGCAGATCGCTCTTTTAACTGCCCTAAGGGCTGGTTGTTTTCTGCTTTCAACAAGCTAATGATAAACTTCTCCTCTTCAGATAATTCAACTTGCTTTTTTTCTGGTCGCATTTGAGGGAAAAACAACACTTCTTGTATCGACGCATTATTGGTTAAGAACATTATTAATCGATCCATTCCGATACCCAATCCTGAAGTTGGCGGCATACCGTATTCTAAGGCTCTTAGAAAGTCGTTATCGATAAATTGAGTCGCTTCATCGTCTCCGCGCTCAGCAAGCTTTAATTGCGCCTCAAATCGCTCTCTTTGATCAATTGGATCATTTAACTCCGAATAGGCATTTGCAATTTCTTTTCCACAAACCATCAATTCAAATCGTTCGGTCAATTCTGGATTATCGCGGTGTTCTTTACACAATGGTGACATTTCTTTTGGATAATCGGTAATAAATGTTGGCTGAATGAAATTTCCTTCACATTTTGCACCAAAAATTTCATCGATTAATTTTCCTTTACCCATCGTTTCATCCACATCAATTCCCAAGCTTTTAGCAGCTTCTAGTAACTGTGCTTCGCTCTTACCCGAAATATCAATTCCTGTAAAGTTTTTTATGGCATCGGTCATGGTTACTCTAGCATAAGGCGCTTTGAAACTTACTTTATGTTCACCAAAAACGACATCGGTGGTTCCGTTTACTTCTAGAGCGCAATGCTCTAATAAGTTTTCAGTAAATACCATCATCCAATTGTAGTCTTTGTAGGCTACATATATTTCCATTGCTGTAAATTCTGGATTGTGGGTACGATCCATACCTTCATTTCGGAAATTTTTTGAAAATTCAAAAACCCCATCAAATCCACCAACAATTAATCTTTTTAGATACAATTCATTAGCAATACGCATGTACAAAGGAATATCCAAACTATTGTGATGCGTAATAAATGGACGAGCTGCAGCTCCACCCGCTATAGATTGTAAAACTGGTGTTTCCACCTCCATATAACCCGCTGCGTTGAAATAATTTCGCATTGCGGTAAAAAGCTTCGTTCTTTTAATAAAAACCTCTTTTACTTGCGGATTTACAACTAAATCTACATAACGCATTCTGTAACGTAATTCAGCATCATTAAAGGCATCATGTACATTCCCTTCTTCGTCTGTTTTTGGCATTGGTAATGGACGCAGTGTTTTACTTAAAAAAGTGAAACCGTCTACACGAACACATTTTGCACCCACTTGTGTAGTGAACAATTCGCCTTCAATTCCAATAAAATCCCCTAAATCGGTTAGTTTTTTAAACACCTGATTGTAAGTAGTTTTATCTTCACCCGGGCAAATTACATCACGATTTAGATACAATTGCATTCTACCCTCGCTGTCCTGTAACTCTGCAAAACAAGCTTTACCTTGATCACGAACACTCATCAATCGTCCAGAAAGAACCACCTTCTTACCTTCTTCAAAACCTTCCTTTACCTGCTTAGAAGTATGGGTTACTGGAAATAAATTGGCTGGATAAGGATTGATTCCTAAAGCACGCAAAGCGTCTAGTTTTTCTCTTCTAATGATTTCTTGTTCTGAAAGTTGCATAGGATATTTTTTAAGCGTTCAAAGATAATAAAAGATTGGGTATTGTAGAATTATGAATTAATATTTTATTGATTTGATTGAATGTTAATGATAGTAAAAAAAATGCCTCACAAAGTGAGGCATTTAAAAGAATATTGATATTGAAGATTACTTCATTGACTCAACTTTAGCTTTCACCTCATCAATAGATCCTTCGAAAACTTGAGTGGTTGCTTTACCTTTTTCGGTAGTAATTACAGTAGCTTTTGCATTTCCTTTATCATTAACTAAAATTACCTTAACATTTTTTTCTTCTTTTTTCACACAACACGATTTTCCTTCTCCTTCTTTACATTCTTTTGGAGCAACGAATTTACCATTTTCATCATAATGCGATAAACACATTTCTTTTTCTTCTGGTGAGCATTTAAGACTATCGCACATTGCTGCACACTCGTCTTTAGTCATAGTAGCACATTTGCTCATATCACATTTCCCCATCATATTCTCTTCAGAACATGACGATTCCATTTTGATAACGCATTTCATTTCTTTTCCTTCTGGAGCAGTTCCGTTTCCTAAGATTGGAGCAATTACTAATCCAATTAAACAAGTTAATTTGATTAAAATGTTCATAGAAGGACCTGAAGTATCTTTAAATGGATCTCCAACTGTATCTCCAGTTACCGCTGCTTTATGCGCATCTGAACCTTTGTAAGTCATTTCTCCGTTAATTTCAACACCTGCTTCAAATGATTTTTTAGCATTATCCCAAGCACCACCTGCATTATTTTGGAACACAGCCCATAATACTCCAGATACAGTAACTCCTGCCATATAACCACCTAACATTTCAGCGATTAATTGGTTGTTATCTCCGTAAACTAATTTACCTAATAATACAATTGCAATTGGGAAACCAATAGTTAATACTCCTGGCAACATCATTTCTCTTAATGCCGCTTTAGTAGAGATTTCAACACATTTTCCATATTGAGGTTTTCCAGTTCCTTCCATAATTCCTGGAATTTCTTTGAACTGACGACGTACTTCATATACCATATCCATTGCAGCTTTACCTACAGAGTTCATTGCTAATGCAGAGAAAACTACAGGAATCATACCTCCAATAAACAACATAGCTAATACAGGAGCTTTAAAGATGTTGATTCCATCAATTCCTGTAAAAGTAACATAAGCAGCAAATAACGCCAATGAAGTTAATGCAGCGGAAGCAATTGCAAAACCTTTTCCTGTTGCAGCAGTAGTATTACCTACTGAATCTAAGATGTCGGTTCTTGTACGAACTTCTTTAGGTAATTCACTCATTTCCGCAATACCTCCTGCGTTATCAGAAATTGGTCCGAATGCATCAATTGCTAACTGCATTGCAGTTGTAGCCATCATTGCAGAAGCTGCTAAAGCCACTCCATAGAATCCTGCAAATGCATACGATGCCCAAATAGCACCAGCAAATAATAATACAGTTGGGAAAGTAGAAATCATTCCGGTAGCTAAACCAGCAATAACATTTGTTCCTGCTCCTGTTGAAGATTTTTGTACGATTGCCAAAACTGGTTTTGTACCTAAACCTGTATAATATTCTGTTACTGATGAAATAGCTCCACCAACAACTAATCCTATTAATGTAGCATAGAAAACACGCATTGAAGAAATTTGCTGAGCACCTTCTCCAAAGAATTCCATTGTCATTACTTTAGGCAACATAAAATCTACTAAGAAATAACAAGCAATTGCTGTTAAAATAATAGACACCCAGTTACCAATATTTAATGCTTTTTGAACTTGAGCTTCTTTAGCATCATCACTATTAATTTTTACTAACATGGTTCCGATGATAGAGAATAAAATTCCGAAACCAGCGATTGCCATTGGTAATAAAATTGGTCCGATTCCACCAAAAGCGTCCTCGATTTTACCACCCATATCTTTAATTACATAGTTACCAAGAACCATTGCAGCTAGAACTGTAGCAACATAAGAACCAAATAAATCGGCACCCATACCTGCAACGTCTCCTACGTTATCTCCTACGTTATCTGCAATAGTAGCAGGGTTACGCGGATCATCCTCAGGAATTCCAGCTTCAACTTTACCTACTAAATCGGCACCTACATCGGCAGCTTTAGTATAAATACCTCCACCTACACGAGCAAACAATGCAATAGATTCTGCTCCAAGAGAGAAACCAGCAAGAGTTTCAAGAACTTTGGTCATGTCTTCACCATTAGTCCAAGCTCCACCCATAAATATAGTATAGAAAATAATAAAAAATCCTGTTAAACCTAAAACAGCTAAACCAGCAACACCTAATCCCATTACTGTACCTCCTCCAAAAGAAACTTTTAAAGCTTGTGGCAAACTAGTACGAGCTGCTTGCGTAGTTCTTACATTAGTTTTAGTTGCAATTTTCATACCCATATTTCCCGCTAAAGCAGAGAAAAAGGCACCAAAAACAAATGCTACAACAATTAATAAATGTGTTTTAACTCCGTCGATTTGAGTAATCCCAGCCAAAACAACACTTGCTACAACAACAAAAATTGCTAATAAACGATACTCTGCTTTAAGAAAAGCTAAGGCACCTTCATAGATAAAATCTGAAATTTCTTTCATTTTTCCATCCCCAGCATCTTGTTTTAAAACCCAAGATCTTTTGATTGCCATAAAAGCTAATCCAATCAATGCCATTATTATAGGCACATAAATCATTATTGATTCCATAAATTTAAATGTTTGTTATAAATTTTATCGGCTGCAAAAATAACAATTTTTTAAGAACTAATGCAAATTGCGTAATTTAACTAGTAAAAAATATGCTAATTTTATATAGTTCTAAAAATAAAACCCAATTTGCGCCTTAATTGTAAAATTACTAGTTTCAGGAACATCGCGGTAGTTCCCTCTAAAACTAGCGTCTAATCGCAACACTTTGAAGATATTTCCAACTCCAAAACTATATTCCCAATACGGGTTGGTTGGTGCCTTATAAATTAATCCAGAGGCATTAAGAAGTTTGTTTTCAATAGAAATATCACCATAAACTGTTTTTACCCCAATTATTTCTCTCCAATTCAATTCTCTCATGAACGGGATTCTTGAAAATAATCTGCCTTGAAAATTATGCTCCCATTGTAATGTTGCATATCTATCGGAAACAAATTCATAAAAGTTCAAGTTGTTAAACGTGTTTTTTATATTGAAAAGCGTTTGATTACCTGGTATTACACTCATCAATCCTAAGGGAACATTTCCAAATGTTTTTCCTAATTCCATAGTCAAATTGGTTCTTCCTAAAGGACCAATTAATATAGGCTGCTTGTAAAATAATTGTACTTTACTGTATTCAAAATCACTATTAAATAACCCTTTAACCCCTTGACTTAAATTTAAAAATATTCTACTATATGGGCTATCAACAATTGATCGCTCTACGCCATATCCTGACGTTTTTTTATTGGGTGTGATCTCAATTTGAAATCCAACTTCTGATTGTTGTACTGAACTTTTTGTGGTAGTATGAGAATCATCTGTAAAATAATCCAATCGGAAAGCATCCGAAGCCGATTCTAATGTTTTATATGAAAGACTAGTTTCAAAAATTAAATTTTTCAAAGGTTCTATTTCAAAAGATATATTTGAAAAATTCACATTAGTTAATTTTCCATTTGCCCCAAAACTAAATAGACTTGAAGAAGCAAAACTCCTACCTAAAACATCATTAGAACTAGTTAAACTAGCACCAATTTGCTCTACATCCCTTCGATTACCTCCAGAAATTATGATTCTGTTTTTGGGTTCAATCATCCATTTACCAGAGAAACCATACTTAATTTTATTGTCATGAAATCCATAGGCAGTATACCCCTGTAAACGCCATTTATCATTATGCCCAAAATAAGTTCTACCTCCAACACGTAATCGCATTCCCTCTACTTCATTGTATCCAACAGTTGAAAATATAGGTCCATAATCAAACCAATCGTAATTAATATAACCACTACCGAGTATAGTGACCAAATTATACATTTGCTTAAATCGAGGCACCTTTTTCAAGGTATCAATTAATTTATAAACCCCAATCTCATCTTTGTTTAATTTTTCAAATCGGTTTTTCTCCCAATATTCATTATCTTTTTTAAATACTGAATTATCTAAAAAGTTCACTTCCTCTCTGTAAAACTTATCTGGTTTTGGCTCATTAAATTTATGGTTTCTAAATAATGTAGTTCGTTTTCCATAAACTCCTTTTGATTCTTCTTTTTTGCTAAAAGAAAAATCAGACATCATGTAATCACGAGTTAATAAGAATACCGAATCATTTTGAACATCAAACTCTTGTTCAATGAAAATATCTTTTACCCAATTAATATTGGCGCTTTTTGAAACGGCCATATTTATGGTTTTTATGGCAAAAGTGGTGTCATTTACCCAAAAATCTCCCTTGAAAGTAAGTTCGTTCTTCCTTCTTGGATAAAATTCAATATTAAAACACCATTTATTATCAATATAGGAACTATCTCTAAGTACATAATTGTAAACGTCAATACCTGTAGTTGATAGCGGACTTGTAAAACTTTTGTCGAAAAAAGTAAGGTGATTGTTATAAATATTGTAATCGTTATACAGGTCTTTCATGAAATTATTAACCCCTTCTCCATTACCTAATCCCGAGTTTTTATTCGCTTTTAATACGGCTTTTTCCTTATTAATTTTATTATCACCATACACATCATATAATGATTCATTAATAAAAACAGGCAAATAGGTTTTACCAGTTACCTTAGATGTATCCAACTTATTAAAAATAAATTCCATTCCTTTAAATACCTTGCTTTTCATAAAAGCACTATCAATGGTATTTAAATCAAATTCTATTTTTTCGTATTTTTCATATTGATACTGATTGAAAATACGAAGACCATTTTTTCTTTTACGCTCCCATATTTTTCTTAAAATAGCTAAAGCAGGATTGTTTTTTTTGGAAGTTTTTCCTTTATAAATTACCACGTCTTTCAAAACGATTTCGCTATCTAATATCACTTTAATATTATAGGTGACCGATTTTGAAAGCACCACATCCTTTGTAGTATATCCTGAAAAAGCAACTCTGAAAGCCGTGTATGTAGCATTTGATTCCAAATAAAACTTACCGTTCTCATCACACACTGTTCCTTCATTTGAACCTTTAAATACAAGACTCGCGTATGATATTGGTTTGTTTTTTTTATCCACAACTACCCCACTAACTTTAGTTTGTGCGATTAGAGCCATCGAAAAACAGAAGAAAAATAGGAAAGTTATTTTTTTAAACATAGGAATAGATACTAAATAAAAAAGCTTCATCTCGATTTCTCAGATGAAGCTTCAAATATAATAGAATATTATTATTTGTACATCACTTTTTTAACAGCTTTTACAACATCTGCTGCATTTGGCAACCATTCTTTTAATAAAGTTGGCGAATACGGCGCAGGCGTATCTGCAGTTGTGATTCTTTGAACAGGCGCATCTAAATAATCAAATGCTTTTTCTTGAACCATGTAAGTGATTTCTGAAGCAACACTTGCAAATGGCCAAGCTTCTTCAAGAACTACCAAACGATTGGTTTTCTTAACCGAAGTGATAATTGCATCATAATCCATTGGACGAACTGTTCTCAAATCGATAATTTCACAAGAAATACCTTCTTTTTCTAAATCATCTGCTGCAATATGTGCTTCTTTTATTATTTTTCCAAAAGAAACGATAGTCACATCAGTACCCGCTCTTTTAATATCGGCAACTCCTAGAGGAATAATGTATTCTCCTTCTGGAACTCCTCCTTTATCACCATACATTTGCTCACTTTCCATAAAAATAACTGGATCGTCATCTCTAATAGCAGCTTTCAATAAACCTTTCGCATCATAAACTGTTGAAGGAACAACAACTTTAAGTCCTGGAGTATTTGCAAACCAGTTTTCAAATGCCTGAGAATGCGTAGCTCCTAATTGTCCAGCCGAAGCAGTTGGCCCACGAAAAACCATTGGCATTGGGAATTGCCCAGCCGACATTTGACGCATTTTTGCTGCGTTATTAATAATTTGATCAATACCAACTAACGAAAAGTTAAAGGTCATGTATTCAACAATTGGACGACAACCATTCATTGCAGATCCTACCGCAATTCCAGCAAAACCTAACTCAGCAATTGGAGTATCAATAACACGTTTTGGTCCAAATTCATCCAACATACCTTTGGAAGCTTTGTAAGCACCATTGTATTCGGCAACTTCTTCTCCCATTAAATAAACAGATTCATCGCGACGCATTTCTTCACTCATCGCTTCAGCAATAGCTTCTCTAAATTGTATAGTTCTCATATTTTCTAATTTATTTATCGTCCTTTTCGCAGCCGAAGGACAATTTTGGATAGCAAAAGTAAAAATTTAAAATGATAAAAAAACATATTAAACTTAAATTATATCAATACAAATTAGCACTTTATAAAATCAATGAAAGCAAATGAATGAAGCGGTCTTCAGCGAAATCGATATAATAGGGATAATTTAAGATAATTTTATATGCACGCATATTAAAATTAGAAATATATTTTATACTTTTACAGACAGAAAAAATTAAAATCTATACCATGAAAATATTAGTTTGTATAAGTCACGTACCCGATACAACTTCCAAAATCAACTTTGTTAATAGCGATTCTGAATTTGATACCAATGGCGTACAATATGTAATCAACCCAAATGATGAATTTGGCTTAACAAGAGCAATTTGGTTTCAAGAGCAACAAGGTGCAACGGTAACTGTTGTAAATGTTGGTGGAGCCGATACCGAACCAACGCTAAGAAAAGCGCTAGCAATTGGTGCAAATGAAGCAATTCGTGTGAATGCAAATCCAACTGACGGTTTTTTTGTTGCAAAACAATTAGCTGAAGTAGTTAAAACCGGAGGTTACGATCTAGTAATTTGTGGAAAAGAATCGTTAGACTACAATGGCGGAATGGTACCTGGAATGCTAGCAGGCTTATTGAATTACAACTTTGTAAATTCGTGTACTGAATTAACGATCGATGGAAATTCTGCGAAAGCAGCAAGAGAAATTGACGGAGGAAAAGAAATTATTTCTGCTGGTTTACCATTAATTATTGGTGGTCAAAAAGGATTAGTTGAAGAAAAAGATTTACGTATTCCAAACATGCGTGGCATCATGACTGCACGAACTAAAGTTCTTACTATTCTAGAGCCTATAGGAGCCGAAAATCAAACTAAAATTGTAAAATTTGAAAAACCTGCCGCTAAATCAGCTGTAAAATTATTTGCTGCAGATGATCTTGACGGATTAGTAAACGCACTTCATAACGAAGCAAAAGTTATTTAATTTCAAAATTTATAATTCAACATTTAAAATAAAATAAAATGTCAATAGTAATATACGCAGAATCATCCGAAGGGAAAATTAAAAAAGTAGCTTTTGAATTAGCCTCTTATGCAAAAAAAATAGCAGATTCTATAGGAACTTCAGTTACTGCAGTAACCATAAACTGTTCTAACACTTCTGAATTATCTAAATACGGAGTTTCAAAAGTAGTAAAAGTAAACAACGATAAATTAGCCAACTTTAATGCAAAAGCCTATGCCGATGTATTAAAACAAACTGCTCAAAAAGAAGGAGCTAAAGTAGTGGTTCTTTCTTCTACCACAGATAGTTTGTATTTAGCACCGTTAGTTTCTATTGGTTTAGAAGCAGGTTTAGCAAGTAATGTTGTAGGATTGCCAATTTCTACCAGTCCATTTCAAGTAAAAAGAACAGCATTTTCAAATAAAGCTTTCAACATTACCGAAATCGCAACCGACATAAAAGTACTTTCAATCAGTAAAAACTCATTCGGATTAGTTGAAAATTCAACTTCATTAACTGAGGAAGATTTCAATCCGAGTTTAAATGATGCCGATTTTTCTGTAAAAGTAGAATCAGTAGAAAAATCATCAGGAAAAGTTACCATCGCAGATGCCGATGTAGTAGTTTCTGGTGGGCGCGGAATGAAAGGACCAGAAAATTGGGGAATGCTAGAAGAATTAGCATCCGTTCTTGGTGCTGCAACTGCATGTTCTAAGCCAGTTTCTGATATTGGTTGGCGCCCTCACAGCGAACACGTAGGGCAAACAGGAAAACCTGTAGCAACCAATTTATACATAGCCATCGGAATTTCTGGAGCCATCCAACACATTGCCGGAATCAATTCTTCTAAGGTGAAATTAGTTATCAATACCGACCCAGAAGCTCCTTTCTTTAAAGTTGCAGATTACGGAATTGTAGGCGATGCCTTTGATGTGGTTCCTCGTTTGACTCAAAAATTAAAAGAGTTTAAGGCGCAAAACAGCTAAATCAAAACCAAATAAATAATTAATAAGCTATCCGAATAAAATTTTAGATAGCTTATTTTTTTGTTTTCAAAAGCAAAACTTTTTTGTTACTTTGCAAAGCCTTTTCCTGCTTTACGCAGTATCTTTATTGTTATAAAGAAAAACAATAAAGGATACTTGCTGCAATCAGGGCTAAGAATCAAACAAAGGAATGCATAAGTATTATTTCATTAAATTACTTCGTTCCTCGCAATGACAAAATTATGAGTTTAGTAAAACTAACAATTAAAGGGATATCTTACAGCCAAACGCAAAACGGTGCTTACGCATTGATTTTAAATGAGGTGGATGGCGATCGAAAACTACCAATTGTTATTGGTGCATTCGAAGCGCAATCTATTGCTATTGCTTTAGAAAACGAAATCAAGCCACCACGCCCGCTAACTCATGATTTATTTAAAACCTTTGCGGATCGATTTGACATACTAGTCAAACAAGTAATCATACACAAACTAGTTGATGGCGTTTTCTTTTCAAGTATCATCTGTGAGAGAGATAAAATAGAAGAAATTATTGATGCCCGAACTTCAGATGCTATTGCCCTTGCATTACGATTTCAGGCACCAATTTTCACCTATCAAAATATTCTAGAAAAAGCAGGTTTTTATAACACTGCCGATTCTGAAAGTAACACCACCATGGAAGATGGCTCACTTACAGAACCTGAAACATTTGGAGCTGAAGAAGAAAATCAATCGCCGTATAAAAAATTGAGTTTGTTTGAATTGCACGATCAGTTAGAGGTTGCAGTTCAAGAAGAAGATTATGAAAAAGCAGCTAGAATTAGAGACGAGATTTCAAAGAGAGAGGACACTAATCTAGAACCAAATATTTAATAACTAAGACCCAGAACCCTTTACCCAATAATCCAAAATGAAACAATACCACGACTTAGTAAAACATGTTTTAGAAAACGGAACCCAAAAAGGTGATCGCACAGGAACCGGAACAAAGAGTGTATTTGGCTACCAAATGCGTTTTGACTTAAGTGAAGGTTTCCCAATGGTAACAACTAAGAAACTGCATTTAAAATCAATTATTTATGAATTGTTGTGGTTTTTAAAAGGCGATACCAATATTAAATATTTACAAGAAAATGGGGTTAAAATTTGGGATGAATGGGCAAATGAAAATGGAGATTTAGGTCCTGTTTATGGACACCAATGGCGCAATTGGAATAGTGAAGAAATAGATCAAATTACCGAATTAATTGAAACCCTAAAAACCAATCCAAACAGTAGAAGAATGCTGGTTTCTGCATGGAATCCATCGGTTTTACCAGATACATCCAAATCTTTTGCAGAAAATATTGCCAACGGAAAAGTAGCTTTGCCTCCTTGCCATGCTTTCTTCCAGTTTTATGTTTCGGAAGGAAAATTATCGTGTCAATTGTACCAAAGAAGTGCCGATATTTTCTTGGGCGTACCTTTTAATATAGCGTCTTACGCCCTACTTACTATGATGATTGCACAAGTATGCAACTTAGAGGCAGGCGATTTTATTCACACTTTTGGCGATGCACACATCTACAACAACCATATTGAGCAACTTGAATTACAACTTTCAAGAGATTGTAGAGCGTTACCTAAAATGATTATCAATCCAAATATCAAAAATATTTTAGATTTCGATTTTGATGATTTTACTTTAGAAGGTTACGATCCGCACCCACATATTAAAGGTGCTGTTGCGGTTTAATTCAATTCTACTATGATCACACTTATTGCTGCGGCAGCCGAAAATAATGCGTTAGGAAAAGACAATGATTTGCTTTGGCACTTACCCAATGATTTTAAGCGATTTAAAGAAATAACCTCGGGACATCACATCATCATGGGGAGAAAAACATTTGAAAGTTTTCCAAAACCTCTGCCTAATCGAACACATATCATAATCACTCGTCAAAAAGAATACCTCGTTGAAAATTGTATTGTGGTGCATTCACTTGAAGAAGCTATAGCTATTGCCCCGCAAAATGAGGAAGTTTTCATCATTGGTGGTGCCCAAATCTATGAGCAATCCATTCCATTGGCAGATAAAATTGACCTAACACGCGTGCATACAAGTCTAGATGCCGATGCTTTTTTTCCAGAATTTAATGCTTCTGAATGGAATTTAGTTTTTTCTGAAAAACATTTCAAGGATGAAAAACACCAATACGATTTCACCTTTGAGACTTATTTAAAAAAATAAGCAGTTCCATTTATTATTTGTATTTTTGCGCGATTAAAAGCACCCGTAATAATGTCAAAAAATGTTACTCCTTACAAAGATTCTACTTTAGGAAAAAAAGAGCAGGTTACTCAAATGTTTGATACAATTTCTGGAAATTACGACGGTTTAAACCGAGTAATCTCTTTTGGAATTGATGTGAAATGGCGAAAAAAAGTACTGCAATTGGTTGCTGCCAAAAATCCTGAAACCATTTTAGACATTGCTACAGGAACCGGTGATTTAGCTATCTTAATGGCTAAAACAAATGCAAAAAATATTATTGGACTAGATATTTCGGCAGGAATGCTTGAAGTAGGCAAAAAGAAAATTGCTGAAAAAAAATTAGATTCGGTTATTGAAATGGTTTTAGGCGATAGTGAAAGCATGCCTTTTCCAGATAATCATTTTGATGCAATTACTGTGTCTTTTGGAATTCGTAATTTTGAAACGCTAGAAAAAGGACTTCAAGAAATTTTAAGAGTATTGAAACCAGAAGGAATCTTTGTGATTTTAGAAACTTCCGTACCCGAAAAAGCACCGTTCAAACAAGGATACTATTTATATACAAAATACATATTGCCTGTAATTGGCAAGCTGTTTTCTAAAGACAATGTGGCCTACGGTTATTTATCCGAATCGGCATCTGTTTTTCCATATGGAGAAAAGTTGAACAATATTTTAAGAAAAATTGGGTTTATAGATGTGGTAGCAATGCCGCAAACATTTGGTGTAGCAACAATTTATTCGGCAACCAAAAAATAACTCTCCTTTCTTAACGATTGGAATAACTGCATTATGAAGAAACTTTTATATTCACTTTTTCTAATTTTAAGTTTGCAACTAACCGCGCAAACTAAAGGGATCTTTTCAAGTGACCCAATAATAAATTTAGAGAATTTTGACAAGCAAAAAGTTTACTTTGGTTATTATTTGGGATTCAACACATATGATTTTAAAATCGATTATTTAAACAACCCCAGTAAAGACATTTCGGTTACCACTTCTACAGGATTTAATGTGGGAATTGTTGGCGATTTAAGACTACAAGAATACATTAACATCCGTTTTGAACCGGGCTTATATTATACCCAAAGGAATCTTTATTATAGCGGGTTTACAAGACAAATAGATGCCGAAAGAGAAATTCGTTCTACCTATATTGACTTTCCTTTATTGGTAAAATTTTCATCTAAAAGAACAGGAAATATACGACCATATCTTGTAGGTGGTGTATCCGCTACTTTGAATTTAGCCAGTAATTCTAAATCTACTGACGATAATTACCAACAAAAATTTCGCTTAAAACCTTGGACACAAAATTACCAAATTGGTTTCGGAATAGATTTTTTCTTAGAATACTTCAAATTCTCACCATCAATCCGCGGAGTCTTTGGATTAAATGATGAATTAATTCGTGATAATAACCCAGACAGCCCATGGACTGGTAATATCGATGCGATGAAAACCAGAGCCATCTTTGTGAATTTTACCTTTCACTAAACAGTGCTTCGCTTAAATTCACTTAAAAATATTGCGGTTGCTGTGGCAACATTCAAACTTTCAGTTTTTTGAATTTTTCCAAATCTTGGAATCGCCAATCTTGTAGTAACTAAATTTTCAATAGCGCTTGAAATCCCGTTTGCTTCATTACCTAAAATCAGGACACCTTCATTTGGTAGATTTTTTTGATAGATGTTTTCACCGTCCATAAAAGTTCCAAATACAGGAAGTCTGGTTTCACTAATTTGTTTTTCAAGATCCAAATAACGCACTTTTACTCTTGCCAAAGAACCCATTGTTGCCTGAACTACTTTAGGATTGTACAAATCAACCGTTTGTTCATTACACCACAATTGTTCAATTCCATACCAATCGCACAAACGAATAATAGTACCTAAATTTCCAGGATCTCTAACAGCATCTAAAGCCACAATCAATCCGGAAGAAGCCATTAATTCAGGCTCAGGAATTTGAAATAATGCCAAACAATTATTAGGTGTCGCTAGATAAGAAATTTTCTTTAATTCGGCTTCAGAAATGAGCGACTTTGAGTCGTTTTTTATGTTTTCAAAAATAGATTCAGTAACAAATAAATGTTCTAAGACAAAATTAGAATCCAGCAATTCCTGAATTACTTTCACCCCTTCGGCAATAAATAATTTGTGAAGTTGTCTGAATTTTTTTTGCTGTAAACTCGTAATTAGTTTAATTTGGTTTTTACTAACCATAAAAAAATGTACTTTTGGATTAAATTTTGCATCTTTTGAAAAAACACCTTACAAAAATATCATTAATTATTGTAATTCTGCTCTTATTTGTTGCTTGTAACACAACAAAACGAGTTGCCGAAGGAAAACGTTTGTTGATGAAAAACGAAATTTCGGTGGATGGCAAAGAAATTAAAGACGAGAATTTGTTTTTTCAATTGTATCAAAAACCTAACAGTTCTATTTTAGGTTATCGATTACGTTTAAATTTATTCAATTTATCAAAACCAAATGCTGATTCTACATATGCCATTTGGCTTAATAAAAAACCAAAAAGAAAAGCGCGCCTTGCTAAACTGCTATCTCAAAAACAAGTTGACCGACTTGGAAAATCCTTTTTAGTTTCCGGATGGAGTGACTTTTTAATCAATACAGGTGAAGCGCCTGTAATTTATGATTCAACCTATACCAAAAAATCTTTAAAAAGACTAGAAGCCTACTACTATAACAAAGGGTATTTTGATGTAAAAGCCAATTTTACAAGCGACACCACATTGAAGAAAAAAACCAATATCAAATACCAAATTGCATTAAAAAAACCTTATTTAATCGATAGTATTTCCACTCAAATTGGAAGCCCTGCCTTAGATTCATTATATAAAGCAAAGGTTGCAAACTCAATTATTAAGAAAAACAAGCAATATGCTACAGAAAATTTAGAGGAAGAACGAAATAGAATCACCACCGAATTTAGAAATAACGGCGCCTATTTATTTCAACAAAATTACATTTCATATGCTTTAGACACCATTAATACTAGCAAAAAAGTAAATGTAAAATTAATCGTAAAAGATTATTCTTATAGGGAGAATGATTCCTCAAAAACGGCTCCATTTGAATTGTATAAAATCAGTAAAGTGGCCATTTACACCGATCGATCCACCAATAAAGTAGAAGCTCCTATTAAAGACAGCGTGCAGTATAAAGATTTTATGCTTTACAGCGAAAAAAAATTAAAATACCATCCAAAATCAATTACTAACTCGGTTTTCATTACCAAAGGAAGTTTGTTTTCGGACACAAATACCCAACTAACAACCAAATATTTAAGTAATTTAAGAGTTTTTGATTATCCAGCAATTGAATATAAAATTGACCCAAAAGACAATAAATCTTTAATTGCCAACATTTATTTAAAGCCTAGAGACAAATTTAGTTTTGGTTATTCTGCTGATTTTATCCATTCAAACATTCAAGATTTTGGTATTTCGGGAAACACCTCACTTGGAATTCGTAATGTATTTAATGGTGCTGAAACGTTTCAAATTGGATTCAGAGGTAATGTTGGTGCATCCAAAGACTTGGCAAATCCAAAAAACAATTTCTTTAATATTTCGGAAATTGGGGTAGATGCCAAATTGAGTTTTCCTAGACTATTTTTCCCATTTAATTTAGATAAAATTATTCGTAAAAGTATGATTCCTTCCACTACTATTAGTGTAGGTTATGCAAAACAAACTAATATTGGTTTAGACAAACAAAACTTCACCAGTTCGTTTTCTTACAATTGGTCTCCCAAAACTAATTCTACTTTTAGACTGGATCTTTTTAATATTCAATATGTTAAAAATTTAAATACAGGAAATTATTTCAATATTTACCAATCTTCCTACAATGCATTAAATGCTATTGCAAATAATTATCCAACGGTGAACCAAAATTATTTCACAAACGACACCCATCAACTAACTATTGAAAATGGAACCAACGGATTTACAGCAGACGCCTTAACTAATCCGAGTGGATATTCAATAACTGAAACCGATTTAAAATCGATTCGAAGCATTGAAGAACGAAGAAAAAGATTAACCGAAAATAACCTGATTTTTGCCACAAGCATTAGTTATTCTCAAACCACAAAAAAAGACCTTACCGACAATTCGTTTCATGCTTTCAGAACCAAATTTGAATCTGCGGGGAATTTCCTTTCACTTTTAGCAAGGGTTTCCAAACAGTTAAACAAGCAAGGAGGCGCAGATACATTTTTTGAAGTAGAATATTCTCAATATTTAAAAGGTGAATTTGAATACATCAAACACTGGCCTTTGCCTGGAAAAAAAGTTTTCGCAATTCGAAGCTTTGCTGGATTAGCTGTTCCTTATGGAAACTCTAAGAGTATTCCGTTTTCTCGAAGTTATTTTTCGGGAGGCTCAAATGATATTAGAGCATGGCAACCTTATAGTTTAGGTCCCGGAAAAAGTGGTGGCTTGAACGATTTTAACGAAGCCAATTTAAAACTAACTTTAAGCGCAGAGCTTCGTTTTAATTTATTTGGAAAATTTAATGGTGCTCTATTTGCTGATGCAGGAAATATTTGGAATGTACTTGACAACACAGAAGATGATTCGTATACATTCAACGGAATTTCTTCCCTAAACACCATTGCTTTAGGCACAGGAACTGGAATTCGTTACGATCAAGGCTTGTTTGTTGTTCGTTTTGATTTTGGATTTAAAACTTACAATCCTGCGAATTCAGAAAATGAAAAATGGTTTAAAGAGATAAATTTAGCCAAGTCGGTATTAAATATTGGTATAAATTATCCGTTCTAATTTTAGAAATTATTACTTTTGTAAACTTAATTTAATTACATAAACAAAACATGTCACACAATATTAAACCGGGAGTTGCTACAGGAGATGAAGTTCAAGCAATTTTTGCCTATGCTAAAGAAAAAGGATTTGCATTGCCTGCAGTAAATGTAACAGGATCCAACACTATAAATGGAGTATTAGAAACAGCAGCAAAATTAAATGCACCTGTTATTATTCAATTTTCTAATGGTGGTGCCCAATTTAATGCTGGAAAAGGACTTTCAAATGCTGGTGAAAAAGCGGCTATTGCTGGTGGTATTGCGGGTGCAAAACACATCCATACTTTGGCTGAAGCTTACGGTGCAACTGTTATTCTTCATACCGATCACTGTGCAAAAAAACTTTTACCTTGGATTGACGGTTTATTAGATGCATCTGAAAAACACTTTGCAGAAACTGGAAAACCATTGTTCTCTTCCCACATGATTGACTTATCGGAAGAGCCAATTGAAGAAAATATTGAAATTTGTAAAACCTATTTAGCTCGTATGAGTAAAATGGGAATGACATTAGAAATAGAACTTGGAATTACGGGTGGTGAAGAAGATGGTGTAGACAATTCTGATGTAGATAGCTCTAAATTATACACCCAACCTTCAGAAGTTTCTTATGCTTATGAAGAATTATCAAAAGTAAGTCCGCGTTTTACAATTGCAGCTTCATTTGGAAATGTTCACGGAGTATACAAACCAGGTAATGTAAAATTAACTCCAAAAATCTTGAAAAATTCTCAAGATTATGTTCAAGAAAAATTTAAAACCGGTGCAAATCCGGTAGATTTCGTTTTCCATGGAGGATCGGGTTCAACATTAGAAGAAATTAGAGAAGCTATCTCATATGGAGTTATTAAAATGAACATTGACACCGATTTACAATTTGCTTTCACCGAAGGTATTCGTGATTATATGGTGAATAATATTGAGTATTTAAAAACTCAAATTGGAAATCCAGAAGGTGCTGATGCTCCAAATAAAAAATATTACGATCCAAGAAAATGGGTTCGTGAAGGAGAGGTAACTTTCAACACAAGATTGGAGCAAGCATTTGCTGACTTAAACAATGTAAACACACTTTAAAAATTACGAATTACGAAATTTTCATAATTCATAATTTATAATTCATAATTATAAACTATGGCTTGGTTTAAAAGAACAGAAAAAGGTATTACTACCGCTACAGAAGACAAGAAAGATGTACCAAAAGGACTTTGGTATAAATCACCTACAGGTAAAATTGTTGATGCCGATGAGTTGGAACGCAATCTATGGGTAAGTCCAGAAGATGGTTTTCACGTTAGAATTGGAAGTAAAGAATATTTTGAAATCTTATTTGACAATAACGAATACAAAGAATTAGATGCCAAAATGACTTCTAAAGATCCGCTTGGATTTGTAGATACTAAAAAATATTCTGATCGATTAAAAGACGTAATGGACAAAACCAAATTGAAAGATGCGGTTAGAACAGGATTTGGAAAATCAAAAGGAAAAGACCTTGTGGTGTGCTGTATGGATTTTGCTTTTATTGGAGGATCAATGGGAGCTGTAGTTGGAGAAAAAATTGCTCGTGGAATTGATTATTCAATCAAAAATAAAGTACCGTTTGTAATGATTTCCAAATCGGGAGGTGCTCGTATGATGGAAGCCGCTTATTCGTTAATGCAATTAGCAAAAACATCGGCTAAATTAGCGCAATTAGCCGAAGCTAAAATACCGTATATTTCTTTATGTACTGACCCTACAACAGGAGGTACTACGGCATCTTATGCAATGCTTGGAGATATAAATATTTCTGAACCTGGAGCGTTAATTGGTTTTGCCGGACCTCGTGTTGTTCGTGATACAACAGGTAAAGATTTACCGGAAGGATTTCAAACTGCAGAGTTTGTTTTAGAGCATGGCTTTTTAGATTTTATTGCTCCAAGAAAAGAATTAAAAGACAAAATCAATTTATACATCGACTTAATCTTAAATCAAGATATTCGCTAATTGATATTTTATTGGATAACAAAAAACCCACAAAGTACTTTGTGGGTTTTTCATTTATTTGAATTACGTTTACATTCCACTTCGAATTGCTTCCACCGGATCTAACTTAGATGCCGATATTGCAGGCAAGATTCCGGCAATTAAGCCAATTAATATTGCCAATCCCGATCCCAGCATTATATTTGAAAAACTCAAAACAAACTCAAAGTCGAGCATTTTAGTTAATCCTAAAGCAATAAACCAAACTAATAGTATTCCGATTAACCCGCCAATCAAACATAAGATTACCGCTTCAAATAAGAACTGAAACAAGATAAATCGGTTTTTAGCACCAAGTGATTTTTGAATTCCAATTAAATTGGTGCGTTCTTTCACAGAAACAAACATAATGTTTGCCACTCCAAAACCACCTACAAGAAGCGAAAAACCAGCTATTATCCAGCCTCCCAAATTCATGTTAGCTATAATTCCGTCTAATAAATCGGTGAAACCTGATAATACATTGATGAAGAAATTATCAATTTCTCCTGTTTTAAGCCCTCTAAATGCTCTAAGTTTCTGAGATAATTCTGCTTTAAAAGCATCCATATCAATCCCTTTTTGAGGCTTAATAACAATAACAGGCGTCATCGAATTGTTGTTTTCTCCATACAATCTTCGTAAGAAATTTACTGGAATAAACACCGAAGTATCGTTACTATCGCCAAACATTCCGGCACCTTGTTTTTTCAATACTCCAATAACCGTAAACCGTTGACCGTACAAACGCACTTGCTTTCCAATTGGATCAACATTTTCAAAAAGACTGTTTGCTAATTGATCTCCAATTACAACTACTTGTGCCCCCGAATTGGATTCGGATTCATTATAAAATCTGCCTTCGGCAAATTCCAAACCTTGAATATCAATAAACTCATGCGAAACTGGAACTACATTCACATTACTCACCGATTTGGTTTCGTATTTTAAGGTTTCCATTTTTACAAATAACTGAAAGCACATTTCTTGTGCGTCCGGCATATTTGCTTTTAAATATTCATATTCTGTATATTTTACATCTGGAAATTGCTCTCTTTTCCATTTCGGAATTTCAGAGGGACCAAAAGAACCTTGAAATAAATAAATGGTATTTTTATCTAAACTACTTAGATCTTTTTTGATTTTTCTATCCAATGAATCCACCGCGGCAAGGACTGCGATAATAGAAAAAATACCAATAGTTACCCCAAGCAACGAAAGTAGCGTTCGCAACTTATTGTTTCGCAAAGCATTCATAGCAAAACCAAAACTTTCTTTAAGTAAACGAAGGTAAACTAACATAATGGTAGTATTTGTAAGTCAAATTTAGTGCATTAGTAATTAGAAAGACGCATTTGTTACACAAAAATCAAATAAATTACCTGGTGAAGTTCAAATGTTATTTAAAAATATTCTTTTCTTCATCATAAATTGGACTTTGAAGATTTAAGAAATTTAAAACACTATGAAATACATGATATTGAGAAACTGTTTTTATTGGTTTCAATTTTTTTGACCCATCTGAAGTCCATACAATAAATGGTATTTCATATTGTTCTTTTGGCGCAATACTTAATGGAAGCCCATGCATGTATAGATTTTTTTCCCCTAATGATTCACCATGATCGGAAACAAAAATCATCGAACTATGGTATTCTTTTAGTTCTTTTAAATCTCCAATAATTTTAGATAGAATATAATCCGTATAAACAATGGTATTATCGTAAGCATTTATCAATTCTGCTTGTGAGCAATTTCCTAATTCTACACTATTGCAAACGGGTTTGAATTTTTCAAATTGCGGAGGATATTTCTTACTATAGGATGGTCCGTGGCTGGTGCTGGTATGCAACACAATAAGTACTTTATTTTTTGTGCTCGATTGAATTTGCTCTTTTAATCCCGAAAGCAATACTTCATCATAATTACAGCCTTCTCCTTGGCAATTTTTGGATAAAAATTCTCGGTCTTGAAAATTTTTAATGTGAATTGGAGGCTCCCCCCAATTATTACTTCGCCATACCACCTCAACATTATTTCTAAACAAATAATTTGGTAAAATTTCATACAAGTCACCCGAATCTGAATGCGAAACAATTCCTTTCACCCCTGCTGTAGTATAGGTTGCGCATGAAGTGGCATTAAAATGAACTACGTTAGGAATTTTTGAAAGAAGTGGATTGGTATTTTTATTGTATCCATACAATGAGAAATTTTGACTGCGTGCTGATTCTCCAATAACCAAAACTACTACCGATTTTTGATTGTCTTTGATAGTAGCATTAGGCAGAATAATCTCTTTCTCATTTTTCTTAAAATCATGAATATAAAAAAGTGAAATGTTTACTGTATAAGACCATGGCATTGCAAGTCCGCCAAGGGTTTTTGAGTTTTTATCGATCCAAAGCCAATTGCTTGCATTGGCAAAAATTATCGTCAAAAGGAATACTAATGTAAGTGAAATTGTTTTTAAGAACTTCTTCCAAGGAACCGTAACTATTTGCGCTTTAACGATGTAGATACTTGGAATTATTCCAAAGAAAATAAGATATACAAAAAATTTGAAAGAGATAAAACTACTTGATTCTTCGTATTTGGTATTGAGCACATTACCAATCATGGATTCATCTAAAATCACTCCATAGGTATTGATAAAATAAACTGAAATTGAATTGATGATAAAAAATAATGCCAATAAAAATTTACCTACATAACGAGAAAGTGAAAAAAACAAGTAAAAAACAAAAGCATTTAAAACCAACATTAATATCACCAAACTAATAATTATAGTAATACCACTAAAGCTTTTGTAATCTAAATTGTTGAAAACAAATTTGAAGAAAGGAAAGTGAAAAAATAAAAAATTGAGAACACTCAATACCGCAACGAAATGCGTAATTTTAATTTTACTTTTTAATGTAAACATAACTAATTTTAAAAAGTGAAACAATCAAACTAATTAAGGTGATATAAAATATGAATAGGTTTTCATTGCTGATTTTATTTATCATAATCACACTACAAATAAAAAACAAAGCCATAAAAATTGGGTAGTATTTTACGTTATGAACCCAATTCCAGATTTTATATTTTCTGCTAATAAAAATCCCTAAAACTCCCGAAATATAACCAATCAAACTTCCTGTAAGGGTATCCAATGGATGGTGCGCCCCTACTCCAACTCGAGTAAAAACCAACAACAAACCAATACTTATAATAGTAATACACCAAATGAATTTGATATTTAATTTTTTCGGCATAAATGCAAATAATAATACCGTTAAAACGGTGAAAATTGTTATTGAATGACCTGAAGGTAAGCTACTGTGTCCAACTAATTTTTGACCTATGATTACAAATGTATTCGAATCATAAACAGCAGCAGGTCTTGGTATTGAAAATAGATTTTTCAATAGGTTGGATAACAAAGCAGAAACAATAGACGCCGAAAGTAAACTTTCCCATAATTTTGGCGCATATAAAAGGAAAACGGAAAGCAACGACATGAAAATCAAGGCATCACCTAATTGTGTAAGATTGTAAATTACAGCTGGAAACTGAGATAATTTTGAATTAATAAAATAAAACAAATCCCTCTGAATAGTTAGATACCCTGATGTAGATAAAGAATTCTTACTGTATAAAAACACTGCAATTGCGCTTAATAAAAGTAGAGGAGTAAAAAGTAAAGATACTTTGAGCTTGGAATAATTTGCAGTTACATTCGAGTTGATTCTGTTTCTTGTTTCCGGATTAAATGCAATAAATTTACTTAACATATTGAATAATTATAAACTCATAACCTGTGCTATTTTGAATTTGAAAAATAATTTTCAAAATGAAATTTCTCCTTGATTCTACTCTCAAATTGAGCAAATTTCGAAATAGCGCAGCGTATAATTGTCAAATATATAAATATATTTATAATACTTGTTTGTCAAAATTGTATTGTAAACACAATTGATAAAAAAATGCATGTTTTTTATTAAAAAAAATTAAAAGTAAATTGCTTAATACTGAGCAATAAACTACTTTTGCACGCTTAACAACACATCCAAATGAACACTACAAAAACCATTCAATCTGCTCTTATTTCGGTATTTGATAAAACCGGTTTAGAGCCAATCGTGAGACAGCTTCACAAGCAAAACGCAACAATTTATTCAACTGGCGGAACCGAAGATTTTATTAAAAATTTAGGTATTCCGGTAGTTCCTGTTGAAGATGTAACTTCGTATCCTTCTATTTTAGGTGGACGAGTTAAAACATTACATCCAAAAGTTTTTGGAGGTATCTTGAACCGTCAAGACAACCCAACTGATGTGGAGCAAATGAAGGAATTTAACATTCCGCAAATTGATTTGGTAATTGTAGATTTATATCCATTTGAAAAAACAGTTGCTTCTGGAGCAAGTGAGGCAGACATTATAGAAAAAATAGATATTGGTGGGATTTCATTAATTCGTGCTGCTGCAAAAAATTTCAAAGACACCGTTATCGTTCCGTCTGTAGACGAATACGAATTATTTTTAGAAATGATCACCCAAGGTAACGGAGCTACAACTTTAGAGCAAAGAAAATATTTGGCAACAAGAGCATTTCATGTTTCATCCAATTATGATACAGCAATCTTTAATTATTTCAATACTGAAGATACGTATTACAAAGAAAGTATTGCTAATGGCCAAGTACTTCGTTATGGAGAAAATCCGCATCAAAAAGGATTTTTCTTTGGCGATTTTGACGCCATGTTTACCAAATTACACGGAAAAGAATTGTCATACAACAATTTGTTGGATGTAGATGCAGCGGTAAACTTGATTTCTGAATTTAAAGAAAACGAACCAACATTTGCTATTTTAAAACACAATAACGCATGTGGTTTAGCAACAAGACAAACCATGAAAGAAGCTTATCTTGCAGCATTAGCTTGCGATCCGACATCGGCTTTTGGAGGTGTGTTAATGGCTAATGGAAAAATTGATACTGCTACAGCTTCAGAAATTAATTCTTTGTTTTGTGAGGTGGTTATTGCTCCAAGTTATGATGCGGAAGCAATTACTATTCTTCAAGAGAAAAAGAACCGAATTATTTTAACCATCAATGAAGTGCCTTTACCAGAAAGACAAGTTAGAACTTGTTTAAATGGATTATTGGTTCAAGATAGAAATAACATCACCGACTCTAAAGAGGATCTAAAAACGGTTACACAAACGAGCCCAACAAGTCAGGAAATAGAAGATTTATTATTTGCTTCTAAAATTTGTAAAAACACCAAATCCAATACGATTGTATTTGCTAAAAACAATACCTTGATTGCTTCTGGAACCGGACAAACTTCTCGAGTTGACGCATTGAAACAAGCTATTGAAAAAGCGCATACTTTTGGATTTGAGTTAAAAGGAGCTTCAATGGCAAGTGATGCTTTTTTCCCATTTCCTGATTGTGTAGAAATTGCACATCATGCAGGAATTACGGCTGTTATTCAACCGGGTGGATCAATCAAAGATGATTTAAGTATTGATTATTGTAATGAAAATAATATTGCAATGGTCTTTACCGGAACGAGACATTTCAAACATTAAAAAAAATTAAAAAAAACAGATAAGAAATTAGAAAATTAATCGTTAATTTACGAAACAAAAATAATAACCTAATTTCTTCTTTGAAAACGTAAGTTAATTGCTTTTGAAATTTCAAAATTAATCGGCAAGCGGTACATTTAATTTATTATTTTTGTTTGTAAATAAATTTATAACGAACTAAACACCTTCTATATAATTATGGGATTTTTTGATTTCATGACCGAGGATATAGCAATTGACCTTGGTACCGCTAATACACTAATCATTCACAACGATAAAGTTGTAATTGATAGCCCTTCTATTGTTGCAAGAGACAGAGTAACTGGAAAAATCATTGCTGTTGGTAAAGAAGCCAACATGATGCAAGGTAAAACCCATGAAAACATTAAGACCATCCGACCATTAAAAGACGGTGTAATTGCCGATTTTGATGCTTCAGAAAAAATGATCAGCATGTTCATTAAGAGCATTCCGGCATTAAAGAAAAGAATGTTTACTCCAGCATTACGAATGGTAGTTTGTATTCCTTCTGGAATTACCGAAGTGGAAATGCGTGCGGTTAAAGAATCTTGTGAGCGTGTTAACGGAAAAGAAGTATACTTAATTCACGAACCAATGGCAGCAGCAATCGGTATTGGTATCGATATCATGCAACCAAAAGGAAACATGATTGTGGATATTGGAGGTGGTACAACCGAAATTGCAGTAATTGCACTTGGTGGAATTGTTTGTGATAAATCGGTTAAAATTGCTGGAGATGTTTTCACCAATGACATTATTTACTACATGCGTACCCAACACAATTTATTTGTTGGAGAAACTACAGCAGAAAAAATTAAAATTCAAGTTGGAGCAGCTACCGATTCATTAGACTCTCCACCAGATGATATGTCGGTTCAAGGAAGGGATTTACTTACCGGTAAGCCAAAACAAGTAGAAGTTTCATTCAGAGAAATCGCTAAAGCATTAGACAAATCGATTCAACGTATTGAAGATGCAGTTATGGAAACATTATCGCAAACCCCACCAGAATTAGCAGCCGATATTTACAATACTGGTATTTATTTAGCAGGTGGAGGATCTATGTTGCGTGGTTTAGATAAACGTATTTCGTTAAAAACTGATTTACCTGTTTACATTGCTGAAGATCCATTGAAAGCAGTTGTTAGAGGAACCGGAATGGCGCTAAAAAACATACCTAAATTTAGAAGCATCCTTATCAAATAGTTTTTAACCCGTACTTAATTTAAAAACTGATTACTGAACATTGAATACTTAAAAGATGCAGCAAATATTTAATTTTATATTTAAAAACAGCTATCGTATGCTGTTTTTGCTGCTTATGCTAATATCCTTATTGCTCACCATTCAATCACATTCGTATCACAAAAGCAAAATTATAAGTTCTGCTAATTCATTTACGGGTGGAGTTTATCAAATGACCAGCAATATTGAAGGCTATTTTAATTTGAAAATTCAAAACGAAGAATTAGCAAAAGAAAATGCGCGTCTAAAAAGTTTACTTTTTAATATCAAAGACAGCACTAAAGTTCCTTCTTTAGATTCTATAAGTGGTGTTAAAAAAATAGATATCGTAATTGCTAAGGTGATCAAAAACTCTTATAGTTCTCAAGTAAACTTTTTAACTTTAGATTCTGGATCTAAACAAGGAGTAAAACCAGAAATGGGCGTTATTAATAGTCTTGGAATAGTTGGAGTCATTGAAAATGTATCTCCAAATTACAGTACGGTTTTAAGTATTTTAAATACCGAATCTCCTATTAACGCTAAGATTAAAAAATCCAATCACATTGGTTCTTTAACTTGGAATGGGAAAAACACAGGTTATGTTCAATTGGTTGACGTTCCTAGATTGGCATCGGTGAGAAAAGGAGATACTATTGTTACCGGAGCGCAATCTACCATCTTTCCAGAAAACATTAATATTGGGTCAATTGAAAAAATTTATATTGACAATGAAACCAATTTTTATACTATTGATGTCAAATTATTTAATGACATGACCAGTTTGGGCCATGTTTACATTATCAAAAATAAAGACACTCCAGAAATTACTAATTTAGAAAACAAATCAAAAAAAGATGAATAGTGCGATATTATACAATGTAGCCCGATTCATTTTGCTGCTTGCGGCACAGATTCTTGTTTTTAATAATTTAAATTTTTTAGGTTTTATTAATCCCTATCCGTATTTGTTATTTATTTTATTGTATCCAGTAAACGGAAATAAATATGGTCTTCTAGGTGCCAGTTTTTTGCTAGGTATAATCATGGATTTATTTTGTAATTCGGGTGGAGTTCACACAGCAGCTTGTGTGCTATTGGCTTATTTTAGACCTTCTTTATTTAAGTTTTCATTCGGATTAAGTTACGAATACCAAACCGTTAGAATTAATGATGTACTTACCCCAGAACGCTTTTCGTTTATTTTACTTGGGGTAATAATTCATCACATTACTTTATTTGTATTAGAGATTTTTACCTTTAGCTATTTCTGGAATATTATTCTAAGAACTATAGTTAGTACCCTATTCACAACACTTATTTGTATATTTATTATTTACTTAATAAAGCCAAGTAAACGATGAGAAAAGCGCTACTTCCTACCATAATCATTATCACTGCTGGCTTATTGATTATAAGGCTTTTCTATTTGCAAATTATTGACGATTCCTTCAAATTAAAATCGGAAAATAATGCCATCAAAATCAAATATGAATATCCAGAGCGTGGCTATGTTTATGACCGATACGGAAAATTATTAATTGCCAATCAGCCTTCATATGACATCATGGTAATACCAAAAGATGTGAATGAAAAGGAAATGGATATACCAAAATTCTGTAAGCTTTTAGACATCACCGAAGACTTTTTTCATGAAAAAATGAAAAAAGCAAAGGTGTACAGCCCTATGTTGCCTTCGGTTTTCTTATCTCAATTAAACAAATTGGAATTTGCTGCCTTTCAAGAAAAAATTAGAAGGTTTAGTGGTTTCTATATTCAAAAGAGATCATTGCGTGACTATCAGGTATCGTATGGCGCCAATGTTTTTGGATTCATCACTCAGGTGAATGAGAACATTGTAAAGAAAAACCCGTATTATGTTGGTGGTGACTTAATTGGTAGACAAGGAATAGAAGAAAGCTATGAAACTTATTTAAGAGGTCAAAAAGGGGTAAAATATTTACTAAAAGACAAATTTAACAGAGAAATTGCATCCTATAAAGAAGGGAAATATGATACGGTTGCTAAACAAGGAGATGATATCACTTTAACAATTGACGGCGAACTTCAAAAGTATGGTGAAGAATTAATGGTAAATAAATGGGGAGGAATTGTTGCAATCGAACCAAAAACCGGTGAAATTTTAGCCTTAGTAAGTGCTCCCGATTACGATCCCGCTTTATTAGTAGGAAGAAAAAGATCAAAAAATTACACCCTATTACACAACGACTCTATTGCAAAACCGCTTTATGACAGAGGACTTCTTGCAGAATATCCTCCTGGTTCCCCTTTTAAAATTCTTACTGCTTTAGTAGCTTTACAAGAAGGAGTAATAGATGAAAACACGACATTCATGTGCAACCACGGATTTAGTTATGCACGTGGAAGATTTATGAAATGCCACTGCCATGGTGGACCAATGCAGCTTCATAATGGTATTTATGAGTCGTGTAATACTTATTTTTCTAACATCTACATGAAAACGATAAATAAGTACAACAGCCCGTCTTATGCAGTTGATGTTTGGAGTAATCACTTAAAAACATTCGGATTAGGAAATTTTATGGGATATGATTTACCTATTGGGAAACGAGGAAAAATTCCTACCTCTAAAACCTATAAAAGATTATATCCAGGTTGGCGTTGGGATAGTAAAACAATTGTTTCGAATGCTATTGGACAAGGAGAAGTATTAATGACTCCTATTCAGTTGGCTAATTTAATGGCGACTGTGGCTAATAGAGGATATTATTACACCCCACACATCGTAAAGAAAATTAAAGGAGAACTTCTAGATAAAAAATTCCGAACCAAGCATGTTACATCCATCGATAGAAAGCATTTTGAGCCCGTAATTAATGGAATGTTCGATGTATATAACAAAGGAACTGCCTTTGGTCTAGGTGTTGAAGGAATTGATATTTGTGGAAAAACAGGAACGGCCGAAAACTACTTAAAAGTAAATGGAAAGCGTGTCAAACTTCAGGATCACTCTATTTTTGTGGCTTTTGCACCAAAAAACAATCCTAAAATTGCTATTGCGGTATTTGTTGAAAACGGATACTGGGGTAAACGTTGGGCTGGACCTATTACTTCGCTAATGATTGAAAAATATTTGAGAAGAAAAATAACAAAAGTTGATTTTGAAAAACGCATGTTAGAAGGAAGTTTAAAAGATCAATACAATAAGTTATATCCTCAAAAACATCAAGACAGTCTATCTATAATGAATGCTAAAATTAAAGATAGTATTGAAAAATTTAAAAACGGAGAGGATTCTAAAAAAGTAAAAAAAGATAGCATTAAGAAGAAAAATTAATGAAAAATCAGAGTATAACAAACCATATTGATTGGATTACTGTAGGCCTATTTATTACGTTAGTAATTTTGGGTTGGTTAAACATCTACTCTTCTTCCCTATCTGCAGTTACGGGTGATTCAAGTATTTTTGATCTTTCACAGTTCTACGGAAAACAACTTTTATACATTGCCTTAACCTTTCCGCTAATCTTAGTAATACTATTTGTTGAGGGAAAATTTTACGAAAAATATTCCTCTATCATTTATACCATTTCGGTACTTTCAATAGCGGGATTATTTGTTTTTGGAAAATCGGTTAAAGGACAGGCGAACTGGTATTCCTTTGGTTCCTTTGGAATTCAGCCTTCAGAATTTGCTAAAGCTGCTACGGCATTGGCCTTAGCCAAATACCTATCGGATGTACAAGTAAATTTAAAATTAGTAAAAGATCAAATTGTAGCCCTAGCTATTGTGTTTTTTCCTGTTTTATTAATTGCGGTGCACGACCCTGGTAGCGCCTTAATTTACATGATATTCTTTGTTGTTCTTTACAGAGAAGGACTTCCTGGTTGGTATTTATTTAGTGGATTTGCAGCAATTATTTTATTTATTTTAATGCTTATTACTAACAATCCTTATATTGTAATTGGTATTGCTGCGGTCGCCTTAACTTTTAATTATTTCCGAAGCCGATTAATAGAACGAAACATTATTGCAAGCGGAATAATGCTGGTATTGGTTGCGATTTTTTCTTTTTCGGTAAGTTTTGTATTTAATAATGTATTCAAGCAACACCACCGTGATCGTTTCAACATTCTCCTAGGAAAACAAGTTGACATGAAGGGAATTGGATATAACATCCACCAATCGGAAATTGCTATTGGTTCGGGAGGTTGGTTTGGAAAAGGGTATCTAGAAGGCACTCAAACAAAAGGAGGCTTTGTTCCCGAGCAACATACCGATTATATTTTTACAACGGTTGGTGAAGAATGGGGATTCTTTGGATCGGTTATTGTAATTGGATTGTTTGTAACCTTAGTGCTGCGATTAATCTATTTAGCTGAAAGGCAAAAAACCAAGTTCAGTAGAGTATACGGCTATTGTGTAGCCGGAATATTATTCATTCACTTCTTTGTAAATATAGCAATGGTTGTGGGGATATTCCCAACTATTGGTATTCCGCTTCCTTTCTTTTCCTATGGAGGATCCGGACTATGGGGCTTTACCATATTGTTGTTCATTTTCTTAAAAATGGACGCCAATAAAGTAAATGAATGGTAAGTATTACAGCTTTAACAAACCGTATTTAGTGATACAATACAAAGCTCTTACACCGTCTTTCCATCCAATTTTTTTACCCTCTTCATAGGTTCTTCCGTAGTAAGAAATACCTACTTCGTAAATTCTGATTTTAGGAATTCTTGAGATTTTTGCAGTCACTTCAGGCTCAAAACCAAATCTTTTTTCGTTTAGTTTAATTCCTTGAATAATATCTGTTTTGAACATTTTATAACAGGTTTCCATATCTGTTAAATTCAAATTTGTAAACATATTAGACATGGTGGTTAGGAATTTATTTCCAATGGTGTGCCAAAAGAATAATATTCTGTGTGGATTTCCACCCATAAATCTTGAACCATAAACCACATCAGCAAAACCATCAATAAAAGGCTGCAACAATAAGTTATATTCTGACGGATTATACTCTAAATCGGCGTCTTGTATCACAGTAAAATCTCCGGTAGCTCTACTAATTCCGGTGTGAAGCGCTGCACCTTTCCCTTGATTGATCTCGTGTTTAAAATATTGAATATTCGAACCAGGATTGGCATTGATATAACTCAAAATTGCTTCCTCGGTATCGTCTTTAGAGCAATCATTTACTATTATTATTTCCTTTTCAATTGCATTGATCAACTCAACATTTTTAATTTTATCTAAAATTAAATGGATCGTTTTTCCTTCGTTGTAAGCAGGAATAATTATGGATAATTTTTTCACGATGATATTCTTGGTTTAATTTTTATTAAATAATAATATTCTAAGGTTTGCTCCCTTTTTTGCTGCAGCAAAAATGGTAATTTTAAACGAGTTATTGGATAATTTTCGAATTTCTTTTTTTCTATTACTTCAAATTTTGTTTCAATTTTATTTAAATTTTCTGCTTTTGTAAATAGCCAACAGCTGTTTTTTAATGCTCCAATTTCAGTTAATGCAATTGATTTATTCTCCGGATTTTTAGAATAAAAATTAAAAGCATGCGATTTTTCATCTATTAAATAAACGGTTTCTTTGGATTTATTTTCATAAAACCAGCGCCCAGCCATAGAATCGGCTTGATATGTTAATAGCTTAGGATAAAAAACAAAACTCAAAAACAAATTCAATATTAATACATATCCAATCATTTTACTTGTACCTTCAAGGGATGTTTTTTTCATTTGAAGCAAAACAACAAACTGCACTAACAGCAAGGCTATCAATATAAAATTGATTTCGGTAAAGAATAGGGTTTGATAAATAATTAGCAAAACTAATATGATACAACCAAAGCCAAAATATACTTTATTCCAAATTTTGCATTGCTTCGGATTTAATGTTTCTAAGTAAGAGGCACAAATTATACTTGCAAAAGGAAGGGTTACAAATATATAATGTGGCAGTTTATAACGAGACATAGAAAGCAAAGCAAACAGAATTAAAAACCCACTCAAGGTGCTAATTTCCGGAAGTGATTTTTGAAACAATCTCTTTATTTGAAAAAACAAACCAAAATACAATATCAATATCCAAGGGAAGAAATCCCAACTTATGGTTCCTATAAAAAAGTGCCAAGGCAATCCGTTGTCCCACACATTTTCGCCAGTTATTCTACCAAAGCTTTGCAGCCAATAATAAAAATAAAGTCCGCTTTGATGCGGAACACCGTTTACTATTTTCTCCGGATGCATGTCAAATTGCATGTACAATCCGTAGGACATCGGAATTAAAAGTAAGCCAACTATTAGCAAATAAAAAACCCAAGAGAAACTGAAAATTTGCTTCCAGCTTTGTTTAAATAACAACTGCAAACCAACAGGCATTAATACAGCTATTATCCCAATTGGCCCCTTAGCCATCATTGCAAATGCAGTAAAAAGTGCTGCAAAGAGCAGGTGTTTTATTTTGTATTTTTGCAAATATTCGGTGAGCAACCAAATCGCTGTGATGACGCTAGAGGTTAATATTCCATCGGTTCGCACATCATTAGTCATTAAAAAAAATGCTTGACAGGTTCCAAAAATAAGCACTGCATTTTTAGAAACGTGCTGACTGTAATAAATAGAAGTAAATCTAAAAATAGAATAAAGCGAAAGCAGTAACATTAAAAAAGCCCCCAATTTATAGGCAAAATTAGACACCCCAAACAGACCCAAACTAATACTGGATATCCAAAATAAAAGTGGTGGTTTATCTAAATAATCACATTGCAAATCCATAACCTGCAAATAGGAATGGTTGTGGAGCATTTCTAAAGAAATTGATGCATACTGTGCTGCATCTACATTCATGATATCTATAAACAGATTATTAAAATAAATAGAACAAATAATAAGAAGAATTATCTTTTCATATTTTGAAAAATAATCAAGAAATTTTACATCCATTTTTTTAATTTTAGTAATGCGATTTATGTTCCATAAACCCATTTTTATGCTACGCGGTAAAATTAAGCATTAATACTAACATAGAAATATTTAAAAAGAAAGAAATTATTTCTAGTTTTTTGTAACTTTTTATGATAGTACGTCGTATAATAAACTGAACACTTAAAGCAATTGAAAATAAATGAGACAGCTTAAAATCACCAAGCAGGTTACCAACCGTGAAACTGCTTCCCTAGACAAATACCTACAAGAAATTGGAAAAGTTGACTTAATTACTGCTGATGAAGAAGTAGAATTAGCACAACGTATAAAAGCAGGAGACCAACGCGCTCTTGAAAAACTAACCAAAGCCAATTTACGTTTCGTGGTATCTGTTGCTAAGCAGTATCAAAATCAAGGGCTTACACTTCCTGATTTGATCAACGAAGGAAATTTAGGTTTGATAAAAGCAGCACAACGATTTGATGAAACTCGTGGATTTAAGTTTATTTCCTATGCGGTATGGTGGATTCGTCAATCGATTCTTCAAGCGCTTGCAGAGCAATCACGTATTGTTCGTTTGCCTTTAAATAAAATTGGATCGATCAATAAGATCAATAAAATGTATGCATTATTAGAGCAATCTAATGAAAGACCACCTTCTGCAGAAGAAATTGCAAAAGAATTGGACATGACTGTTAACGATGTTAAAGAGTCGATGAAAAATTCGGGTCGTCACCTTTCTATGGATGCTCCTTTGGTTGAAGGAGAAGATTCTAACCTTTATGACGTATTGCGTTCTGGAGAATCTCCAAACCCAGATAGAGAATTAATTCACGAATCGTTACGTACCGAAATTGAGCGTTCTTTAGAAACCTTAACTCCAAGAGAAGCCGATGTAGTTCGTTTGTATTTTGGATTAGGTGATCAACATCCAATGACTTTAGAAGAGATTGGAGAAACTTTTGATTTAACTCGTGAGCGTGTGCGTCAAATTAAAGAAAAAGCAATCCGAAGATTAAAACACACTTCAAGAAGTAAAATATTAAAAACATATTTAGGTTAAACCTTATAAAACTCCGGCTCCATACCGGAGTTTTTTAATTTCAAAAAAATGAAAAATACCATTATTGCCCCTTCCGTTCTTGCAGCTGATTTTGCCAACTTACAACGCGACATTGAAATGATAAACTCCAGTGAAGCCGATTGGTTTCATATTGATATTATGGACGGTGTATTTGTTCCAAATATTTCTTTTGGAATGCCTGTTTTGGAAGCGATTACCAAACATGCTAAAAAAACAATCGATGTGCATTTAATGATTGTAGATCCAGATCGATACATAAAAACATTTAAAAACTTGGGCGCCGATATTCTTACAGTACATTATGAAGCCTGCACGCATTTGCATCGCACACTTCAAGCAATCAAAGCAGAAGGAATGAAAGCCGGAGTTGCTTTGAATCCACATACCAATGTAAGTTTATTGGAAGATGTGATTCAGGATATTGATATGGTTTGTATTATGAGTGTTAACCCTGGTTTTGGCGGACAATCTTATATTGAAAACACGTATAAAAAAGTAGCACAATTGAAAGAACTTATCGTTAAAAACAATGCCGCTACCTTAATTGAAATTGATGGCGGAGTGACAAATAAAAATGCAGCCGAATTAGTTCGAGCTGGAGCCGATGCTCTGGTTGCCGGAAATTATGTCTTTAAAGCAGAAGATCCAATTGCAACCATAGCGGATTTGAAAAAAATAACTTCATTATAATAAAAAAGGCTCCTAAATAGGAGCCTTTTTTATTTATTAATACTTTCTATTAATTCACTTTATTTTCAACTTTTCGTTTTCTTGAATTAATAATTAAAAATGCATAAACTATTCCAATAAATAGTACAAAATAAATATTAGAATCTATAGGAGAAGCTGGTGGATTATTATCTTGAACATTGTCTCCAAAGCCAATATCTTGTGAAAAGGCAAAGCTTGATATTAAAAATAGCACAACTGTAACTATTGTTTTTTTGATATTAAATTTCTTCATCTTTTGCATTATCTATTCTATTATTAATTTTTTAATTGTAGTCACACCTTCCTTAGCTATTTTAACATAGTATACTCCGGTTGCAAAAACGCTATTTGGGTTAATGTGATTAATTGGAGAAGCAGTCAAATTAGTTGAATACACTGTTTGTCCGATTGAATTGTAAATAGTCAGTTTAGAATCCTGTGTTGTGTTATTCATAACCACATCAAAAACTCCTTGTTTTGATGGATTTGGATACAAAGTGAAAATTAAATTCGAGTTGGTATTCGTACTCAAATTAGGGTTTTGGAATACAATTCTAAAACGATCAGGAGCCGATGTAGCAGTATCTGTACTCGAAATGGAATACGAATAACTCACCGAACTTGACTGTGGAATTTCAGTGTAGGTTTGCAATAATTGATCATGCAAATAGGCAGGAATACCACTTATATTATTTCCTTGTGCCACAATAGTATAATTGGTATTTCTATATTGAGTAATATTCAACGGAATAACATCCGTTTCAATTGGAAAATTTCTACTTTCAATACTCAATAAAGAAGTACTATTTTTAATAGCAAATACCTCATCTTGGTTGGTTAACTTATTTGCATCATTAGAATCAACAAGATTATCATAACTCGAATCGAACTTTACCACAAGTCCGTCTGCAGCGACACCAGTTGTTGCCAATGTATTACTTTCATATAGTGTAGCTCTAATATAAGCAGGAACGGTTGTAGTTGCTTTATAAACATTTTCATTTACTACTGATGTTGATTTATTGGACTCATGGAAGGTAATTGTACCACCAGCAGTAGCATCATTTTTAATGAAACACCCTTCCCATGGTTGTAAATATTGATTTACTTGCGAACCATTAACCGGATTTATTCCTGTAGATAAATCATAAGCTACATATCCACCTCTAGTATTAATTTTAGGATCCCAAACCCAATAGTAATTGGTATTGAAATTCGCATTTTGAGTTAATACTTGTTTGATATCTACCGTTGCTTGGTATGGATTTCCTATAAAATTATAACCATTTGCAGTTGGACTAATAGTTCCAGCAGAAGCATCACAAATTTTAAGCGCACCTTTAGCACGAAGGGTTGTATTAGTAGGTGTTGGAGCATTGGTACTCATACTTATAGATCGATCTCCTCTAATCATTAAACGATAAGGAACTCCAGCAGTAAGTGTTAACACATTAGTATTTGGAACCGCTGCCCATACCCCTGTAGTATTATTAAAGGTAAACATCGAATTATTAGTAGTTTGTGTTACATCAAATCCATAATCAGCAGTAATATTACCTGTAATATGCGTTCCATAACCCGGATTTGGATTTAAATTGGTTGTATAAGCAGGTGGCGGATTATTTACTCCTTCTTGCCAATTGTCTCTAATAGTAGTCGAAGTTGTTACTGGAGAAGAAATAAATCTAAATGCACGGCGAGCAGGAAAAAATCGTTCCACCGTTACATCTCCATTAATCGCAACTGCACTACAATCGGTAATAGGTGCAACTACAGCAGTAGTAGTTCCGTTACTCTTTAATGTAAGATTACCTCCTGTATTAAAAGTACCATTAGTTAATGTTAATTTTCCTGAAATACCCATAGTGTTTCCAAGAGTAATACTGCCTGAACTTGTTGAGTTTAAAGTAAAATCACCTAAAATATTGGAAGTTCCTGGAGTAGTTTGGCTCATGTAGAATGTACCTTGATTACCAGATCCATTAATTGTTAAACTCGAAGTGGCACTACCAATTAAAGTTCCGGCACCTGTTATTGCTCCCGAAATAGATAATGTAGAATTATTTAAATTGATCGTTGCTCCACTTGCAAGAATAATGTTACCTGGAGATCTTGGACCATCCAAAATTGGATAATTAGTTAGACCACTAGGGATTTCAATATTTTCTCCTGAGGCAGGCACACCACAACTCCAGTTGGAAGCATTGTTCCATGCAGTACTTACAGAACCATTCCAAACATTAGAAGATAAAACCGTAATTAATACACTTGATGTTGTTGCAGAAGGACAACTACCATTAGAAACTACAGCTCTAAAATAGGTATTTGCAGATAAATTAGTAGCTGTATATGTTGAAGAAGTAGCACCACTTATATTGGTATAAGTTCCTGCTAAAGTACTTGAAGACTGCCATTGTATAGATCCTACATTTCCATTTAAGGTTAATACTTTACTGTTTGTAATAGATGAACAAACTGTACCGGCTCCAGAAATCGAACCTGCAGTAACCAAAGCGTCAACCGTTAAAGTACTAACACTTGTAGTTGCTGAAGTACAGGATCCATTTGTAACAAATGCTTTAAAGTAGGTCGTTGCTGTCAAGTTGGTTGCTGTGTAAGTTGCAGAAGTTGCTCCACTAACATTTGACCAAGAAGAACCATTTAAAGATTGCTGCCATTGAATAGAACCAGTATACCCTGTTAGAGTAAAGAGAGTACTGTTTGTTCCTGAACAAACGTTTGAATTATTGCTAGATATAGTTCCACCTACAGAACTTGCAGTTACAGAAGCAGTATTTGTAGCAACATTTACAGAAACAGCACTAGTTGAACTGCAAACAATATTACCCGAAGCATTATTTAAAGCAGAAGCTGTCAAACGAACATATATGGTAGTATTTGATACAGCATTGCTAACTGGAACTAAACTCACACTTGTTGTAAAACCCGAGCCAGAAGTTGTAGAAACTTCATACCCTGATGGAGGAGTAACGATTAAATTATCAATTAAATTTACTCCTGAAACAGTGAAACTTTGCTGTGAAGAGGCCACACCACTACAACTAGAAAATGAAGTTAAAGACCCTGAAGTAGAAATAACTGGTACTTGAATAGTTCCAACTCCATAAGTACCATAATTATTTAATATCCCTCCACCAGTAATTGTTCCTGTATTAATATTAAAAGTTTTATCGGTAACTGAAGTATTATAATTGATGATTGGCACTCGCAGTTGAAAACTTAAAGAAGAAGAGGTAATCGTTAATGCTCCAGAGATGGTTTGCCATGTGCTACCGTTTAAATATTGAATAGTATTTGTGAAATCAGTTCCAGAAACGGCTGTTACTCCTGTTAAATAAGGTGTAAAACTGTAATTAGATGTTGGAGCATTTGATAATGAAAAAGTAAAAACTGCATATCCGGCATTTTCTAAAACTGTAACAGAAGAAACTGTAGAATTAATTACAGGCTGTGTTGCCTGAAATGAAAGCAAGGAATTCAATACAGGATCAATTGGATCTGAAGAGGTAGATGCAGAACCTCCATTAGAATAATTACTTTCTTTACCAGGAATAACTAATAAATATGCTTCGCCTGTATAAGTTGTATAAGTTGAATTTGAAACCAAAAAATTTAATCCTATGGTAGTATTCCCAGATTTATCTTGCCTAGAAATTGTTCCGTAAATACTAATTTGTACACCACTTGAATTAACATAGTAAAGTACTACATTTTCATTATTTCCTGAGTTAAAAGTAGTAGCTGTAGGAACTGCAGATACAACTTTAAAGGAATAACCAGAAACAAGTTGTAGACCTGTTATACTTTGTGTATTTACATTGTAAGTAGTTCCAGTTGCTTTATATATTTGATTAAAGTATATGGTTGCAGCCTTTCCGTTTAGAAAGAAAAACATACAAAAGACAATACTTAATAGCGATATATTTTTTTTAAAAATATCTATCATTATTTTGCTAGTTAGGTTATTAGAAAAGTAGATTTCTTTTTTTTATTCTAAAAAAAAAGCGGGGGCTTTTAAAATTAAAAGGTTCCAATTTAATAATTTACAAAAGTATACTTTAATATTCAATTTAACTAATAATTAATTTTTGCTTATAATTTTAATATTTACAACATATATGTAAGAAAAAATTATATAATTTTGTAAGTACAAACTAGAATATCAATGGTAATTTCAATTTCCATCTTTACTATTATATTAGCTGCTCTTTTGATTTACAATAATTGGAAGACCAACAAAAACACATTATTCCTTGCTTTATTTTTCATAGTACTTTCAGTTTATATCATCACACATGCTTTTCTAGCGATTGATAAGTCAGTATTCTGGACTGCAGTTTTATACAATCATATTTCACCACTTACTTTATTACCAGGTCCTTTATTATTTTGGTATACCCGAAATACAATAAATAAGAAACAAGGCTTAACTAAAATAGATTATTTACATATTATTCCCGCAGTCATTCAGTTATTTGCCATAATGCCCTATTGCCTAAAACCATTTTCATACAAAATGGAATTTGCTAAAAGAATTACAGAAAACGTTGATTATGTAAACCAAGTAAGTACTAATATATTTTTCAATACCTACGAAAATTTCACTATTCGATTTGTTTTGTTTTTAATTTATATTGTTGCTTCTATATCCTATCTAACAAATTTTACATTTTCGAAAAATAAAAAAAGTGAGATCGGTTCATTTTCAAATAAGCTAATTCAATGGTTGTGGATATTAAACATTGTTCCTTTAATATTTGTATTTGTGGGTTTAGTGCTTACCTACAACTGCATGATAAACCAACCTAGTGTTGGACTTACCAAAACTCACTCTTTATTATTAATCTTAGAAATATCCTTCTTCATTTTAACTTTTTCACTTTTGCTATTTCCAGATGTACTTTATGGAATATCTTCTCCTCAAAATGAAATTAAAAATAAAACCACAAAAAATACAGTAAAAAAGGACGATAATGTAACTCAAAAAAAATTAAATACTGAAGATCCTTTAAATGACATCATCAACAAAATTATTATTTACTTTGATGAAAGCAAACCCTATGTGAATCCAGAATTTTCTATTTATACTATTTCGTTAGATTTACAAATTCCAAAAAATCAAATCAATGAATGCCTAACAATCATTTACGGGAAAAAATTTAGCGAGATTAAAAAAGAATTGCGAGTAAATTATGCCAAAAATTTATTAGAAAATAACACTTCCGAATTCATTACTATTGATGCCATAGGACAAAAAGCAGGATTTGCTACACGATCAAATTTTTACAGTGCATTTAAGTCCATCACAAATTCTACTCCTTCAGAGTACATCAATATGCTTAATGCAAAAAAAAATAACAATTAACTATTAATTTAGGATTCAACTTCTAAAGAAAATAGTGCACCTCCCTAAGCAATTAAGTTAAGTTTTAATAAAGTCAGTTCGTGTTTCTTCAAGATGCCAACTACTTTCTTTGTTACGGGAACTATTTGTAAAGAAATGCCAACTACTTTCTTTGCAACGAGAGAAGGATATAAGAAAACGTTAACTACTTTCTTTGAAACGAGAGAAGGATATAAGAAAATGTCAACTACTTTCTTTGAAACGGGAACTACTTATAAAATAAGTAAATGGCATTATAAAATATGATTTAATAACATTAACTAATAAGCCATTAATTTCGTAAATAGCTTGCCTAAATAATCAATTATATTAATGGAAGTTAAAAAAGGTTTTTCTTCTATCATACAAAAAAAACGCTCAAGCAAACTTGGCATTTTTTTTTATTTTACTATTTATTAGTGAGCGATTTAGACTTATTTTCAAATCAAATTATTGAGTTTCTTGAAAATTTTATAACTTAATATTAAAAAAAATAACCCCTAAAAATTCATTAGAGGTTATTGGTACAACTGTGACCGCGAAGGGATTCGAACCCCCAACCCTCAGAGCCGAAATCTGATATTCTATCCAGTTGAACTACGCAGCCGTTTTTATTTAGATTATTAGATTGTTAGATCTTTTGACTGGTTAGATTTTTAGAAAGTTAGATAAATTCTAAGGTTTCTAAGATGTCTAACAATCTAAGAAGTCTAATCTATACCAATAATTTTTTCACTATTGTAGAAATTACTTTCCCTTCTGCTTGACCACCAATTTGCGCCGAGGCCAATCCCATCACTTTACCCATAGAAGCAATTCCTGTAGCACCTGTTTCTGCAATGATTTTAGCAACTACGGCTTCAACTTCTTCTTCTGATAATTGAGCAGGTAAAAACTTTTCAATAACTGCAATTTGCGCTAATTCTGGTTCTGCTAAATCGGGACGATTTTGAGTAGTAAAAATCTCTGCACTGTCTTTACGCATTTTTACCAATCGTTGTAAAATTTTAATTTCATCCGCTTCAGAGATTTCCTCTTTGGATCCACTTGAAGTTTGCGCCAACAATAATTCCGATTTAATGGCACGCAAAGCCTCTAAAACAACCATATCTTTGGTTCTCATGGCGTTCTTCATTTCATCCATGATTTTTACAGATAAACTCATCTATTTCTATTTTATTTAATTAAAAGCATGATTAATTTTTGTGGGTATTATTTGATATAAAAACCAATAATTTAAACCACTAAGCAGAGGCAAAGATAAAAAAATAACCCGAAATTTCTAATGGAAACTTCGAGTTAAATCTTATTTGATAATTCTGACTAATCTACATTGTCATGCAAAAAAGAATTATTTGAACGCAACTGCACATCGTCATTGCTATCAATTCCTAAAGACATTCTAGAGTTGGCATTCATGCTGCTGTTTTCAGATAAATCTACTCCTAATCTCTTATATGCTGGCTCTCTCTCTAACTCATCTACACGAGATGGATTGTTATGAAACTTGTAATTAAACTCTTTTAACTTTCTTCTTCTTTCGTCTGCACGAAGTTTTAAAGTCTCTTCAATAGTCATTTCTAGAGGAGAAATATCTTCGATATGTGTAGCGTAAGTTGGTTTATTTAAATCCGCTACTTTCATAGTAATATTTAATGATTCTTCTACTGGCTCAGAAATAGTTTCTGTTGGTTTAGAATTCAATAAATCATTATCTATTTCCATATACTCTTCTAAAGAATATTTGATCACTCCGTTCTCATTTAATTCGGTTACCGAAACAAATTCGATTGGCTCATTAACTTCAATATTTTTAGTTTCGGCAGTTAAGTCAAAATAAATGTTTTCTTCTTTTTTGCTTTCAATTGGTTGCTCTACAGGTAAATCAAAAGAGAATGTAATTTGCTCTTCTTCTCTAACAATAAACTTAGGCTCATTTACTTTAATTTCATTAATTGAAGGCGTTTCAAATTGGAAATCCAAATCATTAATAGGTGAAACGATTTCAAAAGTAACATCTAAGTTGCGAATAAATTCATTCATAGCAACTAGATCGTTGTCTACTTTAGCAAATACAGGAGCTTCAACAACTGCTGGTTCTTCTTCGATTAATTCAAAGATAATTTTCTCTTCTTTTACAGCAATTGGCGCATCAATAATTGATGGAATTTCAGCTACATTATTTTGAGATAAATCGTGAACCATTTTCTGATCCTCTTCTAATTGAAGGATGATCTTTTTAGGCTCAGTATTTACGATTTCGTTTTGTTGTTCTACATTAAATCCAGTTGCAATGATCGTTACCGCAATAGCATCACCGTGCGCTTCATCTTCACCAACTCCCATGATAATGTTGGCATTGTAACCTGCTTCGGCTTGAATGTGATCGTTGATCTCTCCAATTTCATCAATAGTGATTTCGCTTGTACCAGAAACGATAAGCAACAATACGTTTTTAGCACCCGAAATTTTATTGTCATTTAATAATGGAGAATCTAATGCAGAAATAATAGCTTCTTTAGCTCTATTTTCTCCGCTAGCAACTGCAGATCCCATTATTGCTGTTCCACTATTTGCTAAAACAGTTTTAGCATCTTTTAAGTCGATATTTTGAGTGTAGTGGTGTGTAATTACTTCCGCAATTCCTCTTGATGCTGTAGCTAATACTTCATCTGCTTTTGAGAAACCAGCTTTGAAGCCAAGGTTACCATATACTTCTCTTAGTTTATTATTATTAATGACAATTAAAGAATCTACTTGCTTACGCAATCTTTCAACTCCAAGTAATGCTTGATCTTGACGCACTTTACCTTCAAATTGAAACGGAATAGTTACAATACCCACAGTAAGAATATCTCTTTCTTTCGCCAATTGAGCAATTACTGGCGCTGCACCTGTTCCGGTTCCACCACCCATTCCGGCAGTAATGAAAACCATTTTGGTATTGGTATCTAACATTTTTTCAATATCGGCAACACTTTCAATTGCAGATTGTTGTCCAACTTCTGGATTTGCTCCAGCACCTAATCCTTCGGTTAAGTTAACACCTAACTGGATTTTATTTGGCACAGGGCTATTTTGCAATGCTTGTGAATCGGTATTACAAACTATAAAGTCTACACCTTTAATACCTTGTCTAAACATGTGGTTGATTGCGTTGCTACCGCCACCGCCTACACCGATTACTTTAATTACATTGGACTGATTCTTAGGTAAATCAAATGAAATGTTTCCAAATTCTGAGTTGCTCATCATAAAACTTTGGGTTTTTTTTATTCTACTTTAAATCTTTAATTGTCTTTATTCTGCGTTGTCAAGAAAGTCTTTTACTCTTCCTAATATTTTATCCATAAAGGATTCATTAATTTCTGGTTTAGTTGGCTTTACTGGCTTTTCAACCGGCTTTTCTTCTTCTACTTCATCTACAATTTGTGGCTCTTCTTCAACTTCTGGAGGCACTTCTCTAGTAATAATTGGTTTTGGAGCTTCCACAATTGAAGCTTGTAATTTGTAAGCACTTTGTGTATTATTTGCCACACTGTTCATCACCAATCCTACTGCTGTCGCAAATAACGGACTTGAAATTTCTTCTCCAGAATTTCCTGCCAAATGTTCGTTTGGATATCCTATTCGGGTGTCCATACCTGTAATGTATTCAACCAACTGTTTAATGTGTTGCAATTGTGCTCCACCACCTGTTAATACAATTCCGGCAATTAATTTTTTTCTAGGGTCGTCATGACCATAAGCTTTTATTTCTGCAAAAACTTGTTCAATAATTTCAACTACACGAGCATGAATTATTTTAGATAAGTTTTTTAATGATATTTCTTTAGGCTCTCTTCCTCTTAATCCAGGGATTGAAACTATTTCATTGTCTTTATTTTCACCTGGCCAAGCCGAACCAAATTTTACTTTTAATAATTCTGCTTGTTTTTCAATAATAGAACATCCCTCTTTAATGTCATCGGTAATTACATTTCCTCCGAAAGGAACTACAGCTGTATGGCGAATAATTCCGTCTTTAAAAATGGCTAAATCGGTTGTTCCACCACCTATATCAATTAAAGCAACACCCGCTTCTTTTTCTTCTTGACTTAAAACCGCATCGGCAGATGCTAAAGGCTCTAAGGTAATTCCGGATAATTCAATTCCGGTGCTTTGTACACAACGAACAATATTTCGAATTGATGACGCTTGCCCTACCACCACGTGAAAAGTAGCTTCCAATCTTGAGCCATACATTCCGATTGGCTCTTTTATTTCTGCTTGTCCGTCTATTTTATATTCTTGTGGCAAAACATGAATAATTTCTTCACCGGGCAACATCGCTAATTTATTCACTTGATCAATCAACGATTGAATGTCTTGCTGGGTAATTACCTCTTCAGAATTTCCTCTGCTGATGTAATCGGTATGCTGGATGCTACGAATGTGTTGCCCTGCAATACCTACTACCACATCATTAATTTTGTAACCAGAATTTTCTTCGGCATCCGTGACAGCTTGCTGGATCGATTGAATAGTTTGGGTGATGTTATTCACTACACCTCTCGCCACACCTAAACTTTTAGATTTACCTAAACCTAAAATTTCAAGTTTGCCATATTCATTCTTCTTGCCAATCATTGCTACGATTTTCGTAGTTCCAATGTCTAAGCCTACCGCAATGCTTTCTTTATTCTCCATATTATGCCTAATTTGACTAATTCAAGCTTTTTTTATGCTTTATAATTGCTATTTAGTACAAACTACTTGATGACTAAATCTCAAATTTATTTTCTTATATTTTGTTAAAGAACTATCTACAATTGTCTTCTGAAAAAATGCTTTATAATTGTTAAATTTCTTCTCAATCTGAACCATTTTTCCAAACTCAATTTGAAAATCAAAATTTCTATTGGTCATTTTTACGTCGTCATTTGCATCCAACTCCACTCCAATTATATTTTTTTTCAAAAAGGGATCCTTGTAAATTACCCTTAAAACTTGAGCCAGTTTTTTTCTATTTCTTGGACTAATTTCACCAACAACCAATGGAACCCTAGCCGTATTTAATCCTGATAACGGCATCGTATTTCCCTCATTATCTAGATAATAGGTTCCTACACTATCAAAAACCCTTGCAACTGGGGTCTTTTGTTTGACTATGGCTTTTAGCACTCCATCAACAGTTACATACACCTCTGCTTTTTCAACCATCGGATTCTTGTTGATAGAATTTTCCAATTTGTTCAAATTTAAGTCCTCTTTTGCTATACTTCGCACATCTGTTTTATTTTCTATTAACAATTTATTAACCGTTTTTTTGCTAATAAAATCGGCGTCATTATCTACAAAAATTACCTCTGTTTTGATCAATTTTCTGTGCGCATTTCTATTGGATGTAAATGCAAATAGAAAAATTACTAATGCAAACATCATGATCAATCGAAGGTTTATCCAATTAAATACTTTCATAGTAATGCTTTTTTAATAGAAGGCACTAATTCTCCAATGTCTCCCGCTCCAATTGTCACAACTATTTTGGCGTCACTTTGTTTAATTGTATCAATCAGTTGCTCTTTGGAAACTAATATTTTATTGGTATTGGTCATTTTATCCAACAACCACGCAGAAGTGATTCCGGGCATTGGTAACTCGCGCGCTGGATAAATATCCATCAATACTACTTCATCAAATTGCGACAAACTTTTCGCAAAATCATCAGCAAAATCTTTGGTTCTACTAAACAAATGGGGCTGAAAAATGGCCACTACTTTTTGATTCGGATACAATTCTCTTACCGCTTGATGCACCGCATTAATTTCGGTTGGGTGGTGTGCGTAATCATCAATATAAACCAACTCATTCGTTTTTATTTGATATGAAAAACGACGCTGCACTCCTTTAAAACTTGCTAATGCATTTTTAATAGCTTCGCTCGAAGTGCCATAGGTTTTGGCCATTGCCAAAGCCATTAAAGCATTCATTAAATTATGATGCCCTGGCAATCCAAAAGCAATATTTGAAATCGTTTCTGTTGGGGTTTGTACATCAAAAACATAACTGCTGTTTTCAATTCGAATATTATGCGCTTTAAAGCTTGCCTCTTCGTTTATTGCAATGGAAACTCCTTGTAAATCCATGCCTTTTGGCACAAACAAATTACTTTTATCCTGAACTTTATCAGCAAATTCTCTAAATGAATCTTCAATTGCTGCTTTATCTCCATAAATATCCAAATGATCGGCATCCATAGAAGTCACGCAAGCGATATTTGGATGTAAATGCAAAAACGATCGGTCAAATTCATCGGCTTCAACAACGGTTACCGTTTTACCAGTTCCGATTAAATTGGAATGATAATTTTCAACTATTCCGCCAAGGAAAGCCGTAACATCGGCTCCGCTTTCATATAATATGTGTCCAAGAATACTCGAAGTCGTTGTTTTTCCGTGTGTTCCTGCAACAGCAAAACAAAAGGTGTCTTTGGTAATTAATCCAAGAACTTCGGCACGCTTTTTAATCGTATAGTCGCGTTCAATAAAATAATTCCATTCCGAATGCGTAACCGGAACAGCCGGGGTTACAATAACCAAGGTGTTTTCGGTGTAAAAATCGGTTGGAATTAAATTAATAGCATCTTCAAAATGAATATCCATACCGTCTGCAATTAATTCATCTGTAAGCATGGTTGGTGTTTTATCATAACCCGAAACCTTCTTGCCTACATTCTGAAAATAGCGAGCCAGTGCACTCATTCCGATGCCTCCGATTCCTATAAAATAGACGTTATGTATTTGGTTTAAATTCATTTTTAAAGACTCTAAGTTTCTTTGGATCTAATGATCTGAGGACTTATTCTTTAGTTATTCTATTAATTTAATTATTTCTTTTACGATATCTTTTGTTGCGTTTGGCTTAGCCAACTGCTTGATGTTTACACTTAATTCGTTTTGCAATTTTTTATTTGAAATCAATTCTGAAAAAGTGGATTCAAACTTTTCGTCCAACTCCGATTCTTTAATTAGAATTGCTCCTTTTTTATTTACAATTGCATTGGCATTTTTTGTTTGGTGGTCTTCAGCCACATTTGGTGACGGAATGAAAATTGTTGGTTTTCCTACCAAACACAATTCCGATACCGAAGAAGCTCCAGCTCTTGAAATCACAAAATCGGCGGCTGCATAAATCAAATCCATTCGGTCAATAAAAGCAACCACTTGCACATTTGCTTTTTCATTATAATGTTGGTAAGCCTCATGGTATAACTTACCGCATTGCCAAAACACTTGTATGTCGTTTTCCAAAATAAAATCAAGTTCTTTTTCAATCAACTGATTTACTCTTCTAGCGCCAAGACTTCCACCAAGAACTAAAAGCGTTTTTTTGGATGCATCCAAATTAAAATAAGTAATACCTTCTCGTTTTTTTGAATCTACATCCAACAAATCTTGTCGTACCGGATTTCCTGTAAAAACGATTTTATCTTTTGGAAAAAACCGATCCAAATTATCGTATGCCACACAAATGGAATTGGCTTTTTTACTCAATATTTTGTTGGTTATTCCAGGATAGGAATTTTGCTCCTGAATAACAGTTGGAATACCAAAACTATTTGCCACTTGCAATAACGGACCGCTTGCAAAACCACCGGTTCCAATTACCGCATCGGGCTTGAATTGTTTTATTATCTTTCTTGATTTCCATAAACTACTAAGTAATTTAAACGGAAACATTAAATTTTGAAGTGTCAATTTTCTTTGCAAACCAGCAATCCAAAGACCTTCAATTTTGTAGCCTGCTTGAGGTACTTTTTGCATTTCCATTTTATCTTGTGCTCCCACAAATAAAATTTCTGCATCAGGAAAATGAGATTTCAATTCATTGGCAATTGCAACCGCTGGGTAAATATGCCCACCAGTTCCACCTCCGCTTAATATGAATTTGTATTGCTTCATTTTCTTATATTATTTTTTATTTTGAACCGCCTTCAATGGATTTTCGGTAATTGAAAAATCATCTTCTTCAACTTCACTTCCCTCTTCGTCTTCTTGTAATTGTTTGTCAATTAATTTTTGAAGCGCCTCATCTCGTTTTTGTTTTTCTTCTAATTCTTGAGCAATTTCTTCGTCTTTCTTGGTTACACTAAGAATAATTCCAATGGCAATACAAGTCATCCAGATGGAACTTCCTCCCGAGCTAATAAGTGGTAATGTTTGCCCTGTTACCGGAAGTAATTCAACGGCAACAGCCATATTAATTAATGCCTGAAAAACAATTGGGAATCCGAGGCCAACAACCAATAATTTACCAAAAAGCGAATTGGCCTTATGTGCGGCTATTACAAATCGGAACAACAACAAAAGATACAATCCTAAAACAGTTAATGCTCCTAATAATCCGTATTCTTCTACAATAATGGCAAAAATAAAATCGGAGGAAGATTGTGGTAAGAAGTTTTTCTGAACACTTTTCCCAGGACCCAATCCATATAATCCACCCGAAGCGATGGCTATTTTAGCATTTTTTATTTGGTAATCGTCTTCACCTGGCTTGTCGCTTGTGAAATTTTCAATACGGTTTTTCCAAGTATCTACACGGTTTCTAAAAGCATCTGGAAAAGCAATTACCACTAATACAAATAGTACTAAAGCTGCTATTCCCGTACCAATGATTATTCCGATGTACTTAATTGGATATTGCCCAATGAAAGTGAGCATAATTACCATTGAAAAAATCAAAGCTGCGGTAGAAAAGTTGGCAGGTAATATGAGCGCCAAGGTTATAAACACCGGAATCCATAACTCTATAAAGGAAGCTTGAAAAGTAACTTTCTCTTCTCTCTTTTTAGATAAATAACGGGCTACATATACATACAGCACTATTGCCGCAAGAGTTGAAGTTTGAAAGGAAATTCCAATAAACGGAATCTCTACCCAACGGCTCGCATTAGCTCCTTCGATTACCGTTCCCTTGAATAAAGTATACACTAAAAGCACCCAAATAAAAGGCAATGCTATTAATGAAAGTGCTCTAAAATAGTGATACGGAACTTTATGTATTTTATAAATAATTATGAATCCCAAGAAAACCTGAATTGCATGTTTTAACAAATAGGTTAATGCATTTCCAGATCCGTGGCGCATGTAGGCCAAATTACTACTGGCACTATAAACAGACATAAATGAAAATAATGCCAAAAGAGCAATGAATGCCCAAATGACTTTATCTCCTTTTAAACTGTTTATTATTTCTTTCATAATTGAGTTTTGAATAGTAGACTTAAATAAGCCTAAATTCTATTTACAAGTTTCTAACTTCTCTTTTAAATTGGTTACCACGGTCTTCATAGTTTTGAAACAAATCAAAACTTGCGCAAGCCGGAGAAAGTAATACGGTGTCTCCTTTTTCTGCAATGTGTCTTGCAGTATTTACTGCATCGTGCATGTTATCAACTTCAACCATCATGTCTACCATGTTCCCAAAAGCATCAATTATTTTTTTATTTTCAACACCAAGACAAATAATTGCTTTTACTTTTTCAAACACCAAAGGCATTAATTCGGCATAGTCATTTCCTTTATCTACACCCCCAACAATCCAAACGGTTGGTGTAGTCATACTATCCAAAGCGAAGAAAGTAGCATTCACATTAGTTGCTTTACTGTCATTGATGTATTGCACATTTTGAATTTTCAATACTTTCTCTAAACGGTGTTCTACTCCCTGAAAATTGGATAAACTTTCGCGAATGGTTTGTTTTCTAATGCGTAAAATAGTAGCAACTGAGGTCGCTGCCATTGCATTTTTTATATTATGTTTTCCCTCTAATGCGATATCAGCGGTTTCCATTAAAAACTCTTCTTCGTTGATGTTGATTTCCATAGTGTTATTTTTTAAAGTCGCCCCTTTTTCAAGGTTCTTTGTGATTGAAAATGGTATTAATTGTGCTTTTACTTTATTTATTTGTAACCAATTGTGAATTGCTTCATCATCTGCATCATAAATCAGATAATCTTGGTTGCTTTGATTTAATGTTATTCTAAATTTTGATTCTATATAATTCTCATACTTATATTCATAGCGATCTAAATGGTCTGGACTGATGTTCGTAAGAATTGCAATGTGTGGCTTGTAATTAATGATCCCATCCAATTGAAAACTGCTTAATTCCAAAACATAGTAATCATAGTTTTCAAAGGCCACTTGCCAAGCAAAACTTTTACCAATGTTACCTGCAAGTCCTACATTTAATCCGCCTTCTTTTAACAAATGATAGGTAAGCATCGTAGTGGTTGTCTTTCCGTTGCTTCCTGTTATTCCAATGGTTATTGCATTGGTAAATGGTGCTGCAAATTCAATTTCAGAAATTACCGGAATCCCTTTTTCTACCAATTTTTTTACAATCGGGGCTTTATCTGGAATTCCTGGACTTTTCATAACAACATCGGCATTCAGAATTAACGCTTCTGTATGCTGTTCGTCTTCCCATTTAATCTCATTATTCGTAAGAACTTCTTTGTAATTTTCTTTTATTTTTCCGAAATCGGAAACAAAAACATCGTATCCTTTTTGCTTTCCCAATAAGGCGGTTCCAACACCGCTCTCGCCTCCACCAAGAATAACTAACCTTGGCATTATCTTAATTTTAATGTTACAATTGCCACGATAGCTAACAAGATGGTAACAATCCAAAAACGAGTTACTATTTTGCTTTCATGGTATCCTTTTTTCTGATAATGGTGATGTAATGGCGACATTAGAAAAACGCGTCGACCTTCGCCAAATCGTTTTTTGGTGTATTTAAAATAGGCTACTTGAATAATTACCGAAGCGCTTTCTGCAAAGAAAATGGCGCATAAAACCGGAAGTAACATTTCTTTTCTTACCGAAATGGCCAATACCGCTATGATCCCTCCAATAGTTAAACTACCCGTATCTCCCATGAATACGGATGCTGGATAGGAATTGTACCATAAAAACCCTACCAAGGCTCCTGCAAATGCAGAAACAAAAACAGTCATCTCCCCAGAATTTGGGATATACATAACATTCAAATAGCTTGATAAGATGATGTTCCCCGAAATAAAGGTGAAGATTCCGAGTGCAAGCACCGATATTGCTGAAGTACCCGCAGCTAGCCCATCAATTCCATCGGTTAAGTTGGCTCCATTTGAAACCGCAGTGATGATGAAAATTACAATTGGAATGAATACCAACCATGCCCATTTTTCATACCCTTCACCAGTCCATTCAATAATTTTGGCATAATCCAATTCGTTGTTTTTAGTAAATGGAATCGTTGTGGTAGTTGATTTCATTTCACGAGCTGGTGAGCTAATTGCATTTTCTGTTTGATTAAAAGCAACTGGCTTAGCCAATTTCTCACGAACGGTTACCCCTGGATGAAAATACAATACCGACCCTACGATAAGCCCCAATCCAACTTGACCAATTACTTTAAAGATTCCTTTTAAGCCTTGTTTGTCTTTTTTGAATATTTTAATATAATCATCAATAAAACCGATAGTTCCCATCCAAATGGTGGTGATGATTAACAAAACAATATAGATGTTGTTTAATTTTGTAAGCAACAACACCGGAATAAGTGTTGCAATAATGATAATGATACCACCCATTGTTGGAGTACCCGCTTTTTGATTTTGACCTTCTAAGCCTAATTCTCTTACCGTTTCACCAACTTGTTTGTTCTTTAAAATGGTGATGATTTTTTTACCATAAACTGTAGAAATTAAAAGCGATAACATTAACGCCAAAGCTGATCTAAAGGTTATGTATTGAAAAACCCCAGTTCCTGGAACATCTAAAGTTTTGTCTAAATATTCAAATAAGTAGTATAACATCGGTTCTTAGGTATTTAGTTAATTAGCTTAAAAATTCTTTTACGGTTTCCATATCATCAAAATGGTGTCTTACCCCATTAATTTCTTGATAATTCTCATGACCTTTTCCAGCAATTAATATGATATCATTTGCATTTGCCAATTGACAAGCGGTTTTAATTGCTTGCTTTCTATCTTCAATGGAAAGTGTCTTTTTATAATTTTGTGGCTCTACTCCTTTTTCCATTTCAGAAATAATAGTTGCCGGATTTTCTGTACGCGGATTATCGGAAGTAAAAATTACAGTATCACTCATTTGAGAAGCGATATTTGCCATAATTGGACGTTTGGTTTTATCACGATCACCACCACAACCTACTACAGAAATCAATTTTTCATTATTGGTTCGGATGTTATTAATGGTATTTAATACATTTTCTAATGCATCCGGAGTATGAGCATAATCAACTATAGCCGTAATTTTATCGGAAGAAACAATAAATTGAAAACGCCCAGAAACACTTTCTAATTCAGACAATAATCGTAAAGCTTCCAAGCTGTCCATTCCTAACTCAATGGCAGTTCCATAGATAGCCAATAAGTTATAGGCATTAAAAGTTCCGATTAATTTTACCCAAACTTCATTATCGTTAATTTTTAATAACAATCCCGATAATTGATTTTCTAATATTTGAGCTTTATAATCGGCATAGGATTTTAAAGCATACGTACGTTTTCTTGCGTTGGTGTTTTGCAACATCACAGCACCATTTTTATCATCAACATTAGTTAATGCAAAAGCAGTTTTTGGCAAATGATCAAAAAATGATTTTTTCACATCTCTATATTCTGCGAATGTTGGGTGATAATCTAAATGGTCGTGCGATAAATTTGTGAAAACACCACCTTCAAAATGAAGTCCTTCGGTGCGTTTTTGATGTACTCCATGAGAACTAACCTCCATGAAACAGTATTCACAACCCATCGAAATCATTTCGTTCAGATACTGATTGATGGTTAAAGAATCCGGTGTAGTGTGAGTTGCCTTGTATTCGGTATCGTCCACCATGATTTTAACGGTAGATAATAAACCCACTTTGTAACCTGCTTTTTTATATAATTGATACAACAAAGAGGCAATAGTAGTTTTCCCGTTGGTACCGGTAACCCCAACCAATCGGATTTTATCTGAAGGAGTATTGAAATAATTGGAAGCAATAAATGCCAATGCCGAATTGGTATCCTGTACTTGAATGTAAGTCACATTTGCAGCAATAATCTCAGGTAATGTATCGCAGATAATAGCGGTAGCTCCCAGATCAATTGCTTTTTCAATAAAATCATGGCCATCTGAAACGGTTCCTCTAATGGCAACAAAAACATCATTTTCTTGAACTTTTCTTGAATCGAATTCGATTTTGTTCACAGCAATATCTGTTGAACCTTTTACCGCTTCAATGCCAACTTTATATAATATGTCTTTTAATACCACTTTCATTGCTTATGATAATTCTAAAAGAATAACTGTATTTTTTGTAATTGATCCTCCCGCAGGAATAGATTGTCTTTTCACTTTCCCAATTCCTTTTACTTTCACTTTAACACCTAAGTTTCCTAATAAAGCAACAGCATCCATACCAGTCATTCCTTTTAAATTTGGAATGGTATTTTTTACCGCTACAGCTTTAGGATCATTATCTCTATAGTTGTTTTCTTGAAGCGCTATTTTTTGGTTTAGATTTTTAATTTCATTAGTTGAAGGCGCATCGGTAAAGATTTTTTGTGCGATTCTTTTAAATACTGGTCCCGCAACATCTGCTCCGTAATATCCTTTGTTTTTTGCATCTGGTTTATGTACCACCACAATGCACGAATATTTAGGATTTTCAGCAGGGAAATATCCCACAAATGAGGAAATATAATGTTTATCGTTTCCGCCATTTGTTCCATAATTTGCCTGAGCAGTTCCTGTTTTTCCAGCCATTGAAAAATCTTTTGAATACAATGATTTTCCAGTTCCTTTTTGAACCACATTCTTTAAAACGGCTTGAATTTTTTTCACAGTTTCATCCGAGCAGATCTTCGGATTAATTACTTCCTTATCGTATTTTTTTATGGTTTTGCTCCATTCTTTAATCTCAGACACAAATTGTGGCTTGATCATTTCACCATTATTTGCAATAGCATTATACAAAGTCAATGTTTGCAATGGGGTTACCGCAACTCCATATCCAAAAGCCATCCATGGCAAAGCAATGGCACTCCATCTTTTATCAGCAGGATGCGGAATTACAGGTGTTCCTTCTCCTTGAATTGGCAACCCTAACGGCTTGCTCAATCCCATTCTATCAATACGATCAATGAATTGTTTTGGGTTGTTTCTGTAGTTTTCATATACCGCCTGAACCATAACCGTATTGGAAGAAATTTCCATTCCGCGGCCTAAAGAAATTTTTTGGTTTCCACCTCTGTGTGAATCCTCAACATCTTTTCCGTAGAACTTAATTAACCCACCTTTTCGATCATAAATCTTGCTAGTATCTACTTTTTTATCATCTAATAAGGCAAGTAGATCTACTAGTTTAAAAGTAGAACCTGGCTCATGTGCTTCTTTAATTGCATAATTTTCAGTTTCATAATACGTATCACTAGAGGCATCTTTTCCTAAATTGGAGATGGCTTTAATTTGGCCTGTTTTGGTTTCCATAACCACTACACAACCGTGTTCTGCATTATAATCTTGCAATTGTTTTAACAAGGCATGGTGAGCAATATCTTGGATGTAAACATCAATACTCGAAATCACATCATAACCATCTTGAGGATCTACATCGTTTCGATCTCTAATAGGTTTCCATTGCCCTTTAGCAATTTTTTGCTTTAATACCTTTCCGTCTTTTCCATTTAAATACTTACCAAAAGCACCTTCAATACCCACTTGTTTTCTAACCCCGTCTTCATTAATTTTATCGTAACCAATAGTTCTTTCTGCTATTTGACCAATTGGATGCACACGAACTGGTTTTTGCTCAACAATAATTCCACCTTTGTTAGAACCTTTCTCGAACATTGGAAATTCTTTTATTTTAGAGTACTCGGTATAGCTTAATTTATCTGCAATAAGTGTGTAACGATTTTTGGTGTTTCTGGCTTTTCTTAAAATCACTTCATAATAAGAAGAAGGTTTCCCAAATAATTTACCCAAGCTTTCAGATAGTGGTTTTACATTTTTTTCAAAAAGTTCTTCTTTTGGAACCACGGCATCAAAACGAATAGTGTAATTTGGAATTGAAGTAGCAAGTAAACTTCCATCTGAAGAATAAATATTTCCTTTGTTTGCATGGATTACACACATTTTAACGGTAAGATCTTTGGCTAATTTTCGATAATGCGCACCATGTACCCACTGAATATTAGTCAGCTTTATAGTAATTGCCATCGCTATCAAAAAAATAACGAATGCAACTAAATAAATTCGGTAAGAGATGTTTTTATCTTCTACTCCCATAATCTTTTAAAGAAACTTTTTTCTTCGGTTTTTTTAACTTTTATCTTAATTGGTGGTACCTGAGACGGCACTACTCCACGTGATTTCATTTTTTCAGAAACAGTAGATTCCATTCTTAACTTCATCAATTCGGATCTTCTGTCAACAAATTCAGACCGCAATTCTTTTACTTCATTTGTTAAATCAGCTATTTTGAATATTTTCTGATCGTATTGGTGTGAATTTGCAATCATTATGATGGCTAATACCACTATAAAAAGTATGAATCGCCAATTTTTAATAGCATCTTCATTTACTAGAAATCGTGCTTTTAATAAGTTGAAAACTCCGCCTTTCATATCTGCTTATCTATAACTTAATTTAAAAACTACTTCTTTTCTGCTATTCGTAACTTTGCGCTTCTAGCACGGTTGTTAATCTTAATTTCGGCTTCACTTGGAACAATAAGTTTTCCAATGTTTTTGAACGGAACCGAGAAGTTTCCGAAGAAATCTCGCTCTGGCTCTCCTTCAAATAAGCCATTTTTCATGAATCGTTTTACCAATCGGTCTTCTAATGAGTGATACGAAATAACACTTAGTCTTCCCTCTGGTTTTAAAATCTCTAAGGATTGCTCTAAAAATTCTTTTAAAACCTCCATCTCTTGATTCACTTCTATTCGAACTGCCTGATAAATTTGAGCAAGAATCTTGTTCTTAAATTGTTCTGGCAAGTACTTATTCAATACAATTTTTAGTTCTTCTGTGGTGTTAATTGTAGCTCTTTGTCTAGCTTCTACAATGGTTCTTGCAAGTGCAGGAGCCACTTTTAACTCTCCATAATCTAAAAAAACACGCTTCAAATTGGCTTCATCATATTCATTTATGACTTTACTTGCATCAAGCTCATTTCTTTTGCTCATTCGCATATCCAGATCGGCATCAAATCGAGTAGAAAATCCTCGCTCTGGAACGTCAAACTGATGAGAAGAAACTCCAAGATCGGCCAAAATGCCATCCACTTGCTTCACACCATGAAATCTCAAAAAACGTTTTATGTATCTAAAATTCTCCTGAATTAAAGTAAATCTATCATCTGGAATAGCATTCTCCCAAGCATCTTCGTCTTGATCAAAAGCAAACAATTTTCCGTTTGCACCAAGCCGACTTAAAATCTCTTTTGAATGTCCGCCGCCGCCAAAAGTGACGTCAACATAAATTCCATTAGGTTGAATATTCAAACCGTCTACCGTTTCTTTTAATAAAACTGGGTTATGATATTCCATGCTCGTCGTCTTTTACATCACCCATAACTTCTTCTGCCAAGTCAGCAAAATCTACTATCGAATCATCAATAGCTTTTTCATAAAGGTCCTTATCCCAGATTTCAATAATATTCACCGCCGATGAAAGCACGATATCTTTATTGATTTGAGCAAAGCCTGCTAAATCTTTAGCAACCAATAAACGCCCTAGAGCATCTATTTCAACCACCTTTACACCTGCGGTAAAACGACGAATAAAATCATTATTCTTTTTAACGAAACGGTTTAGTTTATTGATTTTTTGCATCATTAACCCCCACTCTTTCATTGGATAAAGCTCCAAACAAGGTTGAAAAACAGAACGCTTCAAGACAAATCCGTCTTGAAGAGAGGCAGCCAATTGCTTCTTGAAAGGCGCTGGCAACAACAGCCTTCCTTTAGCATCTACTTTACACTCATATGTCCCTATTAATGAATTCAAAAAACTAATTTTTAAATGATATGAAGCAAAAATATAAAATAAATTACCACCTTTTACCACTTTCTACCACATTGTTAATAAGTTTTTGATTTTGGACAATTTTAAGACTAAAGCCATTACCTATATTTTTGAAGATAATTATCCAAAAAAGAGTAAATGATATTAAAATCGAAATATTTAACTGATTTTCATATTGATTTATGAGAATAATTTAAAGAGTGTAAAGTGGGAAGATATTTTTTTTGGTTTTAATAACTAACTGAAATAATGCACATTAAAGATTGTAATGGTTTTTCATGATTTTCTCAATAAATACAATCCTTTACATACAATTAATTTTCAAAAAATAGGATTATTGTATTAATAGCTTATATTTGTATCACTATAGAAAAAGAGCATTTAATATGGATGGTATCATAAAAAAAGAAGGCAGATATAGCTATCTAGAAATTGGAGAAGGCACTCCGATTGTAATATTACACGGACTAATGGGTGGTCTTAGTAATTTTGATGGTGTGGCCAATTATTTTTCTACTAGAGGATATAAAATTGTTATTCCGGAGTTACCTATTTACACTCAAAATCTATTAAAAACCAACGTAAAGGCTTTCGCCAAATATGTGAAAGACTTTATCACTTTTAAGAAATTTGAACGCGTAATTCTATTAGGAAATTCCCTTGGTGGCCATATTGCTTTGTACCATACCAAAATGTATCCAGAAAAAATGTTGGGCTTAGTAATTACCGGAAGTTCTGGTCTTTATGAAAGTGCAATGGGCGATAGCTACCCAAGAAGAGGGGATTATGAGTACATTCAAAAAAAGGCAGAAGCTGTTTTTTATGACCCAAAAATTGCTACAAAAGAAATAGTAGACGAAGTATATGCAATGGCAAATGATCGAATTAAATTGATTAAAACTCTTACCATTGCAAAAAGCGCTATCCGACATAATATGGCAAAAGATTTGCCGAAAATTCACGTTCCTACCTGTATCATTTGGGGAAAAAACGACACCGTAACTCCACCTGAAGTAGCCTTAGAATTTGACCGATTGTTACCTAATTCAACCTTATATTGGATTGATAAATGCGGTCATGCTGCTATGATGGAACATCCTGACGAATTCAATCGTTTACTTGAAGTATGGTTACAAGAAAAAAGTGAAACTTTAAAAAACACCTCTTCAAACCACTAATATGAAAATCAATACGGCCGAATTCATTATTAGCAATTCTGATGTTTCTAAATGTCCTTTAGAGCGCTTGCCCGAATATGCATTTATTGGTCGTTCAAACGTGGGTAAGTCTTCTTTGATTAACATGTTAACCAACCACAAGAACTTAGCAAAAACATCAGGAAAACCAGGAAAGACACAGTTAATCAATCATTTTAAAATTAATTCCAATTGGTTTTTGGTGGATTTACCAGGTTATGGTTATGCCAGAGTTTCCAAAAAAACAAAGCAAGTTTTTCAAGAATTCATAACTGATTATTTTGAAAAAAGAGAGCAACTAGTTTGTGCTTTTGTTTTAATCGACATCCGATTGGAAGCACAAAAGATAGATTTAGAATTCATTCAATACCTGGGAGAAGCTGGGATTCCGTTTTGTATCATTTTTACCAAAGCAGATAAAATCAGTAAAACCAAAATAGATTCGAATGTGGCGGCCTATAAAAAGCAACTTCACGCCAACAACTGGGAAGAAATCCCTCCTTATTTTGTTACCTCAGCCACAGAAGTTATTGGCAAAGATGCACTTTTAGATTATATTGAAGGCATCAATGAAATGGTATACAAGGACATTAATTCCTTTTAATTTTTATTTTAATTTTTATTTCAATTCTAATTTTTCGGCAAAATAATCGGTGAAATCACGCATGGTTGCCGACATTTTTTCATCATTGGTAGCACGCTCATAGGTATCGGCCATAGCCACTAACGATTGATGAATAAAGATTTTCATTTCATCAACAGGCATGTCTTTGGTCCATAAATCAATTCGAAGCGATTCTTTCTTTGCACTATCCCAAATAGATAACATAATGGCTTTAGCCGCTTCATCTTGAACTCCACCATCTTGAGCAGTCCATTTTAATGATTCTGGAATTTTATTTTCGTCTAATTCAACGGTGAATTTTATTTCGGAGGTATTGCTATTACTCATTATTTTTTGGTTTATATTTTGATTTTTCAAATATATCTGATGGATCTGCTTTTAATAATTGAACAACAGAAACTTCGTTGTTTTGCATATACGAACGAACAATTTGCCAACCTACCCATTGTCCTACTCGACCTGGTGTTTCGTTATCAATCTCTAAATAAAATTTAGAAAATGGTGCCAAATTTATAAATCGGTTAGGCAATTTCGATTCGGTGCTGTACAACAATTTATTGCTAATGAAATATTCCCACATGTAACTTTCATTTTCTTGACACCATTTTACTTGTTTGTCAGTATATCCAATGCGCTCTGCATCGCTATAATTTGGCAATAAAATATCTTTTAGATACAATTCCTTCCCCGAATTTATCATTAATGAAAGTAAATCTTTGTTTTTTGGCGAAGGCAAAATTCGATAGGATAAACTCGATACAATATCTGGAAGCATTTGTCTTTCTTCAAAATTCTGTCTCAAATAAGCCGGAAATTCCGAGTAAAATTTATGGTCTTTTCCTAAATACAATTCCAATGCAATAACTAATTTGTCATTTGCATAAATGGACTTATTTAGATAATCCATTTCTCCAATCGCCGTATATATTTGAGGCACTTTAATTGTTGGGAAATAATATTTAATATGCTTAAATAAGTCCTCAATTTCGGTTTGTTGTGTACCAAAATCCTTATACTTTTTCTCTACTTCTTGATACAAATCGCGCCATTGCGGATGTTGCATTTTCTCTATCCAAGCAGCATCTGGAATTTCTTTAGGAAAGAAATCCGGATATTCTGCTTTTACCTTAGGTAATTCTTGAGGAGTAGCATTAAAAAAAGCTTGCTCAAAGCGATGCACTTTCATCGTTACCGGAATTTTCTCTACCGCACGTTCAATTTTACTTTGTTTATCGCACGAGAAAAATAAGAATCCAAAAGCAAAAAGATAAATATATTTTCGCATAGTTAATTTTAATATTTTTGCAAATATACATCACCAAATCGTAATTCATTCTTAAACTATGGGTAAAAAAAGTACTATTCAAGTAGAAAAGGTAAACGAACATATTGTAAACTGGTTAAAATCCTACGCGAATACAGCTAAAGTAAACGGATTTGTAGTTGGAATTTCGGGTGGCGTAGACTCGGCAGTGACCTCAACCTTGTGTGCCCAAACTGGCCTGCCTACACTTTGTGTTGAAATGCCCATACACCAAGCCAGCAACCAAGTAACAAGAGCTAAAGAACATATTGACCAACTCAAGTTGCGCTTTTCAAATGTAAGTAGTGTTGAATCTAATCTTACTCCTATTTATGATTCGTTTAAAGCAACGATGCCTACAAGCGAGGAGGAAACTAAATATAATTTGGCTTTGGCCAATACAAGAGCGCGACTTCGAATGACTACTTTATATTATCATGCCGGAATTCACGGCTATCTTGTAGCTGGAACTGGAAATAAAGTGGAAGATTTTGGAGTTGGATTTTACACTAAATACGGCGATGGTGGCGTAGATGTGAGTCCGATTGCCGATTTAATGAAGAGTGATGTGTATGCACTTGGCAAGTATTTAAACATTCCGGAAGCCATTCAAATTGCGGCTCCCACAGACGGTTTATTTGGTGACAACCGCACCGATGAAGACCAGCTCGGCGCTAGTTATGATGAATTGGAATGGGCAATGCTTGAAAGTGAAAAAGAAAATCCAACGTTGAATTATTCTGAAAGAGAAACCGAAGTATTGAAAATTTACCACAAACTTAATAGTTCCAACAAGCATAAAATGCTTCCAATTCCTATTTGTATCATTCCAAAAGAGCTCCAATAATAAAAAAATAGCTTTTTATTTCGGATAACTTTTCGTAACTTGAAGATAATAGTATTAATTATTTAAAAATAAAGTTATGATAAGTGTATGTCTGGCCGATAATTTACCGGTGGTTCATTTCGGCGTAAAATCTTATTTCAGGGACCACCCCGAAATAAATGTAGTGGCCAATGTTGCCGAATTTCCATTGATTTTGGAAGCCTTAAAAAACAAAAAGATTGATGTTCTGATTCTCGATCTCGAATTAAAAGGGTTAAAAAACATCTTTGATTTAAAATTTTTGTTGAACAATTACCCTAACCTTGAAATTATTATTTACACAGGTTTGAATGAGCAAGTGTATGCCTCAAATATTTTAAAAGCGGGCACCTCTTTTTTCTTGAACAAATCGTGCAAACTAGAAACGTTAGGAAATACAATCGTTAAGGTTGCCAATAGCATGCAGACAAAAAGTGCTTCGAAAGGAATAATCAATTACAGAGAAGGTAAAGATCTACATCGAAAGCTTTCAAATCGGGAGGTTGAAGTATTGCGCTTCTTGAGCAATGGTAAAAAAAACAGCGAAATATCTAAGATATTAGGATTAAATGAAAAGACGATAAGCACCTACAAACTTCGTCTATTAAAAAAACTGAATGTTTCTAATTTAGTTGATTTGGTTAACAAAGCCAACAACCTAGTACTCGTTTAAGAGAAAAGGGATAACCCCAAAGTCCCTTTAAATTAGAAAAAGATTAATTGTGTCGGGAAATTACTCTTCCCAATTTTTTAGAAAAAATATTAGTTAACCCTAAATAATCCATCACTAAGGATAAGGTTTCTGCATTGTCAGTTTCTGCCTCTTTATCTATGGAAGATTTTAGCTCGTCTATTATTTTGTTAACCAAGAACCAACGAAGTGTCACTATCGTTTCGGTAACATATTGGCTAATTGTCTTGTCTTTGGCTTTTACAAAAATGTTTTTGGCTTCCCAATTGTGTAAAAGCTCTCGCTCGTCATTCATTAAAATTGTAGTGACTTCTTGAGACAATTCACTTGGCAAATGAGACAAGTATTGATCTAACTCAAAGGTTTCATTTTGATTAAAATAGGCAATCAAATCATTGTAAATACCTTTAAATAAAGGATTTGCTAATTCAATTTCATCTTCTTGTAAACTTAAGAAAATACGTTGATGTACCTTATACCGATTCATCTCACGCACTTCTTGAAGCTCTCCTTTTTCGTTGGTTTTCAAAATTATATCTTCAAATTCATCTTCTACATTTCCATAAATAAGAAGAATTTCAATGATCTTATGCTCTAACTCAAATTGAATATCAATGGAAGGGGCAGCAATTTGAGTTTCATTTTTTACAACTTCAAATGCCTTTTGCTCTTCTTTTTGTTTTTTGCCTAACTCCGCTATGTCTTTTTTAACCAGCTGAGCCAAGGTGTTAAAAAGTACTTCTTCTGAAATATCCATAATTCGGGACACTTCTTGAATGTATACTTCGCGTTTAATTCGGTCTGGAATTTTTGAAATACTAGCCACCATATCCCGAATCAAATCGGCCTTTTTTATGGGATCGTTTTTGGCATCTTTCATTAAAAGAGACGCTTTAAACTGAATAAAATCCATGGCATTATCTTCAAGATATTGAGTTAACTCTTGAAGAGGTGTTTTTTTGGCAAAACTATCTGGATCTTCTCCATCTGGGAAAGCACAAACTTTCACATTCATACCTTCTTCCAAGATCAAATCGATTCCTCTAATGGAAGCACGCAATCCGGCAGCATCGCCATCAAAAAGTACGGTAATATTTTTGGTGAGACGATTTATCAACCTAATTTGATCTGGAGTCAATGCAGTTCCCGAAGACGCAACCACATTTTCAATTCCGGCTTGATGCATCTGAATTACATCGGTATACCCTTCTACCAAATAGCATCGATCTTGCTTGGCAATAGCTTGTTTGGCATGGTAAATCCCGTACAAAACCTTACTTTTATGGTAAAGGTCACTTTCGGGTGAGTTTAAATACTTGGCTGCTTTTTTATCATTTGTTAAAATCCTTCCTCCAAAACCTAAAACACGCCCCGACATGGATTGAATAGGAAACATCACACGCCCTTTAAAACGATCAAATTGCTTGTCTTCACCCACAATAGTCAACCCAGTTTTTTCAAGAAATTCCAACTTGTATCCTTTACCAAGTGCCTCTTTGGTAAGTGCATCCCAAGTATTGGGCGAATAACCCAATTGAAACTTCTTGATGGTATCATTTGTGAATCCGCGTTCTTTAAAATAAGTATAGGCAATGGCTTTACCTTCTTCGGTATTCATCAAAACATCTTGAAAATACTTACTAGCAAATTCGGAAACCAAATACAAACTTTCCTTTTCATTGGCTACCTCTTTTTCTTCATTAGAAAGTTCGGTTTCTTCAATTTCGATGTTGTATTTTTTTGCCAAATAGCGAATGGCTTCCGGATAAGTAAAATGCTCATGCTCCATAATAAAAGCTATTGCATTTCCGCCTTTGCCCGAACTAAAATCTTTCCAAATTTGTTTTACCGGTGACACCATAAAAGAAGGTGAGCGTTCATCCGAAAACGGGCTCAATCCTTTATAATTGCTACCTGCACGCTTGAGTTGAACAAAGTCGCCAATGACTTCTTCAACGCGTGCGGTTTCAAAAACTTTATCTATGGTTTCGCGAGTAATCAAGTTTAGATTTTTATATTTTAAATTTTAAATTCTGAATGTGTAAATTTACCCTCATTCAATTTTTCGGATTTCTAAAAATCTAAAAATCTAAAAATCTAATTTTGATTACCCGCGAAACCATAGATAAAGTTTTTGAAACCGCACGTGTAGAAGAAGTCATAGGTGATTTCGTCCAACTTAAACGCGCCGGCAGCAATTACAAAGGATTAAGTCCGTTTTCGGATGAACGATCGCCATCGTTTATGGTTTCTCCTGTGAAGCAGATTTGGAAAGATTTCAG
>NZ_JBJTND010000066.1:0-33571 GCF_046073885.1 Flavobacterium sp.
ACAGGCAATAACGCAGGCACCACAACCTGTACAAGCATTCAAGTCGATAGAAAGATTAAAATGATGTCCTACTGAACGATCAAATGATTCCCATAAATCTACTTTTGTAGCTTCTACTTCTTTGTGATCTAAAGAAACCATAGGAACAACATTCCATTCTTTAGCATCTTTAGTATTGAAAATTTCTAATGTTGTTTCTTTAACAATATCACCTCTACCCATTAACGTTTTTTGTGATTGAACACAAGCAAACTCATGTTCTCCACTCGCTTTTGTTAATGAAGCTGATTGTACATTATTAAAGTTATTGTATAACAAGTAAGCGTTAACACCCACTTGCATTTCTTCTTTTAATGAAGCTTTTTTACCGTATCCAAGCGCTAAACCTAAAGTTCCTTTAGCTTGACCTGGTTGCACAATTACTGGAACGTTTTCTAATTTAACTCCATTAACTGTTAGTGTAGCATAACTTCCGTTAAGACCACCATTTGCAACAATTTTGTTTTCTAATTCTAATCTAGTTGCGTCAGCTTGTGATACAGTTACATAGTTATCCCAAGATACTCTAGTGATAGGATCTGGGAACTCTTGTAACCATGGATTGTTTGCTTGTTGACCATCTCCTAAACCAGTTTTAGTATATAATACTAATTCGAAGTCTTTAGAAGGAGTTGCTTTTGCTAAAGCAGCAGCTGCACCACTATAATCAGCAGTACCTCCCGCAATTGCTGTAGCACCTGAAACAATTAATCCATCGTGTAAAACTTTATTCCAAGTACTTCCAGCAATAAATGTTGCAGAAGTAGCTTTTACATAATCATAATAAGTGCCTGCAATACCGTTCCATGCCATTAAGGCCTCTTGGAATTGTTTGGTATTAAATAAAGGTCGGATTGTTGGTTGAACCAAAGAATAAGTTCCTTTAGTCAAAGTATGATCGTTCCATGACTCTAAATAATGAGGTGCAGCAGCAGCAATTTTCACTACTTCTGCAGTTTCATCTTCTTTAATAGAGAAGGCAACTGAAGTTTTTACTTTTTTCAAACCATCAACAAACGATTTGCTGTTTGCCAAAGTATATACTGGATTAACACCACTCATGATTAAAGTGTGAACCGATCCAGCATTCATATCTGCAATTAATTGAGCAACTTTTTCATTAGATCCTTTACGGATTAATCTTGCTCCAGCTGTTGCTAAAGCGTCGCTTTTTAATACTTGATTAATTGCAATAACTAATAATTGAGCGTTTTTATCTTGAATTCCAGAAACCAAAAGTCCTTTGCTACCAGCCGCTTTTAATTGATTCGCTGCTTTAACAACTTCTGCTTCATTTTCAATTTTTCCAGTTGCAATAGAAGCACCTGTAACGATATTGTATATTTTTACTAATGCTTGTTTTTGATTCGCAATTGTCATTGGCACTCTTTTATCTGCTGCAGCACCTGAAAGTGTCATATTTGCTTCAAATTGATAGTGCTTAGACATTTTACCTGCTTGAGGGATTCTTCCTTTTGCATATCCTGAATCATAACTTCCACCTTGCCAGTCTCCTAAGAAATCTGCATCAAGAGCAACGATTGTATTTGCTTTAGAAAAATCATAATCAGCTAATGCTCTTTCACCATAAACAGCTTCAAAAGCATCTAATGCAGCAGATTCTGAAACGGCATCATAAACAACATGTTTTGCAGTAGGATTTTTTGCAATGAAATCTGCAATTAATCTTTCAGAAGATGGACTTGCTAAAGTATTGGTTAACAATACTACTTGCTTACCAGCTCCTTTAGCTTCTGCTAAACTCGCTTTGATTGCTGCGTTTACATCACTCCAAGTAGCCGATTTAGCATCGATTTTTGGAGATTTAAGACGCATACTATCATATAAAGACAATACCGAAGCATGAACTCTTGCATTTGCAGTAAACTTAGCGCCTTCGATAGAATTGTTTTCAATTTTAATTGGACGACCTTCTCTTGTTTTTACTAAAAGATTTGCAAAATCAAAACCATCAAACATAGTAGTTGCATAAAAATCTGCAACACCAGGAATGATTGTATCTGGCTGAACCACATAAGGAATTGATTTGTGAACTGGTCCTTCACAAGCAGCTAACGAAGCAGCAGCTGTGGTGAAACCAACGTACTTTAAGAAATCACGACGAGTAGTTGATGAAGAAGCTAATGAATCTTTATCGGAAAGAAAGTCTGAAGTTGGAATTTCTTCAATAAATTCATTATTTCTTAGCGTCTCAACAATAGAACTATTTTCGTTTAGTTCCTCAACACTTTTCCAGTATTTTTTGTTAGATGACATCGTATATATATATATTAGATCTTAATAATTTGATTAATAGTGACACTTACCACACTCTAAACCTCCCATTTGTGCAGCAGTCAATTTGTCTACACCATATTTTTTAGAAAGTTCTTTGTGAATTTTATCGTAGTAAGCATTTCCTTCCATTTTAACTTCGGTTTGACGGTGGCAATCAATACACCATCCCATTGTTAATGGAGCAAATTGTTTTTGTACTTCATAGGTTTGAACTGGTCCGTGACATTTTTGACACTCAATACCTGCAACAGTTACGTGTTGAGAGTGATTGAAATAAGCAAAGTCTGGTAAGTTGTGAATTCTAACCCATTTAACTGGTTGTGTTTTTCCAGTGTATTTAGCACCATCCCAACCCACTGCAGCATATAATTTTTTGATTTCATTATCATAAAATGCTTTGGTGTGTCCATCAACAGTTGAAGTAGTATCTGAAACTTCTGAAATGTTTTTATGACAATTCATACAAACATTTAATGAAGGTATTCCTGCGTTTTTACTTACTCTTGCAGAAGAGTGACAGTATTTACAATCAATTTTATTGTTTCCAGCGTGAATACGGTGTGAATAATGAATCGGTTGAATTGGAGCATAATCTTGATCAACACCAACTTGCATGAAGAATCCATACATAAAATAAGCACTTGCTAAAAGGAATACAATTGCTGAAACAACCATTAAGAATTGGTTTCTAGCAAATACTTTCCAAATTGGTAAGGAAGCTTCTTTACTTGCTACCTCTATACCATTCGCTTTTGCAATTTTAGTTAATACATTGTTCACAAGGAACAACATAATTACCAACATGAACATCACAAGTGATAATGCGCCAAGAATAATGTTATTTGAAATTCCGCTTTGATCAGCTGCTGCGGCTCCAGGAGCGGCAGCTGCAGTAGCAGGCGCTTCTGTTTTAACCTCATCTGTATAAGCTAAAATATTATCAATATCAGTATTAGATAATTGAGGGAAAGCAGTCATTACAGAAGGCTTGTATTCTTCCCATAGCTTAACTGCATCAGCATCACCTGATTTTATTAAGGCAGAGCTATTTTTAACCCATCCATAAAACCACTCTTTTTTGTGACGTCCTGTAACTCCTCTAAGAGCTGGACCTGTCATTTTCTTGTCTAAGTTGTGACAAGCTGCACAGTTTGCATTGAATAATTCTTTTCCTTTTACCGGATCTCCTGCTCCTGCTGCAGGTGCAGCATCTGCTTTCATTGCAGTAGCATCCGCTGGTGCTGCAGGTGTTGCTGTAGCTGCCGGTGCTGTTTGCGCAAATGTAGACATGGAGAACGTTAGCAATACTGCTAAACCAAATGAATAAATTCTGGAAATCGAATTATGGTTACCCACTTTTTTCATATTATAAATGATTATCGACTAATTTGTGTGGTTTTTATTGATTCAATGAAAACCAAATACACTTTTTTTAAACTTGAGCAAAAATACAATATATGAACTATTCTCAAAACCCTAAAATATCTTAATTTATAATTTATACTAATTCTAAATAAAAAAAGAGTTTTATTTCTTTCTAGAAGTTTTACATTTGCATAAAAATCAATTAATTATGAAATTTTTAACAAAAAAACACCTTTTAAAGTGCTTTTTATTTTTTCTTATCTTTTCAAAATTTAACACCCTATTAGCTCAACAAGTTACTGTAACTCAGGATCCAAAATTAGAACAATTACTAATTGAAAAAAGGAAAGTAAATTCCTCAATTACAATTAATAATCCCTATAAAATTCAAATTTTTAATGGAACAAGTGAGGAGTCTAAAAAAACCCTAATTCAATTCAAAAAAGAAAGTAAAGAATATGATGCTACAATAGTTTTTAGCACGCCTATGTACAAGGTTTGGGTGGGTAATTTTAAAACTCGAATTGAAGCCGAAAGGAATTTAAATATTTTAAAGAAAAAATATCCTAACGCAATCATTATTAAACCAAATAAATAAAACTAAAAAATCCCGATTGCTCGGGATTTTTTTATGTTATTCTGAAAATTATTTCAGTTTTTTCTTCACCTCAACTTCTTGGAAAGCTTCAATGATATCTAACTGTTCAATGTCGTTGTAGTTTTTAATTTGAATACCACAATCGTATCCTTTTGCAACTTCTTTAACATCGTCTTTAAATCGTTTTAAAGCAGTAAGCTCTCCGGTAAATACAACCACTCCTTCACGGATGATTCTAATTTTAGAGTTTCTAAAGATTTTTCCATCAGTAACCATACATCCTGCAATGGTACCTACTTTAGAAATTTTAAATGTTTCTCTAATTTCGGCTGTACCTGTAATTTCCTCTTTCATAATTGGAGACAACATTCCTTCCATTGCATCTTTAAGATCGTCAATTGCATCGTAGATAATTGAGTAATTACGGATATCAATTTCTTCTTTTTCTGCTAATTGTCTTGCATTTCCAGCAGGACGAACATTAAATCCGATAATAATCGCATCGGATGCCGAAGCCAACATTACGTCGGTTTCTGTAATGGCTCCAACTCCTTTATGGATAATATTAATTTGAATTTCTTCGGTAGATAATTTCAAGAAGGAATCCGATAATGCTTCAACTGATCCATCCACGTCTCCTTTAAGAATTATATTTAATTCTTTAAATTGTCCTAAAGCAATACGACGCCCAATTTCGGCAAGTGTAATGTGTTTTTGAGTACGAACCGATTGTTCACGCATCAATTGCGTACGTTTAGCAGCAATTTGTTTAGCTTCTCTTTCGTCTTCAAAAACATTAAATTTATCACCTGCAGTTGGTGCACCGTCAAGACCTAAAATAGATATTGGTGTGGAAGGTCCTGCAACTTTAATGCTGTGGCCTCTTTCATCGTGCATGGCTTTAATTTTACCATGGTTTTTTCCGGCTAATACATAATCTCCTACTTTTAAAGTACCCGCTTGAACTAATATAGTTGATACGTATCCTCTACCTTTATCTAACTGTGCTTCTACAACAGTACCTAAAGCAGGTTTATTAGGGTTGGCTTTTAATTCTAAAATTTCAGCCTCTAATAATACTTTTTCTAAAAGTTCTTTTACACCTGTACCAATTTTAGCAGAAATATCTTGTGATTGGTATTTACCACCCCAATCTTCAACAAGTAAATTCATACCTGCTAATTGTTCTTTAATTTTTTCTGGATTAGCAGCTGGTTTATCAATTTTATTGATTGCAAAAATCATTGGAACTCCTGCAGCTTGAGCGTGAGCAATAGCTTCTTTTGTTTGCGGCATGATATCATCATCGGCAGCAGCCACAATAATAGCGATATCGGTAACTTGAGCTCCACGAGCACGCATTGCGGTAAACGCTTCGTGACCTGGTGTATCTAAGAAAGTGATTTTTTGACCATTTTCTAAGGTTACTGCATAAGCACCAATGTGCTGTGTAATCCCTCCAGATTCTCCTGCAATTACATTTTCTTTACGGATGTAATCCAATAAAGAGGTTTTACCGTGGTCTACGTGACCCATAACAGTAACTATTGGAGCACGAGTAATTAAATCTTCTTCTCTATCTTCAATAACTTCAATTGCTTCTTCAATATCAGTTGTTATAAATTCTACTTCATAACCAAACTCATCAGCAACAATAGTTAAAGTTTCAGCATCCAAACGTTGGTTCATAGTAACCATGATACCCAATGTCATACAAGTTCCAATAACTTTAGTAATTGGCACATCCATCATGGTAGCAATCTCACCAACTGTAACAAATTCGGTTACTTTGATGGTTTTGCTTCCTTCTTCGATAGCTCTTTGTTCTTCATCAGAACGTTGACGGTGAGAATCTCTTTTATCTCTTCTGTACTTGGCAGCTTTCGATTTATTTCCTTTACCTTGAAGACGCTCTAGTGTTTCTTTAATTTGGTTTTTAACCTCTTCTTCCGTTGGCTCCACTTTTTGAACAATAGCAGGTCGGTTCCCTTTTTGGAATCCTCCTCCTCCAGGTTTATTTGGAGTGAATTTATTTCCTGCACCAGCGGGTCTATTCGCTCCACCTGCAGCTTGACCTTCACCTGGTTTAGTAGGGATTCTTTTGCGTTTGTTTTTATTAACATCAGCCTTACTTCCACTATTAATTTTTGGAGTTTCCGCCGTCTTTTTAGGTTTATTAAATTGAGTTAAATCAATTTTCTGACCTGTTAAAATTGGCCCGGTAAGATTTTGATATTGTGTAGTGTACGTTTCATCAACTGGCTCAATTACCTCTTCTTTTACAGGAGCAGGCGTTTCTTTCTCGACAGCTTTTTTATCACTTACTGGATCTGCTTTTTTAGGAGCAGGTGTTTTGTCTGAATCAGCTTTTGCAGCAGCAGTAGCTTTTGGATTTAAATCAATTTTGCCAATTTGCTTAGGGCCTGTAACTACCGTTTTAGCTTTAATCACTTCAATGGTACGCTCTTCTTCTAGCTTTTTCTTGTCTTCGATTTCTTTTTCTCTTTCGAGACGAAGTGCTTCTTTCTCCTTCTTTATCTCCTCGCTAATTCCTTTAGAAGCTTCTTTATTGCCTTTATCTCCGGCAAATTGATTTTGTAGAATATCAAATTCATTGCTTGATATCTTAGCATTTGGATTAGCATCAATTGCGATACCTTTATCCTTAAGATAATCGACAGCTCTATCTAAGGAAATGTTTAACTCCCTTAAAACTTTGTTTATTCTAATATTTCTTTCTTCAGACATAAAATCTTTTGTAAATTCTTATTTATATTGGTGAAAAATTAGTCCTCAAACTCTTCTTTCAATATGCGCATTACTTCTTGAATTGTTTCTTCTTCAAGATCTGTTCTTCTAGCTAAATCGGCAATGTCTTGTTTTAAGATACTTCTTGCTGTATCTAAACCAATTTTTGCAAACTCATCAATGATCCAACCATCAATTTCATCAGAGAATTCTGTTAATTCAACATCGTCATCTTCAACGGTGCTTCCTTCTCTAATTACATCCAATTCGTATCCTGATAATTGACCTGCTAATTTAATATTTTGTCCTCCACGACCAATAGCTTTAGAAACTTCTTCAAGTTTTAAAAACACTTCAGCATGTTTAGTTTCTTCGTTAATTTTTACAGAAGATACTTTGGCTGGGCTTAAAGCTCTAGTGATTAATAAAGATGGATTGGTTGTAAAGTTGATTACGTCAATATTTTCGTTTCCTAACTCACGAACAATTCCGTGAATACGAGATCCTTTCATACCTACACACGCTCCCACAGGATCAATTCTGTCATCGTAAGAATCTACAGCTACTTTTGCTTTTTCACCTGGAATACGAACTACCTTTTTAATCATGATTAATCCGTCAAATACTTCAGGGATTTCTTGTTCAAATAATTTTTCTAGGAAAACTTCTGCAGTTCTAGACATAATAATTTGAGGCTTGTTTCCTTTTAATTCAACGCTTTCAATGATACCTTTTACATTATCTCCTTTACGGAAGAAATCCGATGGAATTTGTTTTTCTTTTGGTAAAACAATTTCGTTTCCTTCATCATCTACTAAGATAACAACTCTTGGACGCACGTGGTGTACTTCGGCTGTATATATTTCGCCGATAATATCTTTAAATTGTTTGTAAAGATTGTTGTTATCATGCTCATGAATCTTAGAAATAAGATTTTGGCGTAAAGCCAAAATTGCTCTTCTTCCTAAGTCTATTAATTTAACTTCTTCCGAAACTTCTTCACCTATTTCAAAATCTGCTTCAATTGTTCTAGCTTTGGTTAAAGTTATTTCTTCATTTTCTAGATCTAAATCATCATCGGCAACGATAACTCTTCTTCTCCAAATTTCCATATCTCCTTTATCAGGATTTATGATAATATCAAAATTGTCATCAGAACCATACTTCTTTTTTAAAGCATTTCTAAAAACATCTTCTAAGATCGCCATTAGCGTTACTCTATCAATAAGTTTATCGTCTTTAAACTCTGAGAACGACTCGATTAATGCAATATTCTCCATCTATTCTATTAATTAAAATTTACTGTAACAACTGCTTGTTTTATTTCGTTATAGGGTATTTCTTGGTTTTTTAAAACCGTTTCTTTTCCTTTTCCAATTTTTTTAGGCTCTCTGGCTTCCCAAGATAGCACTATTTTAGCATCATCTGCTGCTGTAAGCTCTGCTTCAATGGTAGTGTCATTTGTTTTCACAATTAAAGTTCTTCCAATATTTTTTACATATTGTCTTACCAACTTTAATGGAGAACCCACACCAACTGAGGCTACTTCTAGAGAATAATCTTGTGCTTCTCTATCTAAGTTACTTTCAATTGCTCTGGTCACATCGATACAATCTTGAAGCGTTACTCCGTTATCACCGTCCAAAGTTACAACAATTTTATAACTATCTGAAATTGAAATGTCTATCAAAAAAAGACTCGGCTTTTCTAACAAACAGTTATCTAAAAGTTGTTCAACTTGTTCTTTAAATGTCATAATTTCTATAAAAAGAGGGAAGCAGTGCTTCCCTCATTATACCATTTCTGTTTAATAACGGTGCAAATATAGAAAAATATTTTACATTAATACGTTAGCTTATTTTTTTTTTATACCTTTATAGTGTCTTAAATAGATTAAACAATTCTTAATTTTTACAATAATGAAAAAAATTCTAATCCCAACCGACTTTTCTAAAAGCGCCGAACATGCCCTTAAAGTAGCAGCTCAAATTGCGAAAAAAAATAATGGCGAAATCATCTTATTACACATGTTAGAGCTACCACATCAAGGTAGTGATGCATTGGGTTCAGGGAAAGATATTCCGGAAATTATGTTTTTTAAAAATGCCGCAATCAATAAACTAGAAGAATTAATGGACTCTGATTTTTTAGAAGGCATTAAAGTTTCAGACATCATCCAGTTTGAAATGGCATTTGACGGAATATTAAATATCAGTCAAAAAAACAATGTTGATCTTATTGTTATGGGATCTCACGGAGCTAGTGGCTATAAAGAAATGTTCATTGGGTCTAATGCAGAAAAAGTGGTGCGCCATTCAGAAGTACCTGTATTAATCATTAAACAAGATGAAGGAGATTTCCAAGTAAATGATTTTGTTTTTGCTTCTGATTTTTCTGATGAAATAAAAGCACCATTTAATAAAGTAGTTGATTTTGCAAATAAATTTGACGCAACTCTTCACTTAGTTACCATCAATACCCCAAATGATTTTAAATCAACTGGAGTAGCTCAAGAAACTATGGATAACTTTTTGAAAGGATTTTCAATTAACAAAGTAGTGACTCATATCTATAACGAATCTAATGTTGAAAAAGGAATTTTAAATTTTGCAAACAGCATCAATGCCGATCTTATTGGAATGAGTACACACGGAAGAAAAGGTCTTTCTCACTTCTTTAACGGAAGTATCAGCGAAGACCTTGTAAACCACTCTAAAAGACCTGTTGTGACTTTTAAAATCTAATTGGATTTTTCTATAATAAAAAAGCCCTCAAGTAGAGGGCTTTTTTTATAATGTGTATTTATAAAAGCAAAAAACTCCTCAATTGCTTGAGGAGTTTTTTTGTTGGTCTACTAGGACTCGAACCTAGAAAGACGGCACCAAAAACCGTAGTGTTACCATTACACCATAGACCAATGTGCGTGAATGCGGGTGCAAATTTATAATAAATTTCATTTAAAGCAAATATTTACTAAAATATTATTCAAAAAAAGAACATAATTTTTAATCCATTATCTATATAGGTGTAAATCAGATTTTTTATGTTGTCTCATATTAGAAAATTATGTTAACCCATGCTAGTTTACATAAAAAAATAGTTTCTTTGCATTGAAATTAACAATACCTCTATATGACACCATTTAACTTTAAAAAGTGGAACAACATTACCGGATGGGCTGCTTTTGCTATTGCTTTAATTACCTATTCCTTAACGGTAGAGCCTACAATGAGTTTTTGGGATTGTGGCGAATATATAGCAACTGCTGCAAAACTTGAAGTAGGTCACCCTCCTGGGGCACCTTTATTTCAAATGCTTGGCGCCTTTTTTGCCATGTTTGCAACCAGTAAAGAAACCGTAGCATTAATGGTGAACATGATGTCGGTGATTTCAAGTGCTTTTACTATTTTATTCATGTTTTGGTCATCAACCATATTATTAAAAAAAGTAGTTTCATCCTACACCGAAATCAATAAAGACAACAGCATCGCTATTTTAGGAAGTTCTTTCGTTGGTGCCTTAGCTTTTACCTTTTCGGATAGTTTTTGGTTTAACGCCGTGGAAGCAGAAGTATATGCCATGGCCATGTTATTAATTGCATTACTATTGTGGTTAGGGCTTAGATGGGAACAAGAAATGCACGAGCCTAGAGGCAACAGATGGCTGCTATTAATTAGTTTAGTGGTAGGATTATCTTTTGGGGTGCACTTTATGGCATTGCTAACCATCCCGTCAATTGGATTTTTATATTTCTTTAAAAATTATAAAAAAGTTACGGTTACTAATTTCATTATGGCTAATGCAATTATTGTAGCAGTATTATTATTTATATTCAAATTGTTATTACCCTACACTTTAGCTTTCTTTGGAAAAATCGAGATCTTCATGGTAAATAACATGGGGCTACCTTTTAACTCTGGAACTATTACAGCAGTATTACTAATTGTAGCTTTTTTCTATTTTGGATTAGGATACACTAAAGCAAATAACCACCCAACATCCAATACCATATTATTGTGCATCTTATTTGTATTAATAGGTTTCTCAACTTGGATTATGTTGCCGGTTCGTGCCAATTCCAATACTCCTATAAATGAAAATAAACCATCCGATGCTGCCGAAGTATTAGCCTACTACAACAGAGAGCAATATGGAGTAAATCCTTTGTTTTATGGACCACAATACACTGATGCTTTTGCAGGTTTAGATCCTAACAATCCCTACATAGATAAGGCGCCTAACTATGAAAGAAATTACCAAACAGGTAAATATGAAATTGTAAACAACTACAAAAATGCTGAGCAAAATACTGATGATGCTCATAAAGCCATTTTACCTAGAATGTGGAGTACCGAAAACATTAAAGGTTACATCAACTTTACTGGAGTTCCTAAATTCACCATTAAGCCCGATTACTCTGAAGAACAAGAATTAATAGATGTGGTGGCCGAATTTCGTCAAGCATATGCATCTCATAAAATAGATAACGAAGGTTATGTTTCTTTCTTAAAAGCCTATGGCGATTATTTGGATGTTGAAAAACCATCTACTTGGTCTAATTTAAGCTTCATGGTAGAATACCAATTTGGTTACATGTATGGTCGATATTTATTATGGAATTTTGTTGGAAGGCAAAATGACAACCAAGGAAGATACGACAATCTAGACGGAAACTGGATGAGTGGTATAAAAGCAATTGATGAAATTCACCTAGGATCTCAAGAGCATATTAGTCCAGATGTATTAAATAATAAAGGAAGAAACTTCTATTATTTTATTCCATTCTTTTTGGGACTTTTAGGTTTAATGTATCATGCACAACGCGATTTAAAAAGTTTTTATGTGCTTTTAGCCTTATTCTTGTTTACTGGTTTAGCACTTAAAATATACTTAAACGAACGCCCTTTTGAACCACGCGAAAGAGATTATGCTTTAGTTGGTTCTTTCTATGTTTTTGCAATGTGGCTGGGATTTGGCGTATATGCCATTTATGAAATGATTAAAGAAAAAGTAGCCTCTAAGTTGGTTGGTCCTGTGGTTATTGCAGCATGTTTGCTAGTTGCTCCGGTATTAATGGCTACTCAAAACTGGGATGATCACAATCGTTCGGGAAGATATACAGCCATTGCAATGGCGAAAAACTACCTTGATTCTTGTGAACCAAACGGAATCTTATTTACCATTGGCGACAACGATACCTTCCCGCTTTGGTATGCGCAAGAAATTGAAGGTTATAGAACCGATGTGAAAATTGTAAATACAAGTTTGTTAATGACCGATTGGTATATCGATCAAATGAAAATGAAAACCTACAAATCGGATGGATTACCAATTTCTTTTAAGCACCATCAATATGTAGCGGACAATCGCGATGTAATTATTTTTAACAAAAAGGTAGATAGCCGTTGGGATTTAAAAGATTTTATTGAATTTGGAAAAAGAGAAGACACCTTGTCTGAAGTAGAAATGGAAAGTGGCCACCGTTTGCATTTCTTCCCTACGAATAAAGTTCGTTTTCAGGTAAATAAAAATAATGTGATTGCAAACAAAATTGTAAATCCGTCATTAAACGACTCGATTGTACCATTCATTGATATTGATATTAAAGGCGGAGCATTATATAAAAATCGATTAATCATGTTCGATATCTTAAATAATAACAATTGGAAACGTCCTATCTATTTTAGTCCGGGTAGTTTTGGTGATGACGATTATTTATGGATGAAAGATTACTTGCAAATGGACGGAATGGTCTATAAATTAGTTCCAATAAAAACTCCGGTGAACGAAGATGATTACCCAGATATGGGAAGAATAGACACCGATAAAATGTATAATTTGGCTATGAATTGGACATGGGGTAACGGAGAAAGTACAAAAATATACCACGACCCAGAAACAAGAAGAAACGCCATTTCTTATAGAACAACTCTTTCTCGATTAACAAAACAATTAATTGCCGAAGGTAAAATGGCTAAAGCCAAAAACATTATTGATCTAGCCGTTGCCAAAACGCCGGTTGATTATTATGGGTATTATTTAACTTTAGAGCCATTTGTTACTGGATATTATGAAATTGGACAAAAAGAAAAAGCTAGAGAATTAGTTGGAAAATTAATGAATAAATACAAAGAAGAACTGTTGTATTACAGCACCTTTAGCTTTGCTGATCAAAGTTTTATGGCCGAAGACATAATAAGAGCAATTGAGCGATATAGAAGTTTATTACTAGTAATTAAAGAACATGGTGACATCGAACTGTACAACAAAAGCAGAGGAGAATTTAATGCGAGCAATGGACGCTTTTCAAGATTTCAACGCGAAAACGAATAAATAATCCGTTATTAATTAAATGCCAATACTAATCCTATTGGCATTTTTTTTATTTATTTTTGAAAAATGAAGCTACGTTGGATCAAAACCCATTGGATAATAAAGAAGCTGTTTTCAAATTACATTTGGGATATTCCCAACAATGAAAATAAAATTTATTTAACTTTTGATGATGGTCCTACTCCCGAAATTACCAACTGGACGCTCAATCAATTAGAGCACTACCAGGCAAAAGCAACTTTCTTTTGCATCGGAGATAACTTGAGAAAATATCCAGAGATTTACCAAAAAATAATCAAAAAAGGTCATGCGGTAGGAAACCATACTTTTAATCATTTAAAGGGATGGAAAACCAAAACTGCTGATTATATAGAAAATGCTAAATTATTTGAATCCGAATTGAATAAAATTAGCATTACAAAATGCAACTTATTTCGTCCGCCCTACGGAAAAATTAAACCCTCTCAATCTAAAATATTAAGAAATGAAGGTTACAAAATAATTATGTGGGATGTGCTTAGTGCCGATTACGACCAATCTATTTCACCCGAAGAATGCTTGGAAAATGTTATACAAAATTGTAAAAGTGGCAGCATTATCGTTTTTCACGATAGCATAAAAGGATTTAAGAACTTGGAATATGTATTACCAAGAACATTAGAATTCATTAAAGAAAAAGGATTTGTTTGCGAAGTACTGAACTAAACTTGCTCTTGCACCAAACCAATGATGGTGTTGGCATCTAGCTCACCCGATTGACGCCAAATCATTTGACCTGCTTTATAAATCATTAAAGTTGGAAGTCCTTTAATGCGAAGCGCTTCGGCCAATTCTTGATTTTTATCGACATCAATTTTAATTACTTTTGCTTTGTCTCCTAGTGCAGCCGCTACATCTCTAATTACAGGATGCATGGAAATAGAAGATTCATTCCACTCGGTGTAAAAATCAATTAACACCGGAACTTGAGCATTTATAAGTTCTCCAAATTTTGACATAAAACCAAAATATTTTGTTTTCTTTAGCTAAAAAAAGAAATATTATAGTACAAATGTAGCATTTTTAAGTAATTATACTAAATTTTTACCTTTTTTTAGTTCAATTACAGTGATTTCAGGCATAATTCCTACTCTTCCCGGGTAAGCATGATAGCCAAAACCGCGATTTACATAAATATATTTGCCCGATTTTTCATACAAACCAGCCCATTGATCGTATACATATTGCGCTGGACTCCATTTTAAAACCCCTGGAATTTCAATTCCAAATTGCAATCCATGAGTATGTCCTGAAAGCATTAAATGAAAATCTTTAGGATGGGCGTTCACCTCAGCATCCCAATGACTTGGATCGTGACTCATCAAAATTTTAAATTCTTCTTGAGTCAATCCTTCTGAAGCTTTATTTAAATCCCCAGCTTTCTTAAAATGTTTCCCCCAATTTTCAACTCCAACTAAGGCTATTTTATCATTTCCTTTTGAAATGTAGGTGTTTTCGTTTAACATTAAGTTGAAACCTATTTTACCATACAACTCTTTTATAGCTTGAAAATTGGCCTCTTTATCTTTTTCTGATTTCCAATCTACATATTCGCCATAATCATGGTTCCCTAAAACAGAATATTTTCCGTATTTATGAGGCCGAATTCTATTGAAAGTAGCAATCCAAGGCAGCATTTCTTTGGCATGGGTGTTAACAATATCCCCAGTAAATAATATCATATCGGATGCCTGTTCGTTAATTAAATCAATGGCATAATTGATCTTATCTGGATTATCAAAACTACCGCTATGTACATCCGAAATTTGAGTGATTTTAAACCCATCAAATTCGTCGGGTAAATCGGGGAAAAACAGTTGCTGGGTAATTACTTTATAATTGTATTTACCTAAAGTCATTCCGTATATTAAAGAAGTAAATGGAATAGCTGCTAATCCTAAAGCAACCTGACTCACAAATTTTCGTCTATCTGGCAAAAAAGAAGTGCTTGGGGTAGAACTCGAAAAGCGATTTACTAATCCGTAACCTACTCTAAAAAGATCTTCAAAGAATAATATAAATGTAATTACAAGTTTTGGCACCACTACGAGCAACAACAATCCTAGTGTAATCATGGTCATTGGGGTTTGCCCAACACTTCGATCAAATTTAGAAAATTGGTAGGCTATAAACACAATTGCTCCAAATGAAACAGCGCAATAGGTTGTTAAAACCCATCGAACTTTGGTAAAAGTTTTTACTGCTTGAAATACATAAAGTTCCAATATAAGAACCATTGTAAAAAAGAGCACTAGGCGAAAAATCATAAATAAAAATTTTAGCAAAAGTAAAAATGATTATTCTTACAAAACATAAATTTTAGTTAATCTTTATGATTATATTTATTTATTAAAAACTATTTTTGTTTCCTAACCTAAAAACCCCTCAAAATGAAAAAAATTATATTCATTGTTATTTTTTTTCCAATAATTTGCTTTTCGCAAGACCAATTAACATATAAAAGTGGTGGCCGAATTTATAATTCAGATAATCAAAAACTTACAGGTGATGATGTTAGAAGTATGATGGAAAAAAATTCCGAAGAACTTAAACTATACAATGCAGGAAAAAGTAAACAAACCGTTGGAAACATAATGCTTTATGGTGGAATTGCTACTGTAGCAATAAACCACTATTCAATTATACAAAATGCTAATAATAAAGGAGCTATTAATTCAGATAGAAATATTCCTTATATTATTGGTGCCGGATTAATAATAACTTCAATTCCAATTAAAATAGGCTTTTCAAAAAAAATAAAAAAAGCTGTTACTTTAATTAATGAAGGGTTAAAAAATCCAAAAACTAGCTTTAATGTTGAATCAACAAATTTCATTTCCAATTCCAATGGAGTAGGATTTTCAATTACTTTTTAATTTCAAAAAATGTCTCAAAAACGTCTTTATTTACTGGATGCCTATGCGTTAATTTTTCGCGGTTACTTTGCTTTTATAAAAAACCCACGAATCAACTCCAAAGGAATGGATACCTCTGCCATAATGGGATTTATGAATGCCCTAATGGATGTTATTAAAAGAGAAAAACCCGATCATTTGGCCGTAGCTTTTGACAAAGGTGGTAGCGATTACCGTTTTGAAATGTATCAAGAATATAAAGCCCATCGAGACGAAACACCCGAGGCAATAAAAATAGCTGTGCCCTACATACAGGAGTTACTTCGTGCCATGCACATTCCGATTATTGAAAAAGCAGGGTATGAAGCCGATGACTTAATTGGAACTATTGCGAAACAAGCCGAAAAAGAAAATTTCAAGGTCTTTATGGTCACCCCCGATAAAGATTTTGCTCAATTGGTTTCTGAAAATATTTTCATGTACAAACCAGCTCGAATGGGTAACGACATCGAAATATGGGGGATTCCTGAAGTTTTAGCCAAATTTGAAATTGAAAGACCCGAACAAGTAATTGATTACCTTGGAATGATGGGAGATTCTGCCGATAACATTCCAGGATTTCCGGGTGTTGGTGAAGTTACAGCCAAAAAATTATTGAAGGAATTTGGCAGTATGGAAAACCTTCTTGAAAATACCGATAAACTAAAAGGGGCTTTAAAAGATAAAATTGAAAACAACAAAGAACTCGGAATTTTATCTAAAAAACTTGCTCGAATCTTACTGGATTGCCCTGTTACATTTAATGCTCCCGACTATGAATTGTCTAAACCCGATGTAGAAAAAACCGATGCGCTATTTCAAGAATTGGAGTTTCGCCAAATGAAAGCGCAGTTTGATAAATTTTTTGGCACTGGAAAAGAATACGATGAGATTGACACCAATGAGTCTTCTGCACAAGCAAGTAATGAAGCTGCACCAAGGAAAGCGCCAGCAAAAAGAACGAATGAAGATCAATTTGATTTATTTGGTTTCACCGATGATGATGGTGAAGGCAGTTCAATTTCAAATTCAAATTATGCTACATTAGAAACTACAGAGCACTTCTATCAAACTGTTCAAGGTGATTTGCCGGTAAAATTATTATTGCAAAATTTATTGCAGCAAAATTCGGTTTGTTTTGATACCGAAACAACCGGAATAGATTCTTTAAATGCAGAATTGGTTGGAATGTCATTTTCTTTTGAAAAAGGAAAAGCATTTTATGTACCTTTCCCAGAAAACAGAGAGGAAGCACAGCAATTACTAGATAAATTCAAGCCGTTTTTTGAAAATGAAAACATTGAAAAAATAGGACAAAATATTAAATACGATTTGAAAATTCTGTCGCAATATGGTATTTCCATTAAAGGAAAATTATTTGATACCATGATTGCGCATTACTTAATTAATCCGGATATGCGTCACAATATGGATGTATTATCGGAAACGTATTTAAAATATTCTCCAAAATCAATTGAAGATTTAATTGGAAAAAAAGGGAAAAACCAAAAATCGATGCGCGATGTTGCATTAGAAGAAATTAAAGAATATGCCGCTGAAGATGCCGATGTAACCTTCCAATTGAAACAAAACTTCAGTCCGATTTTAGACAAAGCCGAGACCAAAAAACTATTTGATGAAATCGAAATTCCGCTGATACCTGTTCTTGCAGCGATGGAGTTAGAAGGAATTAACTTAGATGTTCCATTTTTGCAATTGATGTCGGTTGAAATGGCAAAAGAAAGTGCAGCATTGGAACAAAAAATCTATGAAACCGCTGGAGAGAAATTCAATTTAGCTTCGCCTAAACAATTGGGAGACATCTTATTTGACAAGCTTAAAATTGGCGGAGCCAAACAAAAGAAAACCAAAACCGGGCAATATGCCACTGGGGAAGAAATATTATCATATTTAGCCAATGACAATCCTATTGTAAAAGACATACTGGAATGGCGTCAAATGGTGAAATTGCAAAGCACCTATATCGATGCGTTGCCAAATCAAGTAGATCAAAAAACCGGTCGTGTGCATACCGATTACATGCAAACGGTTGCGGCAACTGGAAGGCTAAGTTCTAATAATCCGAACTTGCAAAATATTCCAATTCGAACCGAACGCGGACGATTAATTCGAAAAGCGTTTATTGCAAGAGACGAAAATTACACCTTGGTTTCTGCGGATTATTCTCAAATAGAATTGCGCATCATTGCCGCATTATCGGGAGAAGAAAACATGATTAAGGCGTTTCAAAACAATGAAGACATTCACCGAAGCACCGCCGCCAAAGTCTTTAATGTGCCTCTAGAAGAAGTTACCAAAGAACAACGAAGCAATGCCAAAACGGTAAACTTCGGAATCATTTATGGCGTTTCTGCTTTTGGATTGAGTAACCAAACCAATTTATCTCGAAAAGAAAGTGCCGAATTAATTGATGCGTATTATGCAACCTATCCAAAACTAAAATCCTACATGCAAAACCAAGTAGATTTTGCTAGAGAAAATGGTTATGTGCAAACGGTTTTAGGAAGAAGACGTTATTTAAAAGACATCAATTCTGCCAATCAAATGGTGCGAAGTGGTGCCGAACGAAATGCTGTAAACGCCCCTATTCAAGGTTCGGCTGCCGATATCATTAAGATCGCCATGATTAATATTTACAACCGATTAACTTCAGAAAATTGGAAATCTAAAATGCTATTGCAAGTACATGATGAGCTCGTTTTTGATGTACACCAAAGTGAATTGGAGAAAATCCAACCGATGATTAAACACGAAATGGAAAATGCTTTTAAACTAGAAGTCCCATTAGAAGTAGAAATTGGATTGGGTAAAAACTGGTTGGAAGCACATTAAAAAGTAACTAGTTTTCAGTAGTCAGTATTCAGATTTTTAGACTTTAATTCCACAATTTTGACATTCCGAAGGAATCTAAGATTGAATTGTATTATTTTTAGCTCCAATATTAAAATTTCTATATTTGCCGAAATATTTTCAAAATGGCGCTAATTACATTTTCTAAAAAATCAACACAAACTATTAAATCAATTACTAATAGTAGGTACCTTGATTTTATTGGATTGGTAATTGTATTGGTAGGGTCTGTTGTTTTGGGATATCATAAAACCGAGATTCCTATTCATTTTAACACTACAACCTTTAATTTTCCTTTAGGAATTTTTTCAATTATTAATGTAGGTTTTTCCATGGTTTCCACTCGTTTGGTAACTAAAAAAAATAACTTAGGAAATTTAATTGGAACTTTAAATACCGCTCTGAGTGGCGCAATAGATTTTCTTTTAGGAAATGCAGCCGCAATCCTTACCTATCCTATTTCATTTATTGGAAACTATATTGCTTATCGATTTTGGAAAAAGAAAAAAATCCTGAATAGCATCGATGCGATCTTTTACAGAAATTTAGGATTCGGAATGGTTTTATCTTTGATTTTAAATTACCTGGGATTTACTTATTTTAGTGACAAACCAATAGATTGGCAACTGTTTTTTGCCATTGCAATTCCGGCCGGAATTAGTTTTGGAGGCACTTTTAATAACAGCCGCATGTATCCAGATAACTGGTTTATGTGGCAGTTATACAACTTGTCTAAAATTGTACAAAGCGTACTTATTTTAAACATTGCCAATACCATTAAATATATATTTTACTTCTTTAATGCCATAATTGGCTACATCACTTGGAATGATGACAAAGTGAAAAACACTATAATTTCCGAGTAGAATCGCGTTGGCGTAATTCGGTTTTAATTACCGATGTTCTATAATTGTTGCTCTCTTCTTTGCTTTCCAATCGTTCAATTAGCATTTTTGTGGCTTCGGCACCTATTTCAGGTCCATGCTGACTAACGGTAGACAAACTTGGAGTCATTCTTCTAGACCATACCCCATCTGCAAATCCAATAACCGAATATTCTTCAGGGATTTTTAAACCTTTTTTTATTCCCAATTTCATTGCCATTCCAGAAGTATGCTCGTCTAATGCAAATACGGCATCAATAGAATGCTTATTGTAAAAATCTTTTACTTGATCATCAAAATCATCAACATTATCGGTAAGAATAACTAAGTCTTCGTTCACCTTTAACCCTTTTTGTTCAAAGGCTTTGTAAAATCCTTTTGTTCTTAGATTAGAAACACTAAGCTGATTTATTGAAGTAAACAATGCAATGTTTTTACAACCAGAGTCAATTAAATGATTGGTTGCGTTTATAGCACTTTCATAATCATCAACAATTACTTTATCACAATTTACTTCTTCAGCAATACGGTCAAACATTACTATTGGAGTACCTTCATTAATTATGGAGGAAATATGATCAAATTTTTGGGCTTTTTGAGTTTCTTTAGAAGTAGACAAAATGAAACCATCAATAGTGCCATTACTAAGCATGTCCAATATTGCAATTTCTTTTTCTAAAGACTCATTACTAATACATGTAAGCACTTTGTATCCTTTTTCATCGGCTACCTTCTCAATACCTTTAAATACTTTGGCAAAAAACGAATTCAATATATTCGGAATAATAACCCCAATTGTTCGCGTAGATCTATTTTTTAGATTTAATCCAATACTATTTGGCTTGTATTTTTTTAGTTTAGCATACTCTTGAACCCTAATTTTGGTAGGTTCACTAATTTCCGGACTGTCGTTCAAAGCTTTTGAAACGGTAGATACAGAAACGCCCAACTCTTTCGCAATTTGTTTTAAGGTAGCTTTTGATTTCATCTTACATATAAATAAGATGTAAAACTACAAAATTTTATTATACAAATCAATACCATAAATTAGGCGTAAAATATAGTTGCAGCGAATGATTGGGCTTTATTTACAATCCATTTTCCCGCTTTCATTTCTAGTCTGCCACTGCGTGGCAGAGCTAACCATTCAATCGGGGCTAGAAAGAAAAATGGTACATTTTTGTATATATCTATAATTCAACTGAAAAGAAAAACGAAAACCTGTTTGCATATATAATAAATAATTGTACTTTTGCACTCCCTTAATTGGGAATGGAATGTTTAATTAAAAAAAATTATTGTGAACACATTAAGCTACAAGACAGTTTCAGTGAACAAAGCCACAGCAGACAAGCAGTGGATTGTTGTAGATGCTGAAGGTCATAACTTAGGTCGTTTTGCTTCAAAAGTAGCTATGCTATTAAGAGGTAAATACAAGCCAAGTTATTCACCGCACGTTGATTGTGGAGATAACGTAATTGTTATCAACGCAGACAAAATCAACCTAACTGGAAACAAACTTGACGATAAAACGTACATTCGTCACACAGGTTATCCAGGAGGACAAAGAAGCTTGACTGCTAAAGTAATGCAACAAAAAAATCCTGAATTATTAGTGGAAAAAGCTGTAAAAGGAATGTTGCCTAAAAACAAATTAGGAGCGCAACTTTTCCGTAATTTAGATGTAAATGTTGGTTCAGAGCACAAACATGCTGCTCAAAAACCAAAAACCGTTAACCTTAACGACTTAAAGTAATGGGAGTTATTCACAAAATCGGTAGAAGAAAATGTGCTGTTGCACGTGTGTACGTTACTGAAGGAACAGGTAAAATTACCGTAAACAAAAGAGAGTTTGCAACTTACTTTCCAACAGCTACTTTACAGTACAAAGTTTTACAACCAATGTCTATGACAGAAAACGTAAACAACTTTGACGTAAAAGTAAATGTATACGGAGGTGGTTCAACAGGTCAAGCAGAAGCTGTGAGAATGGCTTTAGCAAGAGTAATGTGTGAAGTTGGTGAAGGAAACAGAGCCATCTTAAAACCAGAAGGATTACTTACAAGAGATCCAAGAATGGTAGAACGTAAAAAATTCGGTCAGAAAAAAGCACGTAAGAGATTCCAATTCTCGAAACGTTAATATTCGATATTTATCAGAATATTTTTTCAGAACCCTTTTTACAATTAAAATTGAATTAAAAACAAAGTTGTCGATATTCCTTATTAAAAGGGAATTAGTTTAGCATCTAAATGAAGCCTAAAAGCTCAAAAAGCGAAAGGAACATTGCTAATCACGGAACGTAAACTATTACACAATGGCAAAAAAAATTGACGTTAAAGAATTATTAGAAGCAGGTGTTCACTTCGGACACATGACTCGTAAATGGGACCCAAACATGGCTCCTTACATTTATATGGAACGTAATGGTATTCACATCATTAATCTATATAAAACGGCTGCAAAAATTGAAGAAGCTGGAGAAGCTATGAAAAAAATTGCAGCATCTGGTAGAAAAATACTTTTCGTAGCTACCAAAAAACAAGCAAAAGATATCGTTTCAGAAAAAGCTTTAGCTTGCAACATGCCTTACATCACTGAAAGATGGCCTGGTGGTATGTTAACAAACTTCGTTACTATCCGTAAAGCTGTTAAAAAAATGGCTACTATTGATAGAATGAAAAAAGACGGTACTTTCATGACGCTTTCTAAAAAAGAAAGACTTCAAGTAGATCGTTTACGCTCTAAGTTAGAAAAAAACTTAGGATCTATAGCTGACATGTCTAGATTACCTGCTGCATTATTTGTAGTAGATATCAAAGCTGAACACATCGCAATAAAAGAAGCACAAAAATTAAACATTCCAGTTTTCGCAATGGTTGATACCAACTCTGATCCTCGTGAGGTAGATTATGTTATCCCTGCAAATGATGATGCTTCTAAATCAATCGATAAGATTTTAACTTTAGTTACAGACGCTGTAAAAGACGGATTAGCTAACAGAACTTCTGAAAAAGACGGAGAAGATGCTCCAGAAGCGGAAGAAGTTGCTGCGGAAGAAGTTGCTGCTATTGTAGAAGAAGCTGTTGAAGCTCCTGCTGCTGAAGAAGCTGCTGAAGAGACAAAATCTGAAGAATAAGACAATATAATTACGAATTATGAATTTCGAATTACGTTGTTTTAGCGTAATTTCTAATTCGTAATTCGTAATTTACTTTTTTAAAAACTTTTAATTTTAAAATATTATGGCAACAATTACTGCTGCAGACGTAAATAAATTAAGAACAATCACCGGTGCAGGTATGATGGACTGCAAAAAAGCTTTAGTAGAAGCGGATGGAGATTTTGATTTAGCAATTGAAAACCTTAGAAAAAAAGGTCAAAAAGTTGCTGCTAACAGATCTGACAGAGAATCTACTGAAGGAGCTGCAATTGCAGTTGTAAGTGCAGACAAAACTACTGGTGTTGTAATCACATTAAATTGCGAAACAGACTTCGTTGGAAAAAATGAAGGTTTCGTAAAATTAGCTACTGAATTAGCTAACCAAGCATTAAACTATGCTACTAAAGAAGAATTTTTAGCTTCTGATTTCCACGGAATCACTGTTGCTGAAAAATTAATCGAGCAAACAGGTGTTATTGGAGAAAAAATTGAAGTTGCTTCTTTCCAAAGATTAAGCGGTGCTTTTGTTGGTTCTTACATTCACGCAGGAAACAAAATTGCTACTTTAGTTGCCCTTTCTTCTAACGTTGCTGGCGGTGAAGAAGCTGCAAGAAACGTAGCGATGCAAGCTGCTGCAATGAATCCAATTGCTTTAGATGAAGCGGGTGTTGATGCATCAATCATTGAAAAAGAAATTGAAATTGCTAAAGATCAATTACGTCAAGAAGGAAAACCAGAAGCTATGTTAGACAATATCGCTAAAGGTAAAATTCAACGTTTTTACAAAGACAATACTTTAGTAAATCAAGATTATATTAAAGATGGTTCTATGAGCGTTTCTGCTTACGTTAATTCGGTAGATGCTGGTTTAACTGTAACAGGATTCAGTCGAGTTGCTTTAGGATAATTTTTTCTAAACAAATAATAAAAAACCTCGTTCCAAAAGAACGAGGTTTTTTTATGTATCTTTATTTAGTAAATGTTTTTAATTGAAAGCTTTCCCCATCAAAAACTCCGTAAGTAAAATAGCCAATCCAATCTCCCAGATTAACATATTCTGAGTTTTCTCCTATAGTAAGTTGCAAAGGCAAATGACGGTGTCCAAAAACAAAATAATTATAGTGTTTCGATTCTAATTTGCGTTTAGCATATTGAATCAACCATTCTTTATCTTCTCCTAAAAACACCACATCTTCAGCTCCAGAAATCAATTTGTTTTTCACCGATAAGTATTGGGCTAAACGCATCCCAAGATCGGGATGAAGCCATCGGTACAACCATTTAGAAAACGGATGCACAAACACCTTTTTCATGCGTTTGTATCCTTTATCTCCAGGGCCTTTACCGTCTCCATGGCCTATTAAGAAGGTTTTATTATAAAAGGTAAATTCTTTATTATCGTGATAAACGGGAATATTCAACTCTTTTTGAAAATAATCATCCATCCACAAATCGTGGTTACCCACAAAGAAATAAATGGGAATTCCACTGTCTCTGATTTCGGCTAATTTTCCTAAAATTCTTACAAATCCCTTTGGAACTACCGTTTTATATTCAAACCAAAAATCGAATAAATCTCCCAATAAAAAAATTGCTTCTGCATCTTGCTTCACCTCATCAAGCCAAGCAACAAACTTTTGTTCCCTTGGAAAGCTTACCTCTGGAGTTGGAGCCCCAAAGTGCTGATCGGATGCAAAATATATTTTCTTAGAAGTCATATTATAAATTATCAGAAGCGTACCATTCAGCAAAAGAGCTTTCGGTTTCTTGTAATTTTAAAGAGTGCAATTGTATTGAACTAGGAAGACGATCATTAATTTTCTTGGCGAAATCAATAACCATATTTTCACTTGTAGGCTGATAGTTAACCAAAATCACATGATGCCCTCTGTTTTTTAATTCTTCAGCTAATTCCACATGAGGTGTGTTTTGATTAAAAACAGTTGCATGGTCAAATAAATCAACAATTTCTTCACGAACTATTTTCTTTAAATCTGAAAAGTCAATTACCATTCCATATTTTACATTCGTAGTATCTGTAATTGGAGTTCCAATAACGGTAACTGATAACTTATAACTGTGCCCGTGTACATTTTTACATTTTCCATCATAACCATACAAAGCATGACCTGTTTCAAAAGAAAATTGTTTGGTAATTCTTATTTTACTCATAAAGGAATTATTTGAATGCAAATTTAATAAATTTTACTCGTTATCATTCCGGTTTTTAGCGCGATAATACATCCAGTATGCAATTATCACCAAAATCACAAACGGTAAATAGGATCCAATTGCAATGCCTATTTGATAGGAAGAATTGGGGGCGTGCTTAACTTTTTCGGCAATAGTTACTTGTTGCAAGGTAAGTAGTAAACTCATAGAAAGAAAAATTAATAAAAAAATAAGGCCTTGAGGCCTTATTAATTATTCTAAATATTATGGGTTAATTTGGAATGATTGATTTTCATTTGCTAATGCTGCCCTTGCATTTAGCACTTTATTATCACTTCCTACGATAAATGCTGCAAAGCTAATATTAGCTGGATTTGAAATATTAGCTGGAATTGGAAGGGTAAAAGGTTGAACGATCTCGCTTCCATTTGTAGTTCCAGTAAGAGGGTCTCCTAAAATATTTGTGATAGCGCTTCTTAAAACATGATTGTGCTCAAAATTAGGAATTGGGTTTACTCCATTATAATAATTGGTATAATTTCGTTGATCATAGTGCAGTTTATCTTCTAATAAATAAACAACTAATTTTAAATTAGAGTAATTTTGAATGAACTTCATTTTTACTTCTAAATTAATTGTACCATTAGAAACCGTCGAATTTAAGGCTAATCCTAAAAAGGTATTATTACCGGTTAAATCAATTGCTTGTTGGATATTGGTTGGCTCTGGAAAAGTCCAAACTGTCATTCTATTCAATCTAGAAACCGGCAGAGCGAGTTGTGTATTTGGTAAAATTAAATCTTTAAGTGGAGCTATTCCATCAAAATTATAGGGATCATTACCATTATGAATAGCCACTGTAACCGCTTTATCTGTTTGGAGTTTTACTTGGTCTACAGCATAGGCAACACGTGTGCAATTTCCGCACCAAGTACCTGTATAATCTTCAATTAATACATTCTTTTTAAAATTTCCAGAAACTGGAGCAGCATCTGGGTTTTGATCTGGCAAGTTTTCAATAACATTAGTCTCTGAACAAGCAGAAAATAAAAAAGTGCCAAATAACAAAGCCAGTAAGAATATTTTTTTCATAACTTTAATAATCATTCTATTAAACCTAATACAAATTAAACAAAATAAATTTTAATCCTATTCATTTTATTCATTAATTTGTAAATCAAACCGTTTTTATGAAAAAAATTATCCTTTTGTTCCTTTTTATTGGATTATATTCTTACTCACAAAAGAACTTACCTGATTTAAGTTTATCCAATCTTGAAGGAAAAAAAATTTCCTTAAAAAATGATTTTTCCGAAAAAGATAAATTGTATATTTTTTCTTTTTGGGCTAGTTGGTGTGCGCCATGTATTAACGAACTAGACGAAATGAACGAAGTACAAGCTGAGTGGAAAAAAACAATCAACTTTGAAGTAATTGCAGTTGCAACTGATGATACAAGAACTCAAAAAAGAGTGAAACCATTAGTTAGTGGCAAAGAATGGGATTACACTATTTTATTGGATACCAATCAAGATTTTAAGAGAGCTCTTTCTATAGTAAATATTCCATACACTATTGTGGTAAAGAACAATAAAATTGTACATATTCAAAATGGTTATGTGCCAGGAAATGAAGTCGATTTATACGAAAAATTGAAGTCTTTGTAAGATTTTGAATCAAAAACAAATATTGAAATGAAACTACGCCAATTGCTTTTTTTATTAATCCCAATTACTCTATTTTCTCAAGAAAAGGAAAAAGGCAATGTCTTTGGGGGATTTGAATCCAATTCACAATGGTATCTTAACGATACCGGGTTAATTGATGAATTTCAAAATCCTACTTCTCATCCAGAAAACCCATTACGAACCAACAGTTATTTATTTGTAAATTATAAATACAAAAATTGGACAGCAGGAATTCAAGGTGAGGCTTATGAAAAAAATGCCTTATTAAATATGAATCCGAAATATGTAGGCACCAATGTGGCAACCTATTTTATTCAATATAAAAACGAAAAGATTGACGTTACCGCTGGGTATTTTTATGAGCAATTTGGCAGCGGATTACTTTACCGTAGTTGGGAAGACCGTGCTTTAGGTATAAATAATGCATTGCGTGGAGGAAGATTTATTTACAAACCAACAAAATACCTTGTTTTTAAATCAATATACGGGCAACAAAGGACAGGTTTTGATGTAGCTAATAGTAAAATTTATGGGTTGGATACCGAAATTACTTTGTCGGATATTTTTAAATACAATACTACTAATCTTTCTCTTGGATTAACTTATGTTGGAAGAGATGAAAAAACAGATATTGAAAATCCAAAATTCAATAGCTTAACAAATGGCTTTGCTGGAAGATTAAATTTAACACATAACTCTTTTTATCTTTCCTCTGAATTTGATTATAAATCAAAAGATGCTGTGGTACAAGTTACCGATCAAATTGATAATAATTTAATTAAACCCGGTAGTGCCGTTATACTTAACCTTGGTTATTCTAAAAAAGGTTTTGGTATCGATGGAACTTTTAGAAGATTGGAAAACATGGGGTTCTTCTCGGAAAGAGGAGCTAAAGGCAATTCCTACAATGATAGAATCATGAATTTTATTCCGAGTTTAACCAAACAAAATCACTATAATCTAGCGAATATTTATGTATATCAGGCGCAGCCAAATGTAATTCTTGCTGATAAAGATTTAGTAAAAGCGGGCGAAATTGGAGGGCAAGTTGATTTGTTTTATGATTTCAAAAAGGGATCCTCATTGGGCGGTAAAAACGGAATGAAATTGGCTTTTAATTTTTCAAATTGGAATGCACTTGGTGGAACTTTTTATATCTATAATCCACAAGATTACAAAACAGATTTCCTAGGATTTGGCAAAAGATATTTCACTGATTATAATTTGGAAGTAACTAAAAAATGGAATGCAAAATGGCAATCGATTTTTAGTTACAGCAATCAATATTACAACAAGAAAATGATCCAAGAAACTGCAGGTGAAGTAAATGCATCTATTGTTGCAGCTGAAGCAACTTATAAATTTAATTCTACCAAATCAATACGAGTGGTTGGGGAGCATTTATGGGCAGATCACGATAAGAAAAACTGGGCTGGAGGTACCGTTGAAATGAATTTAAATTCTAAACTATCGTTCTTCTTATCCGATTTATATAATTATGGAAATGAATTAGACTATATGCGTAACCACTATTATAATATTGGTGGAGCATTTAGAAAAAATTCTACCCGTATTGCTTTAAACTATGGACGTCAAAGAGGTGGATTAGTATGTGTAGGTGGTGTATGTAGGTATGTTCCTGAAAGTTCTGGTTTGGCATTATCATTAAACACTTCATTTTAGTTCATATGCCTACTATAAATAAATATCTTTTTTTATTTGTAGGCGGTTGTCTATTGATGCTCAATTCTTGTAGCACAAAGGATGATTATGTTTCCGTTCCTGTTTCTCCCGTTGTAGTTGATTTAACTCAGGTTCCTTATCCTAAATTATCTGATTATAAGTTTTTTGAAGGTGAATTAAAAAATATGTCTCCAGCATATGGGGTTTTACCATACAAACCTACCAGCGAATTATTTACTGACTATGCCGAAAAAAAACGATTTGTATGGATTCCAAATGGACTGAAAGCTTCTTATCAAGGAGATGCTAAAATTCTTGATTTACCTGTAGGATCGGCGGTAATAAAAATGTTCTATTACAATCATGTTGTTCCAAATAATACAACAAGAATTGTTGAAACGAGGTTGATGATTAGAAAAGAAACGGGTTGGATTTTTGCAGAATATGTATGGAACTCTGAACAAACGGAAGCCTATTTACAAAATCAAGGCTCACAAACTGCTATTTCATGGACTGATGAATCCAATAATTTACGTTCAATTAATTATAAAATCCCTTCTACGGTTACCGATTGTAAAAGATGCCATGGATTAAACAATGGCTCCCGTTTCCCGCTGGGAATAAAGCCTCAAAATTTAAACAGCAATTTTAATTTTTCGGAGGGATCAAAAAATCAATTGAACAAATGGATTGAATATGGATATTTAGAAAATAATTTGCCGTCACAAATTGTCTCAGTTGTAGATTACAAAGACACCTCAAAATCATTAGATTTGAGAGTACGGTCATATTTTGATGCCAATTGTTCTCATTGTCACGTTGATGGTGGCGAAGCCGATGTATTTGATTTAAGATTTGGGTTTGATAAAACTACAGATCCAGCAAATATGGGAGTTGGGGTTCCGGCTCAGCACTATCTTGCGGGATACAATGGCCGAATTGTACAACCAGGAAATGTAGGACAATCTATATTGTTTTATCGCGTTCAAACTGAAACAGACAACTTCTACATGATGCCCGCGTTAGGAAGAACTATTAAGCATGATATGGGAGTGCAATTAATTCAGGATTGGATTAATTCTTTGTAGTTGAAAAAAATTAAAATCCCAGAATGAGTTTTGCGATTGAAAAATAAATCAAAATCCCGCAAATATCATTACTTGTTGTAATAAAAGGTCCTGTTGCAAGCGCAGGGTCAATCCCAAATTTATTTAATATAAGCGGAATAAAAGTCCCTATTAAAGAAGCAATAATTATCACCGAAATTAATGCAATGGTTACAATCATACCAATTTTTGGATTTACCCCCAATAAAAAATGACTCCCTACAAATAAGATTATTGCTAGCAACGATCCATTTAATAAGCTTAAAGTTATTTCTTTTAATAATCGATTAAAAATTGAGCCACTAATAGATTGATTAGCTAAACCTTGCACAATAATCGCAGAAGATTGAACTCCCACATTACCTGCCATAGCTGCAATAAGAGGTGTAAAGAAAAATAACTCTCCGTGTTTTAACATGGCTCCTTCAAATAAACCTAACATTTTAACACTTATAAAGCCTCCTAAAAGCGCCAAAACCAACCAGGGTAAACGCGCTTTGGTAAGTTGAAGTATGCTATCGTCGGCCTCTACATCTTGAGAGATCCCCGCTGCTAATTGGTAATCTTTATCTGCTTCTTCCTTGATTACATCTACGATATCATCAATCGTGATTCGGCCTACTAATCGGCCTAATTCATCTACAACAGGAATTGCTTCCAAGTCGTATTTTTGCATAATTCGTGCAACATCAACATTTGGAGTATCAACCTTTACATAATCCACTTTTTTGATGTATACATTGCTAATCATGGTTTTGGTAGAAGTCGTTAACAGATCCTTTAATGACAATCTTCCTTTTAATCGGTTTTCATCATCAACCACATAAATAGAATGAACTCTAGTAACATTCTCGGCTTGAATTCGCATTTCTTTAACGCAAGTAAGTACGTTCCAGTTTTCATTTACTTTCACCAATTCTTTACCCATCAATCCCCCCGCTTCATCTTCATTGTAGCGCAATAAATCTACAATGTCTTTAGCGTGTTCAACATCTTCAAGCTCAGAGATTACCTCTTGTTTTTTACTTTGGGAAAGTTCCGAGATAATATCGGCAGCATCATCAGTATCTAATTCATCTAGTTCTTCTGCAATTTCTTTAGCGGAAAGACCTTGAAGGATTTTTTCACGAATATCGTCTTCAAGTTCAGGAAGGATTTCGGCAGTAATTTCACTATCTAATATTTTAAAAATATAAGTAGCGTTTTCAATATCTAGTTCCTCAAAAATTTCGGCAATATCAGCATGGTGCAAGTCATTCAATAAAACTTCCAATTCCTTGTCGTTTTTTTGTTGAATAAGTTGCTCGATTTGAACTAACAGTTCTTTGCTGATTTTAAACTGCATTGGCCTCTATTTTTTGGGTTAGTTCTATAAATTGCTCTACCGATAATTGCTCAGGTCTGAGGTCAAAGATACTATCTTCTCGTAAATTATCGGACAAATTTAGTGATTTTAAACTATTTCGCATGGTTTTTCTACGCTGCTGAAATGCCATTTTCACAACCGTAAAAAGCAATTTTTCGCTACATGGCAAGGTGTAATTTTCTTTTCTGCGCATCCGCATCACCCCCGATTTTACCTTAGGCGGAGGATTAAACACATTTTCATCAACTGTAAATAAATACTCCACCTCATAAAATGCTTGTGCCAATACCGACAAAATTCCGTACACTTTACTGCCCTTTTTTGAGCATATTCGTTCGGCAACTTCTTTTTGAAACATGCCAGAAAACTCCGGAATTTGAATTCGATATTCTAATACTCGAAATACAATTTGAGTGGAAATATTGTAAGGGAAATTTCCAATAATGGCAAATTGTTCGCCTTTGAAAATTTCGTTTAAATCAAATTTTAAAAAATCTTTTGAGATGATTTTATCGCGTAAAGCGGGATAATTTTCCTGCAAATAAACCACCGATTCGGTGTCGATTTCAATAACATAAGTTGAAGTTGGCTTTTCAATTAGGTATTTTGTCAATACGCCCATTCCAGGACCAATTTCTAAAACAGATTGATATCCTTCTAAATTTAAAGTATCAGCAATTGCCTTGGCAATAGATTCGTCCTTTAAAAAATGTTGCCCGAGGTGCTTTTTTGCTTTTACTTTATCCATTGGGGTGGTATTAATTCGATTGAAAAAACTCAGAAACAAACTCCAGTTCGGTTCTAAAAGCAACAACTTTATCACCAAATAAAGCCAATGCTTCTGCTCTTAATTTTGGTGCATCTTCATCATAATAACGTTGCAAAGTGGCTTTACTGTCGGTAGTATACTGCGCGGCATAGGTAACTCCACCCATATCTTCTTCTACTAAAACTTTCACCAATCGTGCCGATGTAAATTTACCCGTTGCCAATACCTCTGGAATGTGTTTTTCTTGCATCCATTGTAACCATTGCTGTTGAATTGAAGTGTCTATATTACTTGTAACATTATATAAAATCATTGTTTCTGTTTTAAAATTAAATCTCCTTGTCTCCCCTAAGTTTCCTGTATTTCTTTTGAGCCGTTACATAATAAATACTGTCCTCGTGGTGGGTGATAATATCTTCATAAAGCGGTTGGGCATTGGTGACATCATTTAATTGAAAATAAATTTCTGCCGAAAAAAACAAGGCTTCATCAATGTAAATGCACTCTTTAAAATTGTCTAAAATTTGTTTGTAATTGGCTAAAGCCAATGTGGTATCGCCTAAACTTTCGTAAATTTTTCCAATTCGCAATAATGTAACTGGCTCAATAGCATCGCCCTTATTTTCTTTTAGAATAGCTTGAAATGCTGCCAATGCATCTTGTTTTTTATCTTGAAAAAGTAAAAAATCGGCACGCGAAAATTTCTTCAAGGCCACTTGAGTAGAATCTTCAACGGTATTATCAGAAATCAATAAAAACAAATCCAAAGCATCGTTGGCGATTAATTGGGTAGAAGCCGATTTTAACACTTCAAGCTGGTGGTTCGCCCACTTAAAATCGCCTTTGTAATAACTTGTTTTGGCAATTTTTAAATTGGCCTCTTGTCCAATCGGACTGTTATTGGCATCCGATTCTATTTGGGAATAATAAATTAATGCTTGATTGAATTTTTCTTCAAATAGCAACATATCGGCCAACTCCATTTTTATTTCTGCTGTTTGATCGCGATTGATTGGCATTTCTAAAACCCTTTTTAACAATGCTTTCCCGGCTTCAGAATCTTTTAAATTAAACGTTAAGAAATGTGCCTTTAACTTTAATAGCGATATAGTATACGGGCTTTCTCCATATTGTTTCAATAAGGTGTTTAATTCTAGTAAAATTGCTGGATAATCTTGCGGGGTAGCTTTAGCAATTTTCAACTCTACCAAATAGGCATTGGATTTTATTTGAAGGTCTAAATCTTTGGTGTTTAGTAAAACAAAATTCAATATTTCTTTCGCCGTTTCGGTGTCTTTTTCTTCAATAGCCAGCTGTGCCAGGTTTATTATATTTGAAAAAGATTCGGGGTTGCGTTTGTAAATTGCCTTTTGTTGAATAAATGCTTTCCCGTATTCTTTCATTTGAACATAAAACCAACTCAAGTACTCGTTCCAAAAAATATCTTGTGTTTTTTGAGCTCTAACTAGTAATGCTTTTTTCAAAGCTTCGTTGAAACTCACATCGCCATCTTCAATCATAAATCGGGCTAATTGATTTTGAATAACTGGAAGAT
>NZ_JBJTND010000067.1:0-6203 GCF_046073885.1 Flavobacterium sp.
TTGGCGCCATTTTGCTTTTCATAAATAGTGACCAAAACTTCTAAGATTTCCGAATTCACATTAGGTGTCCAACCCGGATAGCTTCCCCCAAAAGTTACTTCGCAGCCAAACAATTCATACGCTGAGCGCAAACCGTTTGCCAAGTCCATTTTAGAACTTTCCACCGAAGAACGGGTTAAGTTTTGAATGGTGATTTCACCGTCTTTTACAATTACGCGCGCAATATTATTAGAAGTTTCCACTAAGTCTTTTATGTCGGCACTCATTCGATATACGCCATTATGCGCAGCATAAATCCCTCTGATAAAACCTTCTTGCACTCCAAGATCCATTACTTTGCTTGGTAAATCAGCTTTATTAATTTCAATCGTTAGGTTGGGCTCCATCGTTTTGAATTCGGCTTTGATATCGCTAATTATTTCTTGCATATCAAATACAAAAGCTTCGTCATACATTGATGCCACAATTACTTTGGCAGTGCTTTCACGAGGAATTGCATTACGCAAACTACCCCCTGAAATTTCAGCAATTTGCAAACCAAAATTTTCAAATCCGTCAAATAATATACGGTTCATTATTTTGTTGGCATTACCCAAACCTTTGTGAATATCCATCCCGGAGTGTCCTCCGTTTAAACCTTTTACAGAGATGGTATACCCCACAGAACCTTCGGGAGTTTCTTCTTCATTGTAACTTCTGTTTGCTGTTACATCAATACCACCCGCACAACCTATTCCAATCTCATCGTCTTCTTCGGTATCCATATTCAAAAGAATTTCTCCTTTTAATATTCCACCTTTAAGGTTTAAGGCACCGGTCATTCCTGTTTCTTCATCAATTGTAAATAGTGCATCTATAGCAGGGTGTTTAATATCTTTAGATTCTAAAATGGCCATCATCATGGCAACTCCAAGACCGTTATCTGCACCAAGCGTAGTTCCACGAGCACGAACCCAATCCCCATCTACATACATATCAATTCCTTGGGTATCAAAATCAAAATCGGTATCGTTATTTTTTTGACAAACCATATCCAAATGCCCTTGAAGTACAATTGGCTTGCGGTTTTCCATTCCTGGAGTAGCCGGTTTTCTGATGATCACATTACGAATTTCGTCTTCAAAGGTTTCTAAACCCAATTTGTTTCCAAAATTTTTCATGAATTCAATTACACGATCTTCTTTTTTTGAAGGTCGAGGAACTGCATTCAAATCGGCAAAATTATTCCAAAGTGGTTTTGGCTCTAGGTTTCTTATTTCTTGGCTCATTTTTACTTTTTTATTTTATGTTACAAAGTTACAAAGTTTAAATGCTTTTTAACCTAAACTTTATTTTTACTTTTACAACATGATAACTTCAAATATTAAAATAAGAAACGCAAGTGGTAATGATATTCCTGCCATTACCGAATTATTTTATAACTGCATAAATAATATTTGTATAAAAGAATACACCAAAGATCAAATACAAATATGGGCTAATCAAGCAAAAAACATTGCTATTTGGGAGTTTAAAATACAAAAGGATTTTTTTATTGTAGTTGAAATAGATTCAGAAATTGTAGGATTTGGCTCATTAGAACCTGAGGGATGTGTCGACTTATTATATGTACATCATGAATATCAAAATCGAGGGATAGCTTCAAAAATAATAGCTACTATTGAAAACGAAGCAAAAGATAAAGGATTATTGAAAGTTTGGACCGATTCAAGCAGTATTGCCTTGCCCTTTTTTCTCAAAAAGAATTATCAAATTGAACGCAAATATGAAAAAAAAGTTCAAGGCATCCTATTTTCTAACACCATACTATCCAGAACATTAAAATGAAAAAAAGAAAATACTTACTTCCATTTTTCTTGGTCTTTCAGATCGTTTTTCTGAAACTAATTGCTTTTTTTCCAGAAGTGGTAGAACAGTATTACAGCAACGGTTTGTATGTATACATTTCAAATTTCTTGCGAATTGTATTGGGTGGAATTCCCTTTTCTATTGGGGATGTGCTTTACGGATGTATTCTCTCTTACCTGCTTTTTAAATTATGGAAAACCCGAAAAACGTGGAAGTTAAATTGGAAAAATAATTTACTTCAAATAACAAGCGTGCTTTCGGTAGTCTATTTTGTATTCCATTTTATATGGGCGCTCAATTATTACCGAGTTCCTCTATTTGATAAAATGAATATCACACGTGAATATTCGGATACCGATTTAGAAAAATTCACACAAAAGTTGATTCAGAAAACCAATGCGCTACAATTAGAAATCACACACAACAAAAATAACAAAGTACACTTCGCTGCTCCTTTCGAAACCATATTTGAAGCCAGTACCAATGGATATAAATATGATATAAAAGAGCTCCCCTTTCATTACATTCATTCAAGCAAAAAGAAATCATTATTTAGTTTGCCTCTCACTTACATGGGATTTGCCGGTTATTTGAATCCGTTTACCAATGAAGCCCAAATAAATGACAAACTTCCAAGATATACTTTGCCAAATGTAGTTTGCCACGAAATGGCACATCAAATTGGATATGCCAGTGAAAGTGAATGTAATTTTATTGGTTTTTTAGCCGGAATCAATAACCCCGATTTGTATTTTCAATATTCCGCCTATAGTAATGCCTTGCGGTATTGCATGATGAATATTGCTCTAAAAAACGAAACAAAATTCAAGGCCTTAAAATTGAAAATCAACCCCGGAATATTAAAAAACTATAAAGAAAGTGATGCGTTCTGGAAACAATACGATACGTTTATTGATAAAGGTTTTCATGCTTTTTACGATCAATATTTAAAAATGAATCAGCAAAAAGACGGCATAGAAAGCTACAGTAAATTTGTGGATTTGTTGGTGAATTACTACAAGACACGAGCATTATAATGCAATTTAGAAGGAAATTGTAACAAAATTTGGTATTGCGGTACTAATTTGAAGTATGAGTGAAAATTTGGAACAATTATTTGTAAAGCAACTTAAGGACAATCAAAACATTGTCCATAAAATTTGCCGTCTCTATACAAATAACGAAGATGCTCATAAAGATTTATTCCAAGAAATCACCATTCAATTGTGGAAAGCTTTTCCAAAATTTAGAGGAGAATCTAAATTCTCCACCTGGGCTTATCGTGTGGCATTGAACACTGCGATTACCCTTTACAGAAAAAATACTCGAAGCATTGCAACCGTAAATTACGAAAATGTAAGTTTCAGTATAAGCCAAGAAGACTATAACTCAGAAGAAGAAGAAGAACAATTAAAATTAATGTATCAAGCAGTTCAGGAATTGAATGACATTGAAAAAGCATTGATTTTTATGTATTTGGAAGATAAAGATTACACTGAAATTTCGGAAACCTTAGGGATTAGCGAAGTAAATGCACGAGTAAAAATGAACAGAATTAAAGGAAAATTAAAAAAAATATTAAATCCGTAGTGAATATGAAAGAATTGGATTTACTAAAAAAAGCCTGGAAAAAAGATACCACTTCATTTGAACAAGTTTCAGAGGGAGCTATCTATAATATGTTACAAAAAAAATCCTCTTCCATTGTGAAGTGGATTTTAATAATTAGCATAATCGAATTTATTATTCTAAGAGGATCCGACTTACTAGTATTATTAGATGATAAATATAAAAATGAATTAAATATTGCTCATTTGTATAATTTCGAAGTGATTATTACGGCAATTAATTTTGTTGTACTCACCCTATTCATTTATTTGTTTTACAAAAATTTCAAGACCATAAATACGGGATCTTCAGTAAAAAAACTCATGAAGGACATTTTGAATACCCGAAAAATTGTAAAATATTATGTGTGGTATAATTTACTATTAGTTTCTATTTCAAGTGCAATTGGAGTATGTTTTGAAATAAAAAACAATATAAAATTTCGTTTATTATATGAAAAACACGAAGGACTTTTTATAAGTGTTGGACTGGCTATTATTGCTCTATCTATATTACTTTTCTGGCTTTTCTATAAATTACTTTACGGAATTTTGCTGAACAAACTGAACAACAATTACAAAGAGCTTTTAAAAATAGAGTTAGAAGAATAATTTAGGCTTCTATAGGAGCAACCTTTAAAAATGAGGGATGTTGCTCGATTGCAAATTCAATTTTTTCAACGATTTCATCAATCGTGTCGTTATCATAATCAATTTGTAAAGGTTCTTTGATAATAAAAGATTGTAAAATATTCTTCTTTTTCATTCGCAATCCTTTTTTATCAAAAGAACGTCTAAACCCATCAATTACAATTGGAACTACGATTGGTTTATGTTGCTTGATAATATGTGCAGTTCCTTTTCTTACAGGTTTAAAAGACTTCGTGGTTCCCTGCGGAAAAGTAATAACCCAACCATCGGCAAGAGCTATTTTAATATTTTCGGTATCGTTAGGATTAACCTCTCTTTTTTCGGTCACATCTTTTCCACCAGCACGCCAGGTTCGCTCTACAGTAATAGCGCCAACATAGGCTAAAATTCGCGGCAAGAGTCCTGCTTTAATAGTTTCACTTGCAGCCACATAATAAATGTTCATTTTTGGTTGCCATAAATATCCCACATTTTTAATGCTATTTTCTCTTCCAGAAAGACTTGCATTAAAGACATGAAACATCGCTACTACATCGGCAAAATACGTTTGGTGATTGGAAATGAATAATACATTTTTATCCGGAAGATTTCGAATAATCTCAGACCCTTCAATTTTTAATTCATTAAATCCACGATAACGTCTATGAGTAATACACCCAAAGATTCGTATCAACCACTTTTTAATAAATAAAATATGCCCAAATGGATTTCGCTTTAACAAGCCCATACGTATTAAAAATAAAAAGCAAACATACAAAAAGTATCACTTTAAAGCACCATTTTCAAAACATCTTTTAACTCACTTAACATCATGGCGGTTGCTCCCCAAACTATATACTCCTCAATCTCAAACACCGGTACTTCAAGTGATTTCGCATAAGAAGTATCCAGAATTTTATTTGAAATGATAGCATCATCCAACAATGTTTTTAGCGGTACTTCAATAATTCCTGCAACTTCTTCTTGTTGTAAAACAAATTCAATTTCAGTAGAACAAACTCCCATAAATGGGTAAACCAAAAAATCACTAGGCGGAATATATAAAGGGGTAAAATCTTTAACTACAGAAATTTTATCTTCTGATATTCCTATTTCTTCAAAAGTTTCTCGAAGGGCAGTTTGGCGAAAATCTACATCCTCAGGATCCACTTTTCCACCCGGAAAAGCAATTTGAGAAGAATGCACACCTGGATACGCATTTCTTTTAATCAAAACCAAATGGGTTTCACTATCTTTCGGATAAAACAACATCATTACAGCAGCTTTTTTAGCAGTTAAACTACTATAAATAGGTTCTTGCAATGACTTGACACGTTCAAGAGGAGCCATTTTAATATGTGAAGCAATAGAAGGTAATTCAACTTCACTTATTGCAGATGTTGCATCAAAAAATTCATTAAAAGTCATTTGCCTAACTGTAATTATTTATAAATTTACCAATAAAATATAACCTACCCAAATTTACACACCATGTTCAGCAAAGAAGAAAGTTTATTTATAAAAAAAGAATTTTGGGTACAATTTGCTGAAGCCTATCCAAGAAAATGGTTGTTGTATAACACCAAAATTAAAGATGTTTCCTTCAAGTTTTACATCGACAATAAAAAAGCACAAGTTTCCCTCGATATCGAACCAAAAGAGGAAGAAAAAAGAAAAATCTACTTCGAAAAAATTGAATCCCTTCAAACAATACTTCTAGAAGATTATCTACCTGAAGCCATTTTAGAAAGAAACTATTACCTTGAAACCGGCAAAGCCATAAGTAAAATATGGGTAGAAAAACTCGGAGTTAGTTTAAATAACAAAAATACTTGGCCAGAAATTTTTGATTTCTTCAACGAAACTATGTTACAGTTTGAAGTATTTTTCTACGAATACCAAGACTACATCAACGATCTAGAACTGAATACTTAATTTTATTGGGGCGTGCCCCTACGGGTCGCGCTGTTCGCTACTCTCTTTGCTACGCAAAGGATTTTCGCTGCCATCCCTCACGCGAGAGGAGATTGCTAGAGCGTTAGCATTAATAATTGAAATGCGATTGCCACGTCGTATAATAGTTACGATTAGCGAACAACGAAAAGAGAGGAGATTGCC
>NZ_JBJTND010000068.1:0-90408 GCF_046073885.1 Flavobacterium sp.
GTTGGAGAATTTGGTACTGATGGTGTGGAGGCAACCCAAGTTAGTGCTTCTGGAATTCCATCCTCTCAATCGTTAGTATTGAAAATGCTTAAGAGTAGTTTGACAAACGTTCAAAAACCAATTTGGGGCTTGATGATGAAGAATATTTATCAAATTCCTCAAGGTTTTCAAATGCAAAAGGAAGAATTTAAATTCAATATTTTATACACCGATCCTTCTCCTTTAAATTATATTACTGCAGCAAATACAACTTCTCCGTTGCCTAATGGTGTGGTAGATACTCCTTTATTAAAAGTATTTGGGTTGGATCGATTGAACTACAATAATGACCCTCAAAATGGTGGAGACGGTTTCTTTGATTTTATTCCGGGACTTACTGTAGATCAGCAAAATGGGCGTTTGATTTTCACATCTGTAGAGCCATTTGGTAAGTATTTATTTAATAAATTAAGATCTGGAAGTGCATTTGAAAACTATGATGTTCCAGAAACAACGCCAGGCGCATACAATGACAACCAATTGAAATATGTTTATTCAAGTTTATATAAATCAACTCAAGCAGCCGCATTACAAAACAGTTCTAAAAATAAATTCCAATTAAAAGGAAAATTCAAATCTTCTGGTGGAGATGGAATTCCAATTGGAGCCTTTAATGTTCCTAAAGGATCTGTTGTAGTTACTGCGGGGGGAAGAAAATTAGTTGAAGGTGTTGATTATACCGTAAATTATCAAGCGGGGAGAGTTCAAATTTTAGACCCTGCTTTGTCTGCTTCAAATACTCCAATTCAAGTTTCGGTAGAAAACAATTCTACTTTTGGAAGACAAACACGTCGTTTTTACGGAATTAATGTAGAGCATAAATTTTCAGATAAATTTTTATTGGGTGCTACCATGTTAAAAATGTCCGAGCGTCCCTTTACACAAAAAACCAATTACGGACAAGAATCGGTAAACAATACCATTTATGGTATGAATACTAGTTTTTCATCTGAAGTTCCTTTCTTAACTCGATTGGTAAATAAACTTCCAAATATTGACACCGATGTGCCTTCTAATGTTTCATTCAGAGGTGAAGTTGCCTATTTACAGCCAGATTCGCCAACGGCTGATCGTTTTAATGGTGAATCTACTGTGTATGTTGAAGATTTTGAAGGTACACAAACCAATATTGACTTAAGATCTCCATTTTCTTGGTATTTGTCTTCCACTCCAATTCGACCAACAACGGGTGTTGTACCTGATTATGTAGATTTTGGAGGGAATTCAGCAGCGTTAGATTATGGTTTCAAAAGAGCTAAATTAGCTTGGTATACCATCGATCCAATTTTTTATGCGCAGCGACCTTCAGGTATTTCCGATGATGACCTGTCCTTAAATAGTACGCGTAGAATTTACAGTCAGGAGTTGTATCCAGCTACAACAATTGCTGCCGGACAAACCCAAGTTGTAAATACTCTTGATTTGACCTATTTTCCAAAAGAGCGTGGACCATATAATTTTAATCCTGCAACGGCTTCAGACAATACTTTGCCAAATCCAGAAACAAATTATGGAGGTATATTTAGAGCATTAACTACAACCAATTTTGAACAATCTAATATTGAGTATATCCAGTTTTGGATGTTAGACCCCTATACCGATACTCGTGTTTCACCATCGCCAATAAATCCTACCAATACAGGAAGGATTTATTTTAACCTTGGAGAAATTTCGGAAGACGTACTTCAAGATGGTAGAAAATTCTATGAAAATGGGGTGGGTAATAATCAAACTTTGGCACCACCAACCGTATGGGGAGATAGTCCTGCATCACAATCTTTGATTTATGCTTTTGATTCAAACGAAGCTAATAGAACTTCACAAGACGTTGGATATAATGGATTAAACAATGCTCAAGAAGCTTCAAAATTTCCTTCTTTTGCCACTTTTTCTGACCCTGCAGAGGATGATTATAAATACTTTTTAAATACAGGTGGAGACGTATTTGAACGTTATAAATACTACAATGGTACAGAAGGTAATTCACCGATAAATGTATCAGATACTAATAGAGGATCAACTACAATACCTGATGTTGAGGACGTGAATCGTGATAATACTATGAACACCATTAATGCCTATTATGAGTATAGTATTAAGGTGAGCCCGTCTGACTTATCACAAGTTGGAAGCAACTATATAACCAACATATTACCAACTACTGTATCACTTCCAAATGGAGAAACTACCACAGCACGTTGGATTCAATTTAAAATTCCAATCAATCAACCTACCAATACAGTTGGAAGTATTTCCGATTTTCGTTCCATCCGTTTTATGAGAATGTTCATGACTAAGTTTTCAAGTCAAATGACAATTCGATTTGGATCTTTAGATTTGGTTCGTGGAGATTGGAGAAAATACGATTACACTTTAGATCCATTAGATACGGATGTTACTGATGATAACACCGATTATGATTCTGCCGCAGTAAATGTTCAAGAAAACGGAACTAGAGAACCCATTCATTATGTATTGCCTCCAGGTGTAGAATTGGAACAATTGTATAACAACAATACTTTAATCCCTCAAAACGAACAATCATTGTCTATTAAAATTGGAAGTACATCCGATTACGGATTGGAACCAGGGGACTCTCGTGCTGTATTTAAAAATGTGAGTGTGGATATGCGTCAGTACAAAAAACTAAAAATGTTTGTACACGCCGAAGCCATTGCAAGTAATCCTACTTCAATTGAAGATGAAGAATTAATGGGGTTTGTTCGATTTGGAAATGACTTTACGGATAACTTTTATCAGGTAGAAAAACCATTAAAGAAGACGCAATTTGGAGATAATTCTCAGGGCGGAGTATGGCCTGAAGATAATAATATGGACATTTCATTAGAGCTAATAACTAGAATGAAAATTAAAGCCATGAATCATGTTTATCTGCCAGGTGAAATTTATTATCCAGATGATGATGTGACGATACCTGATGGAGACGGTGATCCTAATTTGCGTTTAGGTATTCGTGGTAATCCTAATTTTGGTTTGGTAAGAACTTTAATGCTTGGAGTAAAAAATCAAACTAATAAATTAAGCACGCCGCAACATCCATTAAATCCGAGACGTCTTAAGGGAGAAGTTTGGTTTAATGAGCTTCGTCTAGCCGGCATGGATAATAAAGGCGGTATGGCAGCTGTTGCTAATATGGATGCTAATCTTGCCGATTTTGCAAACGTTTCTGCAACTGGAAAAATGAGTACTATCGGTTTTGGAACATTAGAGCAAGGGCCTAACGAAAGAAGCAGAGAAGATGTTTTACAATATAATATTGTAACCAACATGAGTTTAGGGAAATTAATGCCAAAAAAATGGGGTGTTAATTTGCCATTTAATTATGGAATTGGCGAAGAATTCATTACACCTAAATACGATCCGTTCAATCAAGATATTGAATTAAAACAATTAATTGATGAAACTTCAGATCCAGCTGAAAAAAGAAATCTTAGGAATAGAGCTATGGATTACACTAAAAGAAAAAGTATTAATTTCATTGGTGTAAAAAAAGAACGAGGTGAAAAGGCAAAACCACACTTTTATGATATAGAAAACTTAACACTTTCGTATTCCTATAATCAGGTGGATCGCCATAGTTATGAATTAGAGAGCTACACCGATCAAAAAGTGAGCACAACGGTGGACTATACATTTGCTTTTCAGCCAAAACCGGTTGAACCATTAAAATCGGTTAAGGTTTTCAAAAAGAGCAGTTATTGGAAATTGTTAAGTGATTTTAACTTTAATTACAAACCAACCAACGTTAATTTTAGTACCAACATTACAAGACAATTTAATAGACAACAATTCCGATTAGTTGATGTTGAAGGTATTGGATTGGAAGCTTTATATCAAAGAAACTTCTTGTTTAATTATCAGTATGGGTTTAATTATAATCTAACAAAAGCATTAAAAATCAATTTCAATGCAACTTCAAATAATATTGTTAGAAATTACATGAAAGATAATAATGAGCCAGATAACTCATACAATATTTGGACCGATTATTGGAATGTTGGTTTGCCTAATTTACATAATCAGCAAGTAACCGTAAACTATGAATTGCCTGTAAGTAAAATTCCGTTTTTGAATTTTGTGAAATCTAATTATACCTATGCAGGAACCTATAGTTGGCAACGCTCTTCAATTGCAATGTCTTCAGTTGTGGATACAGATACTGGTGTTTTATATAATTTAGGTAATACCATTCAAAACTCGGGTTCACATAAGCTAAATACTACTTTTAATATGGACTCATTCTATAAATACATAGGATTATCCAAACAAAAAACTCCAGGTAAAGCAGCCCCTGTTGCACCACCTAAACCCGGAGAGAAAGTTAAAAATGTGAAGCCAGCTGTATTAAAAGATTCCAATCCATTTTTAGACGGATTAATTGGTGTAGTAACTAGTATAAAAAACATTCAAATTAACTATTCCGAAAATCAGGGTACTGCACTTCCAGGATTTTTGCCAGGAGTAGGTTTCTTTGGAACTTCAAAGCCTACTTTGGGATTTGTGTTTGGAGGTCAAGATGATGTTCGATTTGAAGCGGCTAAAAATGGTTGGTTAACCAATTATCCTAATTTCAATCAAAATTATACGCACGTTTTAACTAGAACATTAGATGTGACAGCCAACATGGATTTATTCCCTGACTTTAAAATTGATTTGACTGCAAATAGATCGTATTCAAATAATTATTCTGAACAATACGATGTTATGGATGGTGTTTATAATTCAAGATCACCCTACTACACAGGTAATTTTGCCATTTCAACTGTTATGTTGAAATCATCATTTAGACAGAGCGATGAATTTTTCTCTATTCCATTTGAAGAATTTAGAAGTAACCGAATTATAATTGCAAATCGATTGGCTACCGAACATTATGGCACGTCTAATTTCCCTGTTGGCGCAGATGGCTATCCAACCGGTTTTGGTAAAAACAGCCCGGAAGTATTATTGCCTGCATTTTTAGCTGCATATACTGGATTTGATATCCCAGCATTAAAAACGGTTGGAATCAGTTTGGCGCAAAGTCCAAGTGATAGAGCAGGAACAATTTCATTAAATGCATTTAAAAACATCCCAATTCCTAACTGGAATATTAAATACAATGGGTTAATGCGTTATAATTTCTTTAAGGAACGATTTAAACGTTTTTCAGTTCAGCATGCTTACAAAGCATCCTACACCATAAATTCTTTCCGTTCTAATTTAGATTATGCTCAACATGCTAATGAGATAAATCCATTGAATGGTAATTTTTATAGTCAAACAATTATTGGAAATGTCAACTTAGTAGAGCAATTTAATCCATTAATTAGAGTAGACTTTGAAACAAAAAGCTCCTTTAAAATTCTTGCAGAAGTGAAAAAAGATAGAGCATTATCATTAAGTTTTGATAATAATTTATTGACAGAAGTTAAAGGAATTGAATATGTAATTGGAACGGGTTACCGTTTTAAAGATGTAATATTCTCTTCTAAATTAGCGGATAGCCCTACAGGAGTTATTAAAAGTGATATTAATTTAAAGGTAGATTTTTCATATAGAAACAATAAAACCATTGTTCGCTATTTAGATTATAATAACAATCAATTGGGCGGCGGCCAAAATATTTGGACCGTGAAGTTATCTGCAGATTATTCGTTTAGTAAGAACCTAACTGCAATTTTATATTATGATCATTCGTTCTCTGAAGCAGTTATTTCTACTTCATTTCCAATGACTAATATTCGTGGTGGATTTACTCTACGTTATACTTTTGGAAATTAATAAAAAATGAAATAATTTCCTTTTTAAATTTTAATAATAAATAATACCTTTGACTAAATTAAAATAAACAAATAAAATGAACATTCCTACCAATTTAAAATACTCTAAAGATCACGAATGGATCGCAATGGATGGTGAAATCGCAACTGTTGGAATTACTGAATTTGCTCAAAAAGAATTGGGTGATATCGTATATGTTGAAGTTGAAACATTAGACCAAACACTAGATAAAGATGAAGTTTTTGGAACAGTAGAAGCTGTAAAAACAGTTTCAGATTTATTCTTGCCTATGGCTGGAGAGATCATTGAATTTAATGAAGAGTTAGAGCGCAATCCAGAAAATGTAAATTCTGATCCTTATGGAAAAGGATGGATGGTTAAAGTGAAAGTTTCAGATGCTTCACAATGGGATGAATTATTGGATAGTGAAGCTTATTCAAAACTAATTGGCGCTTAATAAAAAAACATACTTCTTTATAGCAATTAGTTGGACTTGTCTTATTACAATTCTAAGTTTGATTACAATTAGCGAAGAATTAAGTAATTCTATTGCAATTGATGTTGACTATAAAGATAAGTATGTACATTTTTTATTTTATCTTGTTTTTGTTCTAGTTTGGTTTTTATATTTAGTTAAAACCAAATATCTAAAATCGGTTAAAAAAATAGTTTTAATTACTGCTATACTATATGGAATAGTAATGGAAATTTGTCAAGGCATTTTCACAAATACTAGAATACCCGATATATATGATGTACTAGCAAATAGTGTTGGAGCACTCACGGGAATAATTGCAATTAATTTTTTATTTAGAAATACTAAAACCACTCTTTGAGTGGTTTTTTTGTATATTTATCCAATAAATGTTTGGGCATGAATGTGAAAAGCTACTTAGATTCAACCTATTTAAAAACTCCAATTCAAGCGGGACTTTCTGAAGATGAAAACAACTTAGTGGTTGATGGATTTGTTGAGGAGGCTATTGCGGAAGGGTTTAAATTGATTATGATTCGTCCAGATAGAGTAAAATCTGCAAAGCAAAAAATTGTAGCAGCACACTCTAAGGTTTCTGTTGGAACAGTTATTGGCTTTCCCGAAGGAACCTATTCTTTAGAAGATAAATTAGCCGAAGCCCAACGAGCAATTAATGATGGTGTTGATGATTTAGATTTTGTTTGTAATTATGAGGCATTCAAAAAAGGGGATCTTCAATTGGTGAAAAAAGAAATTTTAGAAGGAACCAAATTAGGGTTAGCGAATCATAAAATTGTAAAATGGATTATTGAAGTTGCAGCATTAAATGGTGAGCAGATAATTCAACTTTCTGCCTTAATAAAAAATGTAGTAATTGCTAATTTTAAAGAAGAATGTTATTCTTCTGTTTTTGTGAAATCGTCCACTGGTTTTTATAAAACAGAAGCCGGATTACCTAATGGTGCAACTATCCCAACAATAAAAATGATGATTGAAAATGCATCGCCATTACCAGTTAAAGCAGCAGGTGGAGTAAGAACTTATGAAGAAGCTATAGAAATGATTCGATTGGGAGTTAAAAGAATTGGCACCTCTTCTGCGAAAGCAATTGCTAGTGGGCAAGTTGCAAATAGTGATTATTAATATAAAAATATACCAATGATAAAGAAGTTATTTTTTGCATTATTATTGTTTCCGATGGTAGTTGCTAATGCTCAAAAAAGCAATGAGCAAATGCCTGTTTTTCCTTCTTGCGAAAAAATGCAAGGCAAAGAATTGGAGGCTTGTTTCTATGAACAAGTTCAGGCTTTTGTTTCTGCCAATTTTCAAATTCCTCAAAAATTAAAAGAGTCAAATTATAATGGAACGACTATTTTACTTTTTGAAGTAGATAAAAACGGAGCATTCAAGTTACTTTATGCCGATACAAATGACGCCGAATTAAAAAATGAATGCCAGCGGGTTTTTGATAAAATGCCTAAAGTGCGTCCGGCAACTTTTAATGGTGCTGCTACGTATGCTAAATACACCATCAAAATTTCAATACCTTTAAAAGATGCCACTCCAGCTAAAGAAACGCAAACATTGCAAAATGCTGCTGCAGTTATTAAAGCAAATAGAGATAAAGTGCTAACCGAATTAGACAGTATTGCATATCAAAAATTTACAAATCCGCAGTTTGAAAGTCATATTAATATTCCTTTTTCTCATAGTTATTATGCACAATTTGATGGCGCATTAAATCAAATTGGCAGCAACAATCATACAGGTTCAAAACCATTCACCTATGCTGAAGTTTCTAAATACTACAATTTGGCTGCAGCCAATGAGAAGTTGATGAAAAACAAAACTACTTGGTGGGGTAAGAAAATTTGGAATGAAAATACGGTAGCAATTCAAGGAAAAGATTATTGGTTTACAATGAATCCGATTTTTGACACGCAAGTAGGAAAAAGTGCTCCAAGTACCACCAAATATACTTATGTAAATACGCGTGGGATTCAAATTCGTGGCGGATTAGGTAGTCAGTTAAACTTTACAACTACTATTTATGAAAGCCAAGGGCGATTTGCTGATTATTATAATTCATATGCTGAATCGTTGCATCCAATTGGAACCGTACCTGCCGATTTTCCTGCAGTGGGTGATCCTGCAATTGTTCCAGGTATAGGTATTGCCAAAAGATTTAAAACTGATGCATACGATTTTCCTTCAGCGGAAGCCAATTTAACCTATTCACCTAGTGAATTTTTTGATTTACAAATGGGTTACGGAAGAAATTTTATTGGAGATGGATACCGATCTTTACTTTTAGGTGACGGGGCTTCGCCTTATCCATTCATAAAATTAAATACTACATTTTGGAAGGTAAAATATACCAATACCTACATGTGGCTTAAAGATGTTCGTAAAGATGCTATGGTGGATAAAACGTATGCAACCAAATTTATGGCCAATCATTATTTAAGTTGGAATATTTCGAATCGATTAAATTTAGGATTTTTCGAATCGGTAGTGTGGTCAAATCAAAATGAACGTGGCTTTGACATGAGTTTTGTGAATCCAATTATTTTTTATCGTGCTGTTGAATTTGCTTCTTCTTCAAAAAGTGGAAATGCACTTTTGGGATTAACCTACAAATACAAATGGAACAATCAATTCAATTTTTACGGGCAATTTCTAATCGATGAATTTTCTTTTGGAGAAGTAAAATCTGGAAATGGAAGTTGGAAAAATAAGTTTGCATACCAACTTGGCGTAAAATATTATAATGCTCTAAATATACCTAATTTATTATTGCAGTTAGAATACAATCACATTCGTCCTTATGTTTATTCTCATAGTGATGTGCTAACCAATTATGGTTCTTTTAATCAAAGTATGGGACATCAGTGGGGTGGAAATGCAAAAGAATTGGTTGCAATAGCAAGATATCACAAAGGCAGGTATTTTGCGGATGCAAAATTAACAATGGGTGTGCGAGGATTGGATTTTAATACCACTACAGATTCGTATAATTATGGCGGAAATATTTATTTAAGCTATAATGATAACCGCCCATTTGATTCGGGAGTTGAAGTAGGCCAAGGAAATAAAACTACAATATTAATGGGTGATTTTCAAGCGGGATATTTAATAAATCCTGCTACCAATATGAAATTATTCGGTAGTTTGATATATAGAAATTTCAATCCAACTGTAGAAACCGATTTGGTAAAAAAAGAAAGTACAACTTGGATATCTTTAGGGCTACGATGTGATATTTTTAATTGGTACTTTGATTATTAATTTTTTTTCTAAATACTAAAAATCCAAAAGCAATAGCCGTAATGAAAAGTATGGGTATGTAATTATTTATGGGAGCAACTGGAGCATTATCTACTACATTATCATCAAAACCAGTACCGCTACCTTGTGCTAATATAGGTATAGTATAGAGGCAAAAAGCAAAGAGAAAATAGTTAAGTTTACTATACTTTTTCATAATTATTCTTTGATCCATTTTTTATTTACGGTTGAATTATCCTTAGTAATAACTACTTGGTAAATACCTGTTGCTGCTGTTGCAGCAACTTCACAGTTTAAAGTATTTGTGCTAGTTTGAGAAGTAATAATGTCTACTAACTGGCCTAAAGTATTATAAATAGTTACTTTATATTCTCCTGCTTCAGAGGGTAATTTCAGGTTAAAATCATTAGACTTAGATGGATTTGGGAATAAAGCAACTAATTCAGATGTGAAATTTTGGTTAGTAAGATTTGGATTAGAATAAACAATTTCAAATCGATTATTAGCAGTCGAAGCTGCAATTGTAGCATCTACTGTAAAATTATAATTAACGTTAGGATTTATTTCGGAATATACTTGCATAAAGGTGTCGTGTAAATAAGGCGTTAGTCCAGAATAGTTATCTAGGTGAGCAACTAAATTATAGTTAGTATACCGATATTGATCTATATTTAATGGATATACGGTTGTGTTTTGCGGAAATTGAAAATTTGCAATACTCAGTTTATTTGTTTGAGATAGGACTGAAATATTTTCATCCAAATTCGTCATTTTTTCTGCATCAAATGCATCTACCGCATTGCTAAAAGAATCATCAAAAAAAAGTAATACTCCGTCAGCCGGAGTTTGTTGTTCATTAAAAGCATTTGCCTCATATAAGGTTAATCTTAATGTTGCAGTATTTGTTAATGATTCTGCTGTTTTGTATACATTTTCATTGGCGGCAGCTGTATATTTGTTACTTTCATTAAAAGTAATATTTGCAGCTCCATTAGCAAGTGTTTTTACAAAGCAAGATTGCATAGGTTGTAAATATTGATTTACAGCAGAGCCAGAAACATTATTAGTATTTCCAGTAAAAGTATAAGTTACATAAGCTCCTCTTCCATTAGTTCCTCCAACTTTTGGGTCCCAAACGTAATAGAAATTAGGATTTATATTAGTACTTGTATTTAATATCGCAGCCATATCTATTGGAGCTTGATAAGGATTTCCAATAAAATTATATTCATTTGATACGGCACTTAGATTAGAATTTGTAAAAGTTCCAATCTTTAATGACCCTATTGTTCTTAACGTTGTTGGAGATGGAGTAGCTGCGTTATTTGTTAAATTAACGGCTCGACTTCCCCTTACCATAAGTCGGTATGGATTTCCTACAGAAAGCGTATTGGTATTTGTATTGCTAATTGCAGACCAAGATTGTGTTGTGTTATTAAACTGGAATAAAGATGCTGCGCCAGTTTGTGTAGCATCAAATCCGTTAGCACCTGTTGTAGAACCCGTAATATGAGTGCCATATCCTGGGGCAATATTTGAGTTACTCGTATATGCCGTTGCAGTATTATTTTGGTTTTCTTGCCAATTACTTTTAATTGAGGTTGAGGTTGTAACAGGTGAGCTTAAAAATCTATAGGCCCGCTTTGCTGGAATATATCGCTCTACTACAATATTGTCTATTGTTCCTCCTGAAGATTGTTCAACAATTGCAGTTTTGGTTGCAGTACTTCTCATAATTAATTTACCGCCGCCATCAATAGCTCCTTGTAATGATAATAGTCCGTCTGTTATTACTAAGCTACCAGAATTAAAAGTTGCAGTTCCGGCAGATTTGTCTAGTTCTACTCGCTTTGCAATATCTTCAATAGCAAAATCAAAGGTTTGCGTATTAGCCCCTGTTAAGGCAATTGTTCCATTTGATAAACTAACCAAGTTATTATTGTGTACATCGCGAGCGATATATAATTTCCCCGTTCCTAATGTAATAGCACCATCATTATATATTGTTTCATTTGTATAAAGATTTTGTGCTCCAGAAATATAAAGTACCTCACCCGAGACTACTTTTAATTGTGAAAGGCAATAATTAGTTGAAAATAATACCAATACTAAGGCGATGTTAATTTTCATAATTTGCAAATATTTGTTCGTTTACCATTGTTTTAGTGTAGTATATTTTATACTATAATTTAGATAAGCGTTAGTTGGGAAAGAGCCTGTAGTTGTGCCTCCATAAGCCCCACTTATTAAGCTGCAGTTTTGTGAGTTTTCTGTACCACCAATGCTTGATGTATTAGAAGCACAACCATCACAGCCATGTCCTCCTCCATTAGCGCCCCATCCATTCCAATAACCTTTAACAGCTAATTTTTGAGTTGAAGTAGTTTTAGAAACAGAAGGTCTTTTAATTACAAAATAATATAATCCTACTGCACTAGGGGTAAATAAATAACAGGATCCTGAACTCCAATAGGATCCAATAGCGGAATCTCCAGCTTGATAAATTAAAGTGACTCCAGAGGTATTTGTGTCTAGTAATGTTGTAAATGCAAATGGGTAGGCTCCAATGGGAATTGTATTTGCAATCATATTATTAACGTAAGAAGTTGTCCCAGGAGAAGGGAGGTTGTCATCTGCAGCCACTCTACCAAAGTTAGTCATTCCGGTAACAATATTTTGTAATTGATTAAATTCTGCCGCAGTAACTTTAACAACATCATTAACTGCAGCAGCGTCATAAGCAGCTGCACTTGCGCCTCCGCCAAGAGCAATCGCACCTCTAATTACGTCTCCTCCCTCATCAATCCCAACAGTATTACTTATCGAATTTCCATTAATATTTAAAGCTAAAGAAATACAATTGAAATTTATTGTAGAAATAGTCGCTACTCGTTTAGCAGGCCATGCAGTAATCATGCCCCCTTTTTTTGTAATCAATGTAATAGTTAGATTTCCTGTTGTTGAAAATGTTCCAGCAGCATAGCTATATCCAAAGGTCCAATCGGATGCTCCGTCTTCGCAATAGGCTGCAGGTATTGCTGTAAATGAACTAGTATAAGCAAGATACGAGCCCAAACCAGAGGTGTAAGGCGCTAAAACAGTTGTTCCAATTGCCAATGTGCCTTGACTATTTATTGGAACAGATGGGTCATTGGCAGAAAATACATAAGTATTGTTTTTTACATTAGTAAATGTAGCATCTCCTAAGCCAATATTTTTTACTTTTTGACAAACTAAATCACCATAGGACCAATTTAGGATTAAAGTTCCAGAAGAACTTGGAGTACCACTTAATGTGTAGGTTATTGTTTGCGATGCGCCAATTGCTAGGTTGTAAGTTGCGCTCGGAGTAACCGATGCAACCGTAATTGCGCCTGATCCAGAATAAGTGCTAGCTAAATTAGTTAGTGTAGGGGCAGGCATTCCTGTAATTGCTGAACTGGAATTATTTGTTAGAGTAACCGAAAAAGTGTTACTTGCACTTAATGCAATTCCGCTAACATAAGATCCATTGATTGTTGCATTTGTACAATAATTCGAGGTCAATAGCGCACTAATTCCAGATACAGATTTGGTTTTTACACAATTTAATGACAATTTTGTCCAAGTACCAGTTAATGTTCCAACAGAGGTTGGAGTTCCTGCTAATGTATAGGTAACTAATTGAGATTGTCCGGCAATTAGTGAAGCTGAAGCAGGTGAAACTGCGGAAACAGATAATCCTGAAACCCCACTCAAAACTAAATCGGTAGTTGCAAAACTAATATTTGCAGTTGAAAAGGAATTGTTGGTTATAGTAACAGTAAATTTATTTGCAGCAGCCATAGCAAATCCTGAGGTATAAGTTCCTTCAAAGCCATTTATTGCACAATCATTAGCAACGGCAGGAGTTGCTGGAGTTCCTATGCAATCACTCCAAGCAGAATTTTGATATATTTTTACACAATTAGAACTAATATCATAAATCAACATGCCATTAATAGGGGTGCTAATTGCTCCCGTATTTGCAACCCTTGTTAGTAATAAAGCTTTATTTGTAGCTGTTAAATCTAAAATTGAACTTGCTTGCGGGGTTGTTGTTCCAATACCTACTTGCGAAAAGGACATAAAATTTATGCAAAACGCAAGTAAAGTAATTTTTAATGTTTTCATTTTTTTCCGTTTAAATGTTATTTAGTTTTTTGACATGATTGAATTATCAAAATAATAGTCTTGTTTTACAAGCCTAATTTAATGATAGATCAAAGTAGGAATTAGAAAAAAATAAATTTAGAGGACAGTATATGGAATGCAAAATTAGATTAATATTCAGTTCGTTAGCACCTTAAAATGTGCCAATAACTCGTAAAATTGATTTTATTAGTAGCAAATATTAATTTTAATTATCGAGGCTGTAATTATTGATTTTTCCAATCATTTATTGCCTATTATATGATGATTTAATTGCTCCTTTTCAATAATTATAATTTTAGGACATTATTTGTGAAATGTTTTTTGTCAAATCCTTTTTGATGAACTACTTTTGCAACAGTTTTAATAGAAAACAATTTTTGGAAACGATACAATCTCATTTTTCAATCACAAAAATCTGCCACGATTTTAAACAAATTACCAAAGCAGGGTTAGCAATTAGCGTTGTTTTCTCTTCTATTGCAGGATATTTGTTGGGTTTTGATGAAGCGCATCCTTTTAGTTGGTTGACTTTATCAATGTTGATTGTAGGAGGTTATTGCATGGTAGGAGCTTCTAATGCATACAATCAGGTGATTGAAAAAGATTTAGATGCTTTAATGGATCGCACAAAAAACAGACCCATTCCTGCTGGCAGAATGTCTCCAAATGTAGCGCTATTTGTGGCAAGCTTGCTAACAATTATTGGATTGATATTACTGTACTTAATCAATCCGAAAACTGCAATGTTCGGAGCGATATCAATATTTTTATACACCAGCGTTTATACTCCATTAAAGACAGTTACCCCACTTTCTGTATTTGTTGGAGCCTTTCCAGGCGCAATCCCTTTTATGTTGGGTTGGGTTGCTGCAACAAATCGATTCGGAATTGAAGCAGGAACTTTATTCTTAATTCAGTTTTTTTGGCAGTTCCCACATTTTTGGGCTATCGGATGGTTTTTATTTGAAGACTATGAAAAAGCAGGGTTTTTTATGTTGCCAACAGGTAAAAAAGACACCAAAACCGCAATTCAGATTATTTTGTACACCCTGTGGTTGATACTAACTTCATTATTACCGTATTTAGGATATACTGGAAAATTATACATTAGTTTACCTTCAGTAATTTTAGTATTTCTTGTTGGGTTGTGGATGTTGTTGTATGCTGTAAAATTATACCAATCACGAACTCCTAAAGCGGCAAGAACTTTAATGTTAGTTAGTGTTTCTTACCTAACTTTATTACAAATAATATACATATTAGATAAATTTTTAAGATAATAGTTATGATGACAAGTGAAGAACATAAACAACGCACGGCAAGATCATACAAGCTTTTGCTGATTTTTGCTATGATAAGCATGACCATGATGTTCGCTGGATTAACAAGCGCCTTAGTGGTAAGTAAATCAAGACCAGATTGGTTAAAAGACTTTCAATTGCCGAGTTCGTTTTTTGTAAGTTTGGTAGTAATTATTTTATGTAGTTTTACAATGCATTTTGCTAAAAGTGCTATTAAAAAAGACAACAGGAAGGTAACAACCTATTTGTTATGGGCAACTTTAGCATTGGGATTAACCTTTGTTTTTTTTCAGTTTGAGGGTTTCACCCAATTATTTGAAAATCATTTATACCCAGTTGGAGGTACTGGTTCTATTACAATATCCTTCTTGTATGTTTTAGTTTATGCACACCTTGCACACTTGTCTGGAGGGATAATTTCACTATTAATTATAATTTATAATCATTTTAAACAAAAGTACAATTCCTCACAATTTCTTGGTATTGAGCTTGGTGCAATGTATTGGCACTTTCTTGATTTCTTGTGGATTTATTTATTTTTGTTTTTATATTTCTTTAAATAAGAAAAAAATGTAAATTTGGGGACTTTTTAACAACAACTTTTTTTATGGGATCGAAAGGTACTGCTACAACTACTGTAGGAAAAACTTGGGATGGCGGAAATGAGCCATTAGGAGCAAGTTACGGAAAATTAATGATGTGGTTTTTCATCGTTTCAGATGCATTAACCTTTTCTGGTTTTTTAGCTGCTTACGGTTTTTCAAGATTTAAATTTATCGAAACTTGGCCATTAGCTGATGAGGTGTTTACTCACTTTCCGTTTGCACATGGTGTTTCTATGCCAATGTATTATGTGGCTTTGATGACTTTTATTTTAATTGGTTCTTCTGTAACTATGGTTTTGGCTGTAGATGCTGGACACCAAATGAAACAAAGTAAAGTAGCATTTTACATGTTCTTGACTATCATTGGAGGTTTAATCTTCGTTGGTTCTCAAGCTTGGGAATGGAAAAACTTTATCAAAGGGGAATATGGTGCTGTTGAGTCTAAAGGTGGAAGTTTATTGCAATTTGTGGATGCGACTGGAAAAAGAGTTGCTTTAGAAGAATTTGCAGATACTAGCATTCCTAAAGAAAGAGAGCAACTTACTCGTAGCAGAGGAAGATGGTTTATGGAAGAAAGTTCATTACCTACTTATTCATTAGAGCAAGTGCAAGCTGGTTTTAAATCACACCCTGATTTATTAGTTAGAATTGAAACTATCAATTCACCAGAAACATTAGCTACTACAAAAGGAGTAAATGAAAATCCTGCATTAAATTCTGCAAAACATAAAATTATTTTATCTAGAGCAGAATCTGAAAGAAGATTAGCTGAAGGTAAAATAGTTATAGAAGGAGCAAACCTTCAAAGAAACGAATACGGAAGTAAATTATTTGCTGATTTCTTCTTCTTCATCACTGGTTTCCACGGATTCCACGTATTCTCAGGAGTAATCATTAATATCATTATTTTCATAAATGTTCTTTTAGGAACATATGAGAAAAGAAGAACTTATGAAATGGTTGAAAAAGTTGGACTTTACTGGCACTTTGTCGATTTAGTTTGGGTTTTCGTATTTACATTCTTCTACTTAGTTTAATATTTTAGAAATTATATATTATGTCACACGAACACGTTTCTAATACAAAAAGAATTTGGATAGTTTTTGGAATTCTATCTGTAGTAACTACAGTAGAGGTACTTCTTGGTATTCAAAAACCAGCATCTTTACACATGACTAATTTTTTAGGCATGAACTTATTGAATTGGATATTCATTATCCTAACAATTTTTAAAGCTTATTACATCGTTTGGGCTTTCATGCATATGGAAGGCGAAAAATCAACGCTTAGAAGAGCCGTGGTTTGGACTGTAATTTTCTTAATTTTATATTTAACATTTATTTTGTTAACAGAAGGGCATTATGTATTTGGAGTGTTCAGAGACGCTACCATCAAATGGAACTTTTAACATGATATTAATTCAATAAAAAGGTACGCATTGCGTACCTTTTTTTTATTTTTGTATATCAAAACTCCAAGAAAGATGAAAAAGAATTTAGTGCTGTTTATTTTATTTATACTTCCTATTGTTGCCTACCTTTTTTTCGCATCAGGTATTAATAGTTTTGCAAAACTTCCAACCATCACTAAGAATGTTCCAGAAATTAGCTCCTGGACAACCTTGGATAATAAACCAATTGCATTAACTGGTAAAATAACAATTCTTGGTTTTATTGGTCAAGATGTAAATAAATACAAAGGGAATTTTTTTAATTTATATGAGAAAATTTTTGATCGAAATAAAGATTTTAAAGATTTTCAAATGGTAATGATTTTGCCAAATGGCACTCAAGAACAAGTTAGAGAATTACAAAAAGATGTGACCACCTTAGGAACTCAAGCGGGTTGGAATTTTGTTTTTGGAAGCCCAGAAGAAATTACAAATTTCTATAATTCTCTAAAACTTGTCGGTAAATTAGATTCTAAATTGGGCACTCCTAATGTTTTTATTATTGATAAAAAAAGAAACCTTCGAGGCAGAAAAGGACACGATAAAAAAGGTAAACCAGAGTATAAAGAAGGGTATAATACTAAATTTGTATCGGAACTCTATAACGAAATGACCGATGATGTTAAAATCATCCTTGCAGAATACCGATTGGCTTTAAAGAAAAATCACAACGCAACAAAAGAATTAATTCCAAATGAAAAATAAATCTTACATCGGAATTTCCTTAATTATATTGCTCTTCGGAATCATTTTTATTCCTCGAATAGTAGATAGAATTAAAAATGGGTCAGTAGTACAAAATGACCGTATGAGTCTTTCTAATGAAATAGTTAAAGAAGAAGGCTTATATAAAGTTGGTCCTGCTCCAAAGTTTGAACTTACTGATCAAAACAAAATCAAAATTTCAAATAAAGATTATTCGGGTAAAGTATATGTTTTAGAATTTTTCTTTTCAACCTGCCCATCTATTTGCCCAATAATGAATAAGAATATGACGGAGGTTGAAAAAGCTTTTTCTAAAGAAAAAAACTTTGCTATTGCATCCATTACAATAAATCCCGATAATGATACGCCAGAAGTTTTGAAAGAGCACGCAAAAAAACTCGGTATTACTTCAGAAAATTGGCATTTTCTTACCGGAAATAAAGATTATATTTTTAATTTAGCCAACAAAGGATTTAATCTTTATGTTGGAGAAAACAATAAAGCAATTGGAAATTTCGAACATTCCGGACTTTTTGCTCTTATTGATAAAAACGGAATGATCCGTTGCAGAAAAGACAAACAAGGCAATCCTATTTTATATTATGATGGTTTAGAGCAAACCGGAGTAGATGCCATAAAAGAAGATATTAATTTATTATTAAACGAATAAAATGGAAAATTCTAGCGTTGAAAAAAAATTCAAAACACCAATTGTATTAGTATCAATTATTATTCCGGTTGCGGTGGTGTTACTTTTTAGTATCCGATTGAAAGATTTCGGAATCAATGTTGAACCACTTACTTTCTTGCCTCCTATTTATGCTGCTATTAACGGAATCACAGCAGTTCTTTTAGTTTCTGCCGTTATCGCTATAAAAAATGGAAACCGTGCAATTCATGAAAGATTAATGAAATTGGCAATTCTGTGTTCGGTGGTGTTTTTGCTGATGTATGTGGCTTATCACATGACAACTGAATCAACAAAATATGGTGGTGAAGGCATGATTCGTTATGTATATTACTTCTTCTTAATTACCCACGTTGTATTGTCGGTTGCCGTAATTCCGTTAGTATTATTTACCTATGTTAAAGCTTTAGCAGGTCAATTTGAGAATCATAAAAAATTAGCAAAAATTACATTTCCACTTTGGCTTTATATTGCAGTTACTGGGGTTATTGTATATCTTATGATTGCACCTTATTATGCAAATTAAAATTAGTTGTTGGAAGTTGGAAGTTGGAAGTAATACTTTATTCTCAAAAGGTATTCTTTATATTCTATTCTTTATATTTTCTACTCTCACTACCCAAGCACAATGCGCCATGTGTCGTGCCTCATTGGAAAGTGAGGGAAGCACGGCCAAAGCTGAAGCAATAAACGATGGAATAGTTTACCTTATGGTGATTCCCTATGTTTTAGTTGCGGTAGTAGGAGTGGTAGTTTATAGAATGTATACCAAGAAAAAGCAATCCTAATTACTTATTCCATTCCGTCAATTTTGATATTCATTTTGCCAGAAGTTGTAATGAATGCTATAATTGCATTATTAGTAAGTTCTACTTTTTCAAATTCAAAATCATTCAACGTTCCGTTTACAAATACTCCTTTCATTGGAGAGTAATTTTTTAAGAAGGGCATCAAACTCTTTCTTCCTTCCTCAAGATTTTCTTTAATTGAATAACGGCAGTTTTCTTGAATTTTCTTCAAAATAATCCCTTGCAAAAGCCAATTGGCAGTTTTTGTAAGCAACCCTTTTGTGTTTAAAATATAATCCATTTGATCAAAATAAATTTCCTTGGTAATAGTATTGTAGTTCGGAATTCCGCTTAAATATATTGTTCCATTAAGATTTCCCGTCATATCAAGTGCAATAATCATGCGCCCATCTTTAGACCATAAATCAACTTTCTGAATCACAATTTTTCTTTTGCCTGAAGCAAATTCTTTTCCTTGAAAGTTCTTGGTTATAATTCGCGAAGCACTTTCATAAGTTGAAACTGCTGCAACAGTTGCTGTAGTTTGATCAGCTATTTTATCAGCCGATTTAAACAAAATAGACTCTTTATTAAAAGCAGTATTTGGCTTTTGACCAATCATCGTTTGCATAGTGCATTTTAGTCCCAAATCCATTGTAATTTTACTTTTTGAAACTAATGCATCGGTTACATCTACCTCAATTGGATTTAATTTAAACCAAGTTTCATATTCAGGGCTGGTTTCAAAAGGCACACTAAGTGTTTTTAATACATTTAACACATAAGGTTTGAAATCACAAGAGGATTCGATGGCATCATCAATTTTTTTAGCCATTTTAGATTTGAAAATTGATAGTGTAGGATTGATGATGTAGGTAATCGGCACTTTTTTCCCAGCAACTAATATTGATGGACTTTCACTCCAATTATAATCTTCAATTTTAGAATCGGTGCTTAATTTCCAATTCGATAATTTCACATCACTTAGTAATGTTATAGTTCCATTAAGTTCAATTTCTCTGGTGTCGTTGAGTCCCATAAAATCGGTCCCATACTTAAATTTAGCCCAAACTTTTAATGGCAAAACAGTTTCAATTTTCCCCTCTTTGTCCATAAGTTCTATGGGTGCTGTTTTCCAAATTTTCATTTCTACTTTATCATCTTCCAATACTGCATCTTCATAAACTAATCCATTAAGTGATTTATTTAATTGATTTTGAATTTCATTCAGAGAAATTTCAAGTGGCATGTTTATTAATGAAGTAGTATTGTTGTAGGCTATTTTAGTATTTGTGGAAGGTTCTGGTTTTAAGGCAGAAATTTTACTGCTAGTAGAACATCCAATAAAGAATAAGGTTAAAGTAAAAATTTGAAAGGAAGCAATACTATTTTTCATTACTGTAGGGCAATTTTTATTTTTATAATGTAACAAAAATACTAATTAATCGTCAGATAGAAGATCAAATAGTAAGTGGGATTCATAATAAAGAATTAAATTTGCATAAGGTTTTCACTATTGAAAATAGAAGTATGAAAAAAGTAGCCATAAAATTGATTTTAATGGGATTGTGTTTTGTGGGATTTTCTGCATTTGCACAAAATAAAAAATGGACTTTACAGGAATGTGTAGATTATGCCATAAAAAATAATATTTCCATTAAACAATCCGAATTAGATCTTGAAACTACTACTATAGGTAAAAAAGCAGCCATAGGAAGTTTTTTGCCAAGCTTTAATGCCAATGCGTCCCATTCTTGGAATATTGGTTTGAACCAAAATATCACTACTGGTTTATTAGAAAATCAGACAACTCAGTTTACTTCTGCTGGATTGAATTCGAATGTTACCATTTATAATGGTTTACAAAATCAAAACCGATTGCGAAAAGCCAATCTTTCAATTATTGCAGCAGAGTACCAAGTTTCAAAAATGAAAGATGATATTTCATTAAATGTTGCCAATGCTTTCTTACAAATTTTGTTCAATAAAGAAAATTTAAAAGTACAAAAAGAGCAATTAGCCTATGATGAAAAGCAACAAAAGAAAAGTGAAGAGTTAGTTGCTGCTGGAGTTGTTGCAAGAGGCGATTTACTGGATGTTAAAGCAACTGTTGCTTTAGATAAACAAAAAGTTATTGCTGCCGAAAATAATTTGTTTCTTTCTAATTTGAGTTTGGCGCAATTACTTCAAATTGAAGATTTTAAAACCTTTGAAATTGCCGATGTAGATTACCAAGCTACTTCGAGCGCTACCATGTTAGAATCTCCAGAAAACATTGTTGAGAAAGCAAAACAGAATAGAGTAGAACTAAAAATTGCAAGAGCGAATCTTGAGGTTGCCGAAAAAGACGTTAAAATTGCAAAAGGGGCTTTTCAGCCAAGTTTAATGGGGTTTTATAGTTTTAGTTCAAGGGTAAGCTATGCCGATAGAGTTGTTGGGTTTACTACCAATGGATCTCCAATTCTTTCAGGGCCGCTTCCATTTTTTGATCAATTCAGTAATAATAAAGGTCATAACTTTGGGGTGCAGTTAAACATTCCAATATTAAATGGATTCTCAGCTAAGAACAATCTAGACCGTTTTAAAATTGCTTTAGATCGTTCTAAAATCAACGAAAAGCAAGCGGTTCTTGATTTAGAAAGAAATGTGTATACCGCAATTACCAATGCTAAATCGGCACTTAATGCTTATGATGCTGCTGTAGCCGCATTTGAAGCAAGAAAAGAAGCTTTTAATTATGCCAAAGAAAAATACGCAGTTGGGATGATGAATAGTTTTGACTTTTCTCAATCTCAAACCTTGTTTACCAATGCGCAATCGGAAGTTTTGAGAACTAAATACGATTATATTTTTAAAGTTAAAATTGTAGAATTTTATTTCGGAATACCTATCACAGAAAAATAATATATCATGTCAAAAAAGAAAATTTACATCATTATTGGAGTTATTGTAGCTTTAATCATTGTATTAATTGCGTTGTCTAAAGCCGGGGTTATTGGGAAAAACGACAATTCAATTGAAGTTGATACCGCTAAAGCAAATGAAATAACGATTGTAGAAACAGTGTCTGCAACAGGAAAAATCCAACCAGAAATTGAAGTGAAAATATCTTCTCAAGTTTCTGGTGAAATTATTGATTTACCAATTAAAGAAGGGCAAGTGGTTAAAAAAGGAGATTTATTAGTTAAAATTAATCCCGACTTATATACCTCTGGATTGAATCGCTCGGTTTCTAATTATTCTGGTACAAAATCTGGATTAAACCAAGCTGATGCTTCATTTAAAGAGGCGGAAGCAAGCTACCAAAGAAACAAAACTCTTTATGAAAAAGGTATCATTTCTAAATCGGATTGGGATAAAGCAACGGCTTCCTTTGAAGTAGCTAAAGCCAATAAACAAACGGCTTATTTTAATGTGCAAAGTGCTTCTGCATCGGTTAAAGAGGCCAAAGATAACTTAGGAAGAACTACTATATATTCGCCTAACGATGGAACAATTTCTAAATTAAGTGTTGAATTAGGAGAACGAATTCTTGGAACGCAACAAATGGCAGGAACCGAATTACTTCGCGTTGCCAACTTAAATAACATGGAAGTAGAGGTAGATGTAAATGAAAATGATATCGTAAAAATTAATATTGGTGATGAAACAAAAATCCAAGTTGATGCCTATTTGAAAAAAGAATTTAAAGGTGTTGTAACTAGTATTTCTAATTCGGCTAGTACAGCAACAACTGCAGATCAGGTAACTAATTTTAAAGTAAAAGTTAGAATTCTAAAAGAATCGTATCAAGATTTAATAGCAGGTAAACCAGAAACCTATTCTCCTTTTAGACCAGGAATGACAGCTACTGTAGATATCATTACTAAAAGAAAAGAAAAAGTAATTGGTATTCCAATTAGTTCTGTAGTGATTAAATCAGATACTGCTGCAACTCCTAAAATTGAGGTTGCTGATTCTGGAGATAAAGTAAAATCTAAAAGCGATAAAAAACTAGAATGTGTTTTTGTGAAAGTAGGGGATAAAGCCAAAATCAGAATTGTAAAAACCGGAATTCAAGATGACACCAATATTGAAATTCTATCTGGTTTGAAAAAAGGCGATGAAGTAATTACTGGACCCTATGTAACCGTTTCAAAAGACCTAAATTCTGGTGATAAAGTAAAATTATCTTCATTAAAGGATAAAGATAAATCAAAAAAATAGGTTGATTTAATCTACCATGAATTACATTCTAAACATAGAAACGGCAACAAAAAACTGCTCGGTTTCTTTAGCTGCAAATGGAGAAACATTGGTATGCAAAGAAATTTCAGAGTTGGGTTTTTCACATGCCGAAAAATTGCATTTATTTATTGAAGATGTTATTCAAGAAGCAGGTATTTCATTATCACAATTAAGTGCAGTAGCTGTAAGTCGGGGGCCAGGTTCTTACACCGGACTTCGAATTGGAGTTTCTGCTGCTAAAGGTTTGAGTTATGCTTTGCAAATCCCTTTAATTTCTGTAGATACATTGGCCTCTTTAGCGCAACAAGTTATTCAAAATGACGGTGTGATTGTTCCTATGATAGATGCACGTAGAATGGAGGTTTATAGCGCCATTTTCGATTCAAATAAACAAAAAATAAGAGCTATTCAAGCTGAAATAATTACTGAAGATAGTTTTGCATCAATATCAGATACAATTTATTTTGTGGGTGACAGTAATGAAAAGGTAAAAACGGTATTGACAAAATCAAATTTTGTTTTTTTAGATACTATTCAATATCCATCTGCTAAGGAAATGAGTGCTATTTCGTATCAAAAATTTGAAGAAAATAACTTTGAAGATGTAGCTTACTTTGAGCCTTTTTATCTAAAAGACTTCCTATTTGCTAAATAACTTATTTAGTAATTCCTTTTGTAAAAGGTTGAATTGTTATTTTTTTATCTTCAAAAGCAATTTTGCATTGCTCTAAAATATCTGAAGATACAATCCCAAAGTCTTCATTTTTTGTCCAAGGTCTAATCGCTAAATGAATTGCTGTATCGGATAAGTATCTAACCATTACAGAAGGCTCTGGCGATGTAAGTATTTTATTGTTATTTTTCATAACCTCCATTACAATTTCTTTGGCTGCTTTTAAATCTGTTTCGTAGGAAAGCGATAAAACTAAGTCTATTCTTCGTATCCCAGAAATAGAATAATTTGTGATTATTCCGTTTGATAAATTGGCATTCGGAATATATATTGTTTGGTTGTTTGCAGTAAGTAATTTTGTAATAAAAATTTGAATTTCGGTTACTGTTCCAATCACACCTTGCGCTTCAATAGTATCTCCTACTCGAAAAGGTTTGAATAATATGATTAGCATTCCCCCAGCAAAATTTGAAAGAGAACCTTGTAAGGAAAGCCCAACAGCTAATCCTGCGGCACCAAGTATTGCAACAAATGAGGAAGTTTCAATTCCTAATTTAGAAATGAAGGTAACAAAAAGTAATACTCTTAATACCCAAATTAATATATCGGCTAAAAATTTAGATAAGGTAGGGTCTAAATTTCTTTTTACCATTATTTTTTTTGCAAACCTATTGATAAACCGAATAGCATATAGGCCGACAAATAATATTAAAAATGCAGAAATTAATTTAGGCGAATATTCTAAAAGCGCTTTCATAAACCCTTCCGAATAATTTTTAACGGTGTTGATGTAAATTAGTCTTCCCATATTTCTATGACACAATTAGGAGTGATTTCTATAGTGCAAAGATAATTATTTATCTCTTTTGTTGCTCAAGTATTATCCGTGATAAACCCGTGAAGCAACAATAAGCCCTTCTTTAATTTCTAATACTTCTGCAACCAACATATTCTCTTCCTGATCTACTATTCTCAAATATTCCATAAATACTCTATCCGAATTTGCCGTCAATGAGGTCACTTTATAATGCAGGGAAGGCAATCGTTCAAAAGCATCTTCCCACCAGTTTCTTAGTGCATCTTTGCCAGTTACTAATCCGTTAGTTTCTGGGTGTCTAATTTTTAATTTTGGACTAAAATGCTGTGCATCTTCATCATATAATGAGATTAATTTCTCTAAATTATGCGAGTTGAATGCTTCAAACCAAGCATGAGCAATCGATAAGTTTTTTTCTATGACCATATTCAAAAAACCACGCTTTAGCGTGGTTACATATTTTTGATATTAATTATTTCTTGTTCCGTAAGTGCTCTCCAATTTCCTCTTGGTAGATTTTTCTTTGTTAGCCCTGCAAATGCAACACGGTCTACTTTGATTACTGTGTATTTGAAGTTTTCAAAAATAGCACGAACTACCTTAACATTTGGAGTACGAAGTTTAATGCCAATTTCATTTTTCGGTTCGTTTTCTATGTAGCTTATTTCGTCTACATACAAGCGATGGCCGTCAAGGGTAACTCCGGTTTTTATTTTTTCTAAATCTTCAAATTTTAAATTTTTATCTAAACTAACTTGGTAGATTTTGGTTGACTTTTGATTTGGTAAACTAAATTTTCTGATGATATCGGTATCATTAGTAAACAATAACAATCCAGTCGTATTTTTATCCATTCTTCCTACCGGAGATAATGAAGCAATACTTGCTCCTTTAATCAACTCGGAAACATTTCTATGTTCTACTTCTTCTACAGATGTGGTGAAGTTTTTAGGTTTGTTTAATAAAATGTATTCTTTTTTTTCTGGTGTTAAAACAGCCCCGTCAAAGTTTACCACATCACCCGGTTTTATTTTATAACCCATTTCTGTAACGGTAACTCCATTTACTTTTACATTCCCCGATTGAATATAAATGTCAGCATCTCTTCTTGAGCAAGCCCCAGAATTAGCAATGTATTTATTCAATCTTATTTCATCCGATTTTATTGGTTTCGGAATATTTGGAGAATCTTTTTTAACGACTGGTTTTCTATTTTGTGCTCTTTTAGGTAAAGCGGGTTTAGACCCAGAAACTGATTTTTTTCTATCAGAATTTGGTTTACTTGTGCTTGGTCGTTTTTTATTGGAATTATTCATGCTGAATTATTTTTGCAAAGATACTCTTTTTGACCGGAACTTTGGCAATAATGTCTTTCAGCAATTTTTAGAAATCTTGAGCTATAATTGGATATTTGTTTTCTAATATAGCAGTAATTACTTCCGGATTGGTATTGGTGTAAAATAGGTTTTTACTTGTATGCAATTTTTCATTAGTGCCCACAATTTCTTCAAGTATTTTTTTGGTTTGTCTCGCTACCGCTTCCCCAGAGTCAATTATGGTAATTTTTTCAGGTAATATTTTTTTTATTTGCGGAATTAAATAGGGATAATGGCTGCAACCTAAAACAAGGTAGTCTATGTCAGATTGAACCATTGGAGTAAGAAATTCAAACAATAATTGATGCATTTCTTCAGAATCTATTTTGCCAGCTTCAATTAATTCAACCAACCCATGCCCAATTTGCTCTATTATTTGAATGTCTTGGTATTGTTCTACATTTTTGTAAAACAATTCACTATTTAAAGTTCCTTTGGTAGCTAGAATTCCAATTTTTTGTGTTTTCGAATGTAATGCAGCGGGTTTAATAGCCGGTTCAATACCAATAAAGGGAACTTTATACTTTGCACGTAATTCTTTTATGGCATTGGTAGTAGCGGTATTGCAAGCAACAACAATTAATTTGCAATTTTGATTCAAAAGAAATTCGGTATTCTTGCAACTAAGTGCGATAATTTCTTCTTTTGATTTTTGTCCGTAAGGCGCATTTTTACTATCTGCTAGGTAAATCGTATCTTCATAGGGAAGTAATTGGTGAATTTCCTTCCATATGGAAGTCCCACCAATTCCAGAATCAAAAAGTCCAATTGGATTTTTATTTATCATAAAACAAATGTAAAAAAAAACTGCTCAATTAAATCGAGCAGTTTTGGTTTTTTATAAAGGATAGAATTAAAATCCTAAATCTTTTTTAATGTCAGCAGTTAAGTCTGGACCGTCAGCTAATAAAAGATCCGCAGCGTTAATTACATATTGGTATCCTTTTGCTTTTCCAACTTTTTGAATTGAAGCTTTAACTTTATCAGTAATAGGTTTCATTAAGTCAGACTCTTTCTTTTGTAAGTCTTTTTGAGCAGTTTCTTGATAATCGCTAATTCTTTTAGCCATATCTTGAACTTCTTGTTGACGTGTTTGGTTAACAGCATCAGTTACAGTACTAGCCTCTGCATCATATTTTTTCAATTTTCCTTGGTATTCTTCTACCATAGTTTTGTATTCTGCAGTATACGTATCGCTTAATTTTTTTAATTGATTTTGAGCATCCAATACAGCTGGCATTTTAGTCATTAATTCATTCACATCTACATGAGCTGTTTTGGCTTGTGCGTTTACAGTTTGAATTCCAAGTAATGCTATTGCAGCAATCAAAAAGGTTTTAATTTGTTTCATCATTTTTGTATTAATTATTGTTTTTATTAGGGTTTTTTATTTGCTTCTTCTTTTGCTTTTTTTGCTGCCTCTCTGTCGGCAATAATTTTTAATCTTTTTTCTTCAGCCGCCTTTTTTCTTTCCTCAAGTGCTTTTTGTCTCTCTTCTAATGTCTTTTTTCTAGCCGCTTCCATAGCTGCTCTTTTCTCTTCTGCAGCAGTTTTTTTATCAGTTACATTAGTATTTTCAGCTGTTGTACTTTCGTTAGTTGTATTTGTGTTTGTCTTATCAGAAACTGTGCCATTTTTCTTAGCTTCTTTCTCCTCAAGTTGTTGTTTTCTTTTCGCCTCTGCAGCTGCTCTTTTCTCTTCCGCTGCTATTTTTTTATCTTCAATCATTTTTAAACGAGCGGCTTTTCTTTCTTCGGCAAGTCTTTGTTTTTCTGATAATTCTGGATTATCCTCCAGCATTTCTTCTTTTCTTTGCTTTTCTTCTTCAATTTTTTGTTGTTTTTTAGACAATTGTTCTCTTTTTTCAGAACGAGATAAAACTTGAATTACACGCTCACTAAGATCGTGTTTTTTTGCTGCAAAAAGCATAGTTAAATCGGATGATTTATCAAAAATGTAATCGTATTTTCTTGATTCAGCTAGATCTTGAACCGCATTAAAGACTTGATCTTGAATTGGTTTTATCAATAGCGCTTTTTGCACAATTAATTCTCCATTTGGGCCAAACTTTTTTTGTTGGTATTCTGCAAGTTCATTTTCTTGAAATGCAATTTCGGCCTCTCTCTCTTCGATTAATTCTTTAGTTAAAAGAACTTTCTCTGTTTTTAAAGCTTCTTTTAATTTTGCAATATCACTTTTTTTAACTTCAATCTCTTGTTTCCATTTCTCTGCTTTTTGCTCCAATTGGTTTTTTGCTTCAGCATAACTTGAAGTTTTCTCCAAGATATATTCCATGTCAATGTAACCAATTTTAATACCACGAAGTTGTGCATTTGATTTACTTGAGTAAAACAAAGAAACCATTAAAACTAATAAAATATATTTTTTCATAATAAATATTTTATGATAGGTTAGGCAAATATACTAAAATTGTTGGCCAATAATAAAATGTGTTTGCCAACCACTCTTTTCACTTGTTCCCGGAATTGGATCAAATCCGTGAGCAAAGTCAATTCCTAGTAATCCAAATGCTGGCATAAATATTCTTATACCAAAACCTGCCGATCTTTGTAAAACAAACGGATTATATTCTTGAAAATTGTTAAAGGCAGCTCCACCTTCAATAAAAGTTAATCCATAAATTGAAGCAGCAGCTTTCAAGGTAAGTGGATATCTTAATTCTAAAGAGAACTTATTGTATATGGTTCCTCCAGAAACAGAAGATAAAGATTGATTTGGATAACCTCTAAGTTGTACAACTTCTCTACCATCTAGAGCATAATTTGCTAATCCATCACCCCCTACAAAATAACGCTCAAAAGGTACAACTCCTCTAGCTGAATTATAGGCTCCTAAATATCCAAATTCTGCTAATGATCTTAATACTAATGCATTTTGATCACTACCTATTAATTTACTATACCAATCAAATTTTGCTTTTATTTTATAATATTCCAACCAATCAAATCTTTTTTGATCTACTTTACCACGGTCTACATCGGCCTCTTGGTAATTGTCTGTTCTAACTATTCCAGTTACAGTTTGCCCTTGTGGGTTTACTACTGTTGCAGTTTTAATATAATCCCCTTGATTAATATATACTCCATCAGCTCCAAAGTTTTGATCTGTAATTGAAGAAGATTCATATGTTTTTTTGTACTCCGCTAGGTTTTGAAGGTTTGCGTAGTCTATATTATTAAATGAAGAATAGGGTAGGGTGAATTTTGTAGAAATACTAAATTCAGAACCCTTAGTTGGGAAAATTGGATTTACACCTTTACTATTTCTGGTTAAACCAATATTAAATGCAAAGTTTTTTGAAGATCCATTTCCAAAGGTAAATAATCCCGTATTATAATTGCTTAAATCATAATGTTGGAAACTTAAAGCCGTTGATAAAACAAAGTAATCATCGGGAACAGTCAACCTTTTTGCAATACCTACAGATAAGGAAGTAATGTTAAAACTTTTACTTTTATCAATACTGTTATAAGATCCTGTATAAAGATATTGTTTACTTTGTGAGATAGAGGCAGAGAAACTCACTGGTTTTTTACCGCCAAACCATGGTTCCGAAAAAGATAAACTATAGGTTCTAAAAAAGGTGCTTGCTTGTAATCGTAAAGATACTTTTTGACCATCTCCCATTGGTAGTGGGTGATACGCTTCTTTTTTGAAGATGTTTCTCATAGAGAAATTATTAAACGAAAGACCTAAAGTTCCAATGAAACCACCACCGCCGTATCCACCTTGAAGCTCTATTTGACTGGACCCTTTTTCAACCAAATGGTATTCAATATCTACAGTTCCTGCTGTAGGATCTACGTTTTTAAATTTTGGATCAATCGCTTCAGGATCAAAGAATCCCAACTGACCTATTTCTCGAATAGTTCTAACTAGATCTTCTTTGCTGTATTTTTGACCTGGTCTAGTTCTTAATTCTCGATAAATTACTTTATCATTTGTTTTGTCATTTCCTACTACCGATATTTTATTAAAATAAGCAATAGGACCTTCGGTAACACGAATCTCAAAATCAATCGAATCATTCACCGTTTTTACCTCTACTGGATTGATGTTTGAAAACAAATAACCATTGTTTTGATATAAATTGGTAAGATCTTCTCCGTCAGGTTTGCTTTTATCTGCGATTCTTTTTTCAAGTAGTACGCCGTTGTAGGTATCTCCCTTTTTTATTCCTAGAACACTAAACAGCGATTGATCAGAATATACAGAATTTCCTAAGAATTTAATATTTCCAAAGTAATACTTGTGTCCTTCTTCAACTTTAATATTAATTCCAAGCTTATTTTTTTTCTTATCTAACCAAACAGAATCCGTTACAACTCTTGCATCTCTGTATCCTTTTTCCTTGTATGCGTCTACTAACTTTTCTAAATCTTCTTCGTATTTCTTTTTGATGAATTTTGAAGCTTTAAATATGCGAATTGGATTAATTTGCTTGGTGTTTTTTAATGCTTTACGCAATTTTTTATCAGAAAATTTTTCATTTCCTTCAAAGGCAATATGACGTATTTTTATTTTATCACCTTTGTCAATGTTGATAACCATATTAACCCCATTTGCCGTAGTGTCTGCAATGGTTCTTATGTTTACTTTTGTATTGAAATAACCGTCTTTTTTGTATTTATTTTCTAAATAATTCTTAGTGGTAGTAAGTAAATTTTCATTTACAATTTTGCCTTTTGTTAAAGCATTTTCTTTGATTAATTCCTCAACTTTATTTTTCTTAACACCAACAATTTTTACCTCTTTAAGTTTCGGTAATTCTGTAATTTCTAAATCTAAATAAATACTATCTCCTTTCACCTCATTGATGTAAAAATCAATGGCGCTAAAAAGTCCAAGCTTCCCTAGTTTTTTAATAGCATTACTTACTTCTTCTCCAGGAACGGTAATATTTTGTCCTTTTTCTAATCCAGCAAAAGTTACTACAGTTTGTTGGTTGTAACTTATTTTTCCAATAACGTTTACGTTAGCTAATATGTATTTTTTACCTTGATCAAAAGGGATGGTATTTTGAGCAAAAGAGGAAAAACTAATTGCTGAAAATAAAAGTGTTAAGTAGAGGTAGGTGTATTTTTTAAGCACTTTAGTTTTGTTTAATTTGTTCGCTTGTCTTTCCAAATCTTCGTTCTCTTTTTTGATAGCTAATAATTGCTTCATATAAATTTTCTTCTGTAAAATCGGGCCATAAAACCTCCGTAAAAAATAATTCAGAATAGGCGATTTGCCATAATAAAAAATTACTTATTCGGTGTTCACCACTAGTTCTGATTAATAAATCTACATCTGGTAAATTGTGTGTGTAAAGATGCTGATTAATAATTGATTCATCAATAGTGTCTATCGAAATTATATTATTTTTAACTTTATTACTAATGTTTTTAACAACATTTATTAATTCTTCGCGTGAACCATAGCTCAAAGCCAAGGTTAATGTCATTCGGGTGTTGTTTTTTGTTTTATCAATAACTTCTTGGAGTTCTTTTCTAATTGGTGCAGGCATTTTGGATAAATTTCCAATAGAATTCAATCGAATGTTATTGTCTTGTAATGTTTTTAATTCGTTTTTTAAGGAACGAACCAGTAGTTTCATTAGAGTGTCTACTTCAAGTTTTGGGCGGTTCCAATTTTCTGTAGAAAAAGCATATAAGGTTAGGTTTTCAATTCCCAGTTTAGCACAGGTTTCTACAGTAGTTTTAACAGATTTTGTACCGTTTTCATGGCCTAGTGTTCGCAACAACCCTTTTTGTTTAGCCCAACGGCCATTGCCATCCATAATGATGGCAACATGTTTGGGTAAGTTTTCGGTATGTATAGATTCTAATAAACTCATAAATTAATCAGCGCAATAGCATGGTTTAATGCCAAAAGTATAGGTTAGGGTAAATCCACTAAACACATACCAATCTGTACTATTAAGATTCCCAAATTTAAGGGAAGCTATATTATTATTTTTCGGATTACTTCCGTCTAAATTATCTGTAAACGAATACCGACTTCCTGCTTCAATTCCTAGAATTAAATTAGGAGTAATATTTGTTTTAATTCCAATTATCATCGGCAATGCAAAAGCATGGCTGTCAGTATCTTTTCTTGCCTCTCCATTTGCAAAGTAAAGCTCTTCATAATTTGTATAACTTAATCCCGAATACACATATGGAGTTAATTTAAATCCAAATTCATGTAAGTTAAAATCAAAAAAATTAAACTCTAATCCCGCCGATATTTCTGAAATATTATTTTCAAAATTATATCCTCTTTTATATCTGCCCGGTACATTTGAATCTAAATCATTTCCTGTGATTTTTGATTGTATGAAAGATATTCTCCAGGAATGTCTCGGACTTTTGTTCCATCGATACATAACGCCATATGCGGGTTGATTTGGTGAAACAAAATCGGTTCGGCCTACATCTCCAATATAATTGCTACCTCCCAAAAAAACTCCAACTTCATGAATCTGAGCGTCTAATTTTGATATTCCTAAAATAAAAATATAAAAAACAATTTTTTTCATTAATCGAAAAATAGCGTGCAAATATAATAATTAAAGCAACTAATACGGTATCTAATTGGCATTAAATCAAATTATATTTTACAACATTAGAGTTTTCTTTGCATTTCTTTTGCAAACGAATAGATATCAAACGAAAAATAGTAGTTTGTAGTATAAAGTAATGCTTTAATTTCGCTTATCTTCCCCCCAAAGTAGTTTGTTTCGTAAGGTTTTTAGGAAGGTTTCATTAGGTATTTCTACCATGTTAATTTGAAAAGGGGTTTTCTGTATCGTAAGTATCGAATTTTTATCTAAAGTTGCAATTCTAGAATCCAATGAAACCAAATATTGGTCTTCTCTACCAGATACTTGCAAGGTGATTTTAGTATCATCAGAAATCACTAAGGGCCTCGCATTAAGGTTGTGAGGGGCGATTGGAGTAATTACTAAAACTTTTACATCGGGCGTTAAAACAGGTCCGCCACAGCTCAAGGAATATCCGGTTGATCCGGTTGGTGTTGAAACAATTAAGCCATCCGCCCAATATGAATTTAAATGCTCGTCATTTAATGCGGTGTCAATGGTAATCATCGAAGTGGTGTCTTTTCTGCTTACCGAAATTTCATTCATAGCAAAATTCAATTCCGAAATTTGTTTGTTTTCTGGATGACACTCCAAACTCAATAAAGTTCTTTTAGAAATGGTGTATTTTTTTTCGATAACTAATTGAAGAAAAGTCTCGATATTCCCTTTTTGAACTTTTGCCAAAAAACCTAATCTTCCTGCGTTAATTCCAATAATTGGCACTCCAGAATCTCTAACGTAAGTTGCTGCTCTCAAGATAGTTCCGTCACCACCAATACTAACCATGATGTCAAAGCTATTATCGATGCATTCATGGCTATTAAATGTTTTGTACTCTTTTTGAACAATTTTTTGTTCGTATAAAATAGTTAAAAAATTTTCTTCAATAACCAATTGGATATTGTTCGCATTAAAAAAAACAAAAATGTCTTTAATAATAGGACGGGTATCATTTTGATAATACTGACCAAAAATGGCTACTTTCATTTTCTAAATTTTTGCTACTTAATTAAATATTTAAGTATTTATCTAAATATTCAGATCGCTCTTTCAAACTATTCATGTAATTGTCTTCATGGTGTTCGGAAACAATTTCATAATTATATCTTCTAAAAGTTTGAATGATATCATTCATAGGACCTAAAGCAATTTTAATGGTGACTTGCACTTTTTCTGCGGAAGCATCCGAAATAAATAAGCCCAATAATTTTCCATTATTACTCTCCACAATTTGTGTTATTTGCCCAATGGAATAATCAACTGCATTTTTTTCTACCACAATAATTCCGCCTTGGTCTTTTAAAAACGGAGTTTCATACAAAAATTTCACAACATCTTCCAATTCATAATAACCCAAATAGGAATTGTCTTCTCCCAATACCGGAACCATATTACAATCATTTTTTGCAAAAATCTCTAAAACATCCAACCAATTCATGTTGATTCGAGCAAAAAAACCTTCTAGGGTGTATTTGTAATCGCTTACTTTTTTATCAAAATCAAACGTTTCAACATCATCGGAAGCAATACAACCTAAATAGGTTCCTTCTTTTAACACCGAAAAATGTGAAAAAGGCACTTCGTCAAAAAACGATTGCACCTCTGCAATGGTTTCTTCGCTATCAAGTGCTTTATAATCGTTAGAAATATATTCGGTAATTTCGGTCATAATGGGTAATCAATATTTGTTGCAAAATAATCAAATTTTTGAACATAAAACCTTATTTTAACTTTGTATTTTTGTATCCATAATTTCTAAAATGAAATTAGAATAAAATCAATGACAAAATTAAGTGTAAACATCAATAAAATTGCCACTTTGCGAAATGCTCGAGGTGGTAATGTGCCCGATTTACTTCAGGTAGCAAAAGACATTCAAAAATTTGGAGCGCACGGAATAACCATTCATCCCCGTCCCGATGAGCGTCATATTCGTTATCAAGATGCGCGTGATTTAAAATCAATTGTGTACACCGAGTACAACATTGAAGGAAATCCGCAGCACAATTTTATCGATTTGGTTTTAGAGTGCAAACCCACGCAAGTGACTTTAGTGCCCGATGCTATTGGAGCCATAACCTCCTCTGCGGGATGGGACACAATAAAAAATCAAGCTTATTTGACGGAAGTTATTGCTGAGTTTCAACGCAACGGCATTCGAACTTCTATCTTTGTTGATCCAGTTTTAGAAATGGTAGAAGGTGCTAAAGCAACAGGAACTGACCGAATTGAATTGTATACCGAAGAATTTGCGCACCAATATAGTTTGGGAAATAAAAATGGGATAGATCCATATGTTAAAGCGGCTGTTTTAGCAAATGAATTGGGTTTAGGAATTAATGCGGGTCACGATTTAAGTTTGGATAACATTCAATTTTTTAAAGAAAATATTCCAGGTTTATTGGAAGTTTCAATTGGTCATGCACTAATTTCGGAAGCACTCTACCTCGGATTGGATAATGTAGTGAACATGTATTTGCAAAAATTAAAATAACAAAATGTTACATTCTAGGATTGAAGGCCAAGGAAAACCCTTATTAATTATCCACGGATTTTTAGGCATGTCTGATAATTGGAAATCTTTCGGAACACTATATGCTGCCGAAGGATTTCAAGTACATATTTTAGATTTGAGAAATCACGGAAAAAGTTTTCATTCAGATGAATTTTCTTATGATATCATGGTGCAAGATGTTCTAGAATATTGCCAAGCACACCAATTTAAAAAGGTTTCAATTATAGGACATTCAATGGGTGGGAAGGTCGCAATGTTATTAGCAACAACCTATCCAGAATTAATAGATAAATTAATTGTGGCCGATATTGGTCCGAAATATTACGCACCCCACCACCAAGATATATTGGCCGGATTGAATGCAGTAGATTTTTCTTCAAAACCAGATAGAGCTCAAGTGGAAGAAATGCTCTATCCTTATATTCCCGATTTTGGCACGCGTCAATTTTTGATGAAAAGCCTGTATTGGATAGAACCAGGTCAATTGGCTTACCGATTTAATCTCCCTGTATTCAATGCCAAAATTGAAGTGATAGGAACGTCTTTGCCTGAGGAAGCTCATTTTGAAAATCCAACATTATTTATTCGCGGCGGAAACTCGAAATATATTTTAGATTCCGATTTACCCGAAATAAAAAAACATTTTCCTAATTTTGAATTAGCAACCATTCCAAATGTTGGCCATTGGCTGCATGCCGAAAATCCAAAATTGTTTTTTGAGGAAACGGCTAAATTTTTAAAATAATATAAATCAAAGTCCAATGAATTTACTCTTCAGAATTTTAGTTACCTCAATATTAGTATTAGTAATATCCTATTTTTTCCCAAGTATTGCGCACGTTGCTGGAGTAAAATCCGCAATTATCGTAGCAATTGTTTTGGGTTTATTAAATGTATTTGTAAAACCAATATTTGTATTGTTTACTTTTCCAATTACTGTTTTTTCATTGGGGCTATTTATGTTGGTAATTAACGCTGGTATGATAGCCTTGTGTGCAAAACTGGTAGATGGCTTTCGAATTGAAGGTTTTTTTGGAGCACTTATCTTTAGCATGTTGCTTTCGATATCTCAGTCGGTCGTTTATAAATTGGCCGCCGAAAACAAATAAAAATCAGCAGAATAAAACTTGGTTGGGTTGCAAAAATGTTATAATTTTGCAACCCAATTTTATTAAGTAAATAATTATCAAGATGGATATTAAAAGAGTTGCTATTGACGCAGTAAATGAAGTAATTGTACTTACCGTTCCACACATGGATTACAAAGGGCAAGTAACAAAAAGAATAAACGAAAAAATGCCGTTGGCAACTGTAAAAGGTTTCCGTAAAGGGGCCGTTCCAAGAGCTATTGTAGAAAGACATTATGGCGATGCCATTAAAATAGAAGAGGTGAATAAAGTAGTTACTTTGGCTTTAGAGCGTTTCTTACAATCTGAAAAAATAAACCTTCTTGGTTCTCCGCTTCCTAAAGTGAATGAAAACTTTAATTGGAAAGATGAAGATTTGACTTTTGAATACGAAATCGGAATTGCTCCAGATTTTGAAATCAATTTAGATGCAAAAAACAACATCATTAAATATGAAATTGTTGCAGATGACGCAATGCTAGATGCGCAAGTTGCAAGAATTCAAAAACAATACGGAAAAATAATCTCTCAAACAGTCGTTGCTAAAGGAAATGATGTGTCTGGAGTTTTTGTAAACGAAGCAGAAGGAATTAACAACCGAACAACAATTGATCTTGAAGAATTAGCTGATGCAAAATTAGCAAAGTCGTTTATTGGTAAAAAAGTAGGTGATGTAATCACAATGAAAACCAAAGGTTTGTTTCATGATGCACACAAACTAATGGATTATTTAAATGTATCGCATGATGTGGTTCACGATTTAGATATTGAAGTTACTTTTACAATTGATGAAGTAGTGGCACACGAACCAGCAGAATTAAACCAAGAATTATTTGATAAACTTTTCGGACCTGGAGTTGTAACTTCAGTGGAAGAAGTGAAAGCAAAAATCAAGGAAGATGCCGAGAAACATTTTGCAGTGCAATCAGAGCAAAAATTAATGGCAGACGTTCAAGATTTCTTAATTGAAAACACCAAATTCGACTTGCCGAAAGAATTCCTTGTAAGATGGTTGCAAACGGTAGGTGAAAAAAAATTATCTGCTGAAGAAGCAGAAATTGAGTACAATCGTTCTGAAAAAGGATTGCGTTTCCAATTAATCGAAGGAAAAGCATTGGCTCAAAGTGATATCCAAATTACTTTTGAAGATTTAAAAACTTTCACTGCAAATGCAATTCGTCAGCAAATGGCGCAATACGGTCAAATGAACCCAACCGATGAGGAAGTAGAAGGAATTGTTGCCCGCGTACTTTCTAATCAAGAGGAGGTTAAAAAACTTTCTGAGCAAGTAGTAGCCGAAAAAATGTTGCAACTTTTCAAAGAAAAAGCCAACCCAAAAACTAAAAAAGTGACTTACGAGCAATTTGTTGCAGCGATGTACAATGAATAATTTGTAAAAATCATTATATTTGAGCGTCAAAGTCAGTTAGATTTTGACGCTTTTTTTTAGAAGCTATTCCAGCTATTCGTTGCAATCTTTTTTAGAAAAACTAAAAAAGGATTTTCACTGCTATCTGGGCTAGGGGTATAAATAAAATAAAAAACTAAATTTCTGAGCGACAGTTTGTCACATAAAATAAAAGATACGACCTTTGCTTAGATAAAATCAATATCGGTTTTTAGTATAACACTTTAAACTTTAAACATACAAACCTTTTAAACTAAATTTAAAATGAATTACGGAAAGGAATTTAAGAAATTTGCGACCAAGCACCAAGGTGTAAACGCAATGTATTATGATAAAATTGTTGGCGCTATGAACCCAACAAACATGACTCCTTACATCATCGAAGAGCGTCATTTAAATGTATCCCAATTGGATGTTTTTTCGCGTTTAATGATGGATCGAATTATCTTTCTTGGCACCGGAATAGACGATCAAATTGCCAATATCGTGCAAGCGCAATTGTTGTTTTTAGAAAGCGTTGATGCTTCCAAAGACATTCAAATTTACCTAAACTCTCCAGGAGGAAGCGTATATGCCGGATTAGGAATTTACGATACCATGCAATACATCAAGCCAGATGTAGCTACAATTTGTACCGGTATGGCAGCTTCAATGGGAGCCGTATTGTTGTGTGCAGGTGCTGCAGGAAAGCGTTCGGCTTTACCACATTCCCGCGTGATGATTCACCAACCATCAGGAGGAGCACAAGGTGTGGCTACCGATATGGAAATCAACTTACGCGAAATGTTAAAACTTAAAGACGAGTTGTATAAAATAATTTCGCACCATTCAGGCCAAACTTTTGATAAAGTACACGCCGATTCTGAACGCGATTATTGGATGATTGCCGACGAAGCAAAAGAATACGGAATGATTGATGAAGTATTGAGAAGATAATTAATTCAAACTAAGGAGCTAAGTTGCTAAGGGCCTAAGAAAATCCTTAGAGCCTAAGTGACTTAAACCTTAGCCCCTATAAATAATGGCCAAAGAAAAATTAGAATGTTCCTTCTGTGGAAGAAAAAAACCCGAAACCAATTTATTAATTGCAGGTATCGATGCTCACATTTGTGATAAATGCATTGAGCAAGCACATGGTATTATCCTAGAAGAATTAAAATCCAATTCAAATGGAGCTGTTCCGGGTGATTTAATTTTGCGGAAGCCAAAAGAAATCCGTGAATTTTTAGACCAGTATGTAATCGGTCAAGACCAAACCAAAAAAGTAATGGCGGTAGCGGTTTACAACCACTACAAGCGATTAATGCAACCGCAACACCATGAAGATGTTGAAATTGAAAAATCAAACATCATTATGGTTGGTCAAACCGGAACCGGAAAAACCTTAGTGGCTAAAACAATCGCCAGAATGCTAGACGTTCCTTTGGCAATTGTAGATGCAACTGTTTTAACCGAGGCGGGTTATGTAGGAGAGGATGTGGAAAGCATATTAACTCGTTTGCTTCAAGCAGCCGATTATGATGTGGCTAAAGCCGAACGCGGAATTGTATTCATTGACGAAATTGATAAAATTGCGCGTAAAAGTGACAATCCATCGATAACTCGAGATGTTTCTGGTGAAGGGGTACAACAAGCTTTATTGAAATTATTGGAAGGAACGGTTGTGAATGTGCCACCAAAAGGAGGTAGAAAACACCCCGACCAAAAATTTGTTGAAGTAAATACGCAAAACATCCTGTTTATTGCAGGTGGTGCTTTTGATGGAATAGAACGCATCATTTCAAAACGATTGAACCGAACGGCTGTTGGTTATGCGACTTCCAAAAATGCGGATAATATTGATAAAGATAATCTGTTGCAATACATCATTCCAAAAGACATTAAAGATTTTGGTTTGATCCCAGAAATTATAGGTCGTTTACCGGTATTGACCCACATGGATCCATTAGACAGAGTCACCTTACGTTCTATTTTAACCGAGCCTAAAAATGCCTTAATCAAGCAATATGAAAAGCTGTTTGCTATGGATGAGGTACAGTTTTCAATAACTAGTGAAGCCTTAGATTATATTGTAGATAAAGCATTGGAGTACAAACTTGGGGCTCGTGGTTTGCGTTCACTTTGTGAGGCAATCCTTACCGATGCTATGTATGAATTGCCAAGTTCTGAAGATAAAACTTTAGAAATTGATAAAGAGTATGCCGAGCATACTTTGAATAAAAATCTATTGAAACGATTGGAGATAGCCTCCTAAATATTTAAATTAAAAAAGCCCAGAATCTTCTGGGCTTTTTTATTTATTGCATTTCTTTTAATTGTTCTAAATAATCTCTTTGGTTCGATAATCTCGGAATCTTATGTTGTCCTCCCAATTTATCTTTCAATTTAAGCCAATCATAAAATAAATTTTCTCGAGCGACATTAATTTTGAGGGGGTTTAAGGTCATGTTTTTATAACGTTTGGCCTCATAATCGGAGTTTACTGATTGTAGCGTTTCATCAAGAATTTTAGCAAATAAAGATACATCTTCAGGTGCTTTTTTAAATTCAATCATCCATTCATGGGAACCTTTTTCTTTATTTTTCATGAAAATTGGCGCCACAGTATAATCTTTTACATCGCAGTTCAATTGTGAGCAGGTTTTTGCTATAGCTTGATCTGTATTTTCTACCATTAATTCCTCGCCAAATACATTGATGTGGTGTTTGGTTCTTCCAGAGACTCTAATTCGGTATGGATTTAAAGAAGTAAATCGAACAGTGTCTCCAATTAAATAGCGCCACAAACCTGAATTGGTGGTAATAACCACCGCATAATTTTTGAATAATTCCACTTCCGATAATGGAATTACTTTTTGGTTTGGCGTACCAAAAGTGTCCATAGGAATGAATTCATAAAAAATGCCATAATCCAACATCAACAATAAATCATTCGAATAATTTAAATCCTGAATGGCAAAAAATCCTTCCGAAGCATTATAAATTTCGTAGTATTTAAAATCGGTGTTGGGTAATATTTTTTGGTATTGTTCTCGGTAGGGTTCAAAATTTACACCGCCATGAAAATAAACTTCTAGATTAGGCCAAAGTTCAAACAAGTTGGTGTGGTTGGTTTCTGATAAAATTCGGTTTAATAGCACTAACATCCATGAAGGAACCCCTGCAAAACTGGTTACATTTTCGGTTTTGGTTTCATTAATAATGGCGGTTAGTTTAGTTTCCCATTCGCTCATTAGTGAAATTTTATTGCTTGGGGTGCTACTAAATTCTGCCCACAACGGCATGTTTTCAATTAGTATTGCCGATAAATCTCCAAATGAGGTGTTGTTGTTTTCATAAATTTGAGAACTTCCACCAAGGCGTAAACTTTTGCCCAAAAACATTTCGGAGTTTTCATTGTTATTCAAATACATGCACAACAAATCTTTACTTCCTTTGTAATGGCAGTTTTCAAGCGCACTTTCACTAACAGGAATAAACTTACTTTTAGCATTTGTGGTTCCGCTTGATTTGGCAAACCATTTTATGGGTTCTGCCCAAAAAACATTTTGTTCTCCTTTACGGGTGCGTTCAATAAGTGGCTCCAATTCTTCGTAGGTAGAAACCGGAACTCTCTCACAAAAAGTTTTATAATTTTTTATGGATTCAAAATCTTTTTCTTTGCCAAGCTCTGTGTCTTCTGATCGTCGAATTAAATTCAATAATAATTCTTCCTGTACTTCATTAGGATATTTTAAAAACAGTTCAATTTGATGGATGCGCTGTTTTAATACCCAAGATGCTATAGAATTTATTATTGGAAATGGCATTTTTTTAGCTTTGAGTTATGACTTATTGGTTTTGAATTATAACTTTACCAAAAATAACAAATTTTGTTTAACTTGATACTTTAATCCAGAAACTTAAAAGCAAATGATTTACGAAGGGGTCTTAACCAAAATGCAAACCGAATATTCCAATCCGATTCAATATTATTTGGTTTTTGAAAATAGTTTTTTGAGTTTAAATCAGTTGTTGGATAAGAATATTGAAATCAATTTTTTAGGTTACCAATGTTTGCAGTGTGGTAAAAAGAAGAAAATATTCCGTCAAGGATTTTGTTACGATTGTTTCATGAGTAGTCCTGCAGCGGGTGATTGGATTATGAAGCCCGAATTAAGTAAGGCTCATTTAGATATTGAAGACCGTGATTTAGAATATGAAAAGAGAGTGCAATTGCAGCCACACATTGTGTATTTGGCTTTATCTAGCGAAGTAAAAGTTGGAGTTACTAGAAAAACACAAGTGCCAACTCGATGGATTGATCAAGGAGCGGTGCAAGCCATTCCAATAGTTGAGGTTCCGAATCGTTATTTGGCAGGTATCACCGAGGTGGCCTTAAAAGATCATTTTGCTGATAAAACCAATTGGCAAAAAATGTTAAAAAATGAAGTCCCTGACGCCAATTTAATTCGGGAACGTGCCAATTTAAAATACCTTATTCCAAAAGAAGTACAAGACTATTTCCACCCAGAGAAGGAAGATTTATATGATCTTCATTTTCCTGTAATGGAATTCCCAAAAAAAGTCAACAGTTTGAATCTAGATAAATCCCCAAATTTTTCTGGGAAACTAATGGGAATTAAAGGGCAATACCTTATGTTTCAAGATGGCACTGTTTTTAATATCCGAACTTATGAAGGATATGTGGTGAAAATTAGTTTATGAGGATTGTGATTAAGTCATTGCGAGGTACGAAGCAATCTAATAATCTATATAGTCATTATGTCAATTATTTCTTCAAATAAATCATTCCAATTAGGGTTTAATCCCTGAATTAACTTGATTTTTTGAGCCCTTGATCCACCTTTTAATTGTTTTTCTCTAGCAATTGCATCACCTATCATTTGAAATTGTTCAAAATAAACTAATTTGTTAAGATTGTATTTTGCAGAAAATGAATTTTCAAATTTCTTTTCTTTATGTTGCAAGATTCTATTTGGCAAATTTGATGTAACACCAATATAATAAGTGTTATTGTATTTATTAGTGACTATATAGATAAATCCTGGTTTCATTCTTTATGTGATTGCTTCGTGCCTCGCAATGACTTAAGGAGTTTTCTTTTTGAACAACCCATTCAATAAATCTTTGGCTTGATTCACCACTTTTTTTGTTTTGGTTGTATCGCCAGATTTGGTGTTATTATTAATTAGATTTTCTAAAGCACTAGAACCTTGAGAAAGTAATTTTTGTTTCTGTTGTTTGGCAATATTGGATGCCAAACTTGTCGTTGCTGATTTAATATCAGTGGTAACTTTTGGTTTAGAAAAACTTCCCGTTAGGTTTGCATTAACTGGAATATTATCCAGTTTTGCAACATCACCAGGGGATAATTTTGCCAATAAACCACCTATTTCATTACCTAAATATTTTGCAGGTACATCAAATTTCAAATTGTAATTCATCAATTGATCAAAACCATGTGTTCCAGCAACCGAAACTTTAATGTCTTGGTATTTGATATCAAAAGGCTTCACAGTTACTTTCCCATCTTGAAAAGCCAAAGCCATTTTCACTTCATTTAAATTCAATTTTTTCAAATCGATAAATTTTAAGTTTTGACTGATGGTATTCAAGGTAGCAGAGCCACTAGGATTGATAGAAGTTCCGCTCATTTGACCAAAAACATCTCCAGAAAGGGTATTTAAATTTGGTGTAATTTCTTTATCATTTAAGTCGCCCGTTAGCTTAACAGTTGAATTAAATTTTCCAGCAATAACTCCGGCAATTGGCGCTACTTTTTTAAACATATCCAATTGGGTAAATGTTTGCGTAATATCTACATTATCCATTGCTAATTGCATGTTGAATTTTGATATTTTCTCTTTTGTAGAAACCATTCCGTTAAGGCCAATTTGACCGCCAAAAATAGAGGTCTTTACATTATCTAAAGTTACGGCTTGGTCTTTTACAATTAATTTCCCAGAACAATTTTTTAAGGTTAAATTATCATATAGTACGGTATTGGCTTTTGCTGTTAGACTACAATTTAAGAATGAAGGAATTTTCATTGCTGTTTTGGCAGCCTTTTCATCAGTTTTACTTGGAGCATCCGTCATGAAATCGGAAACAGCAATTTGATTGGAATTCATGTTGAAATTCCCTTTTAGTTCTTGGTTTCTGAAAATAAAACCATAAAAATTATCCAAAACTCCCGAAGCACTAATATCACTTTTCCCAGTAGTAGCAATAAACTCCTCAAGGTTGACTCTGCTGGGGTTAAACTGAATTTTTGCACTGCTAATGGTCATCGCTTTGCCCGTTTCATCTACATATTTAAACCCAGTAACGCTCATGGCACCCGCATTATTAATTTTTTGATAATCGCTTTTTTCTACCGAAGCCATATCAAACTTTGTTGTGACATCGGCTTTCAAAATCCCAGAAAGCGGTTGCTTTAATTTTATAGGGTAGGCTTTTGAGAAATTGCCCAAATTAATAGTTCCTTTTAGTGATGCGTCCACTAAGGCATTTGTTGCAACATTTTTAATGGTAGCTTTTGCGTTAAATACATCTCGGTCTATAGAAAATGACAACTGATCTAAATTCACATACGTGTCATTCATAACCCCGGTTTCATTAATTATTTTAGTGTCGATTATGATGTTTTTAACCGATTTTGGTAAGTCGGGATATTGAAAAGAGGCATTATTGGATGCAATGGCAATATTAAATTTGGGCACAGAAGTGTCTGAAAATAGTCCTTTCGCAAATCCAACCACAGTAAATTCCCCCGAAGTTTTTACATTTTCAATGTTACTTCGGTAGGCTGCTGGAATCAATCCTAAGAAATTTTTGAAAGAAGAGGTTGGGGTTTTAAATTTCAAATCATACAGCTGCCCTGTAGAAACGAGTTGTAAAAAGCCATCAAACTCCAATTCTAAATCATTAATCTTTGCTTTATTTTCTTTAAAAGTGTATTTGCTTTTATCTAAATCCATTCCCAAAATCGCATCCAATGAAACGCTCACATTTTTCATGTAATTCATTTTGTCCATACTCATGGATACTTTGGCAGTAGTTTTAGTATCTAAATCCAAAATGTTATTTGTGAAATCACCAGTTCCTTTATGGTTGATGCTGTCTAACTCCATTTTTATTTTGGTAGCTTCATTAGTGAATCTGAATTTGAAATTTTCAACTTCGTAGTTATTTATTTTGAAAGCTAATGGTTTGCCTTTATCCGTGCTTTCTTGTTTTTTATTTTTTAAAGCGATGTCGTAATTTCCAACGCCATCTTTATTAAAAATAATATTGATTAATCCATTTTTTGAAGCAATTCCTTCAATTTTCATGGGCTCTTTATCGCTATTGAAAAGTTCAAGGATTGACATTTTTAAATTCAGCTCTTGAAACGCGATTAGTGTATCTCCCTCAAAAGGCGCTTTGTTTATTACGGCTAAATTTTCAACAGAAATGGTTGCCTTTGGAAAACTCTTAAGCAAACTTAAATCGGCATTTTTAAAAGTTATTTTGGCGTCTACACTCTCATTAAGCGCATTTGTGATTTTTTGCTTGATAGCGTCTTGAAACAAAAAAGGAACGGATAATGCAGCAACAAATAGTACTGCGAATACAATTCCGCTTATTTTTAAAACCTTCTTTAATACCATTTTCTTGTCCATATTTTTCTATTCTAAATTTGTACTATTTTCCATTCAACTAAAGTTAGAAAATAAAACCGAATTATTCGTTAATGTTGTGTTATTATTTGTAGATCTCTTTAACAAAAAAATCCGCTTTACTAGTAAAACGGATTTTTAATGTTTTAGTGTAATAATTATTTTATTTTTAACTCATAAGCCATTCGTGCTTGAATACCTTTTTGAGAAGTCATTTGTTTAACGTGTTTTAAAACTTCATAATTTTCAGCGCCAATAGATTCTTTAATGATGCTTTCCTTGCTTTGTGCTAAACCAAATTGAGATAAAATGTCTCCAAATTCTTTATCGATTTCTGGATAATTTTTGGTTCTGTATTTAGTTGTTTTACCAAGTTTTGCGGCTTCTTTTAAAGCGTCATCCATGCCTCCAATTTTATCCACTAATCCAATTTTTAAAGCATCTTGACCACTCCACACTCTTCCTTGCCCAATGGCATCGACTTGAGCTGTGGTTAATTTTCTTCCTGCAGCAACTCTTTGTAAGAAGACACCATAAATTCTTTCAACTCCTTCTTGAGCAAAACCTCTATAGTTTTCATCTAAAGGATTGAACGGACTGTATTCTGAAGCGTTGGTATTTGTTTTAACAAGTTCTGTAGAAATACCTATTTTTTTAGCTGCTTCCGAGAAGTTTGGCAATACACCGAAAACACCAATTGAACCGGTAATGGTATTTGCTTCCGCAAATATTTTATTGGCATTACAAGCAATATAATATCCGCCTGAGGCTGCATAATCTCCCATAGAAACTACCACAGGTTTTACTTTTTTAGTAATTTCAATTTCTCTCCAAATTAATTCCGAAGTTAAGGCATTCCCACCAGGACTGTTAATTCGCAATACAATTGCTTTTACATTTTTATCTTTTCGAGCCTCTTGTAATGAACGGCGCATCGACCCTTCTCCAATTTCATTTACATCACCTTCACCGCTGCCAATTTCTCCTTGCGCATAAATAACAGCTATTACATCTTTAGAAGAAAAATCTACATTAGAAATTGCTACCTCATTTGCATAATCTAATATTGAAACCGAATTATACTCCTCGTCTGCGTCTACTTGAAGTGCTTTTCTAATGTCATTATGGTACACATCTTCATAAGCAATCTCGTCCACTAATTTTTCTTTTTTAGCCATTTCGGGAGTTCTTGCCAAAAGACCATCCGCAATTTGATTTAATCTTTCAACTGGTATTTTTCTGCTTTTAGAAATATCTACAATAACCGAATTCCAAACTGAGTTAAGCAATTGGGAAGTTTGTTCTCTATTGGCCTCACTCATTTTATTTTCTAAAAAGGGCTCTACTGCACTTTTGTATTTTCCATGGCGAATCACCTCCATTTTTAACCCCGATTTATCTTCGAAATCTTTAAAAAACATAATTTCTGCTGACAAACCTTTAAATTCAAATTCCCCAATTGGATTGATGTAAATTTTGTTTGCAACCGAATTTAAAAAGTATTCTTTTTGGGAATAAACATCAGCGTAAGAATAAATAAATTTTCCAGACTTTTTAAAATCTTCCAATTGATCGCGAAGTGCTTTAGTTTGGGCCACACCCAAATCGGAAGCATTATTTAGTATCGAAATTCCTTTAATCTTATCATCCGTTTTTGCATACTCTATAGCTTCTAAAACATCCGATAAGCCATTGTGCTCTGCAGAGGTATAATCAAAATCTTTAAAATTAACCTTTCCGGCATAATCATATTGTATTTGAGACAAATCCAATTCAATAATCGAATTGTCTTTTACAGTTACAGAATCTTCAGAGCTGCTAAAAAGCACGCCAATTAAAAGAATTCCGAAAAAACAAATCATTGAAAAAACAAATAAACCCACAATGGTGGCCAATACATTTCCTAAAAACTTCATAGTTATATAATTTTTCTTAATTAGTTGAATTATGTTTCATTTTGTTACAGTAACAAAAAGCACTAAATAAATAGTTATCAACAGAACGCACAAATATACTTCAATTCTGAATTTCTTTTAGTTATTTTGTGAACTATGAATCCACAACAACAAGTACTTCTTTCGCTAGGCAGTAATCAAGGAAATCGTCTTGAGAATATAGAGCAAGCCATTGCTTTAATTCATCAAGAGGTAGCCACTGTTGTTTTGGTTTCTTCATTGTATGAATCTGATTCTTGGGGGTTTGAAAGTGATTCTTTTTATAATTGCGCTATTGCAATTCATACCAATTTAGCACCTTTAAAATTATTAAAGAAAATTCTAAAGCTTGAAAAAAAGTTGGGTAGAATTCGAACAGAAAGTACTACCTACCAACCTCGAGTAATTGATATTGATATCATAGCCTACGGTGATGAGGTTGTTGAAGTCGAAATGCTTCAGGTGCCGCATCCGCATTTGCACAACCGTCTTTTTGTTTTAATGCCACTAGCAGAACTTGTTCCGCATTGGACGCATCCAAAAACAAAAAAAGCAATCTCGGAATTGATTTCCGATTGCGCCGATTCGGGGTCTTGCAAAAAAATAGGTTCGCTTAAAGCTCCACTTTCGAAAATAAATTTAGAACACTTTAATTACATTGCGGTTGAAGGAAATATTGGTGCCGGAAAAACCACTTTGGTTTCTAAAATAGCAGAAGATTTTAATGCCAAAACTGTTTTTGAACGATTTGCAGACAATCCCTTTTTACCTAAATTTTATAAAGATCAAAATCGGTACGCGTTTCCTTTAGAAATGTCTTTTTTAGCCGATCGATACCAACAAATTTCAGATGATTTAGCGCAATTTGATTTGTTTAAAGATTTTATTGTGGCCGATTACCACATTTTTAAATCCTTGATTTTTGCAAAAGTTACGCTTGCTGAAGACGAATTTAGATTGTATAAAACGCTGTTTGATATTATTTACAAAGAAATGCCCAAACCCGATTTGTATATTTATTTGTATCAAAATACGGATCGATTGCTGCAAAATATAAAACGAAGAGGTCGAAGTTATGAGCAAGAAATTCCCGCTGAATATTTAGAGAAAATCAATAACGGGTATTTGGATTACATTAAAACCCAGCAGGATTTAAATGTTTTGATTTTGGATGTTTCCGAACGTGATTTTGTGAAAAACCAAGAAGATTATGTTTTTATTCTTGAGGAAATTCAAAAGAAATTAGCCTAAGGTTTTTAGCTTTTGAAATAAATCCCAAACTACAATTCCGGCGCTTACCGAAATATTTAAAGAGTGTTTGGTTCCCAATTGCGGAATTTCAATACAACCATCACAAATTTTTATAGCTTCTTGCGAAACGCCATATACTTCGTTTCCAAAAACTAATGCATATTTTTTATTGGTTTCGGGTTGAAAATTATCTAAAAATACTGCATTTTCTACCTGTTCTATGGCGTAAACTGTGGTATTTTCGCTTTTTAATTTGGCAATAACTTCCAATACATCTTTAGCATATTCCCATGCTACAGTATCTGTAGCGCCCAGAGCTGTCTTGTGAATTTCTTTGTTAGGAGGTGTGGCAGTAATTCCGCACAAGTAAATCTTTTCGATTAAAAAAGCATCCGAAGTTCGAAATACCGATCCAATATTATGCAAACTTCTAATGTCATCCAGAATTATAATGATGGGTGTTTTGTCTGCCAATTTAAAATCGGTAACCGTTTTACGATCTAACTCACTATTTTCTAATTTTCTCATGTGCTTAATGGTTAAAAAAAAAGCTTCCATTTTACAGGAAGCTTTTAATTATTTTGAAAAAATATTAGCTTTTTGATTCAGTAGCAGGTGTTGGAGCATCTGGTAATACATTACCTTTGATAGTAAGAACTTTAGTTTCTTGACCAACAGCGTTAGATTTTACAGTTACGGTTTTAGTAAATTGACCTACTCTATCAGTAGCATAGTGAACTTTAATAATTCCTTTTTCTCCTGGCTGAATTGGTTTTTCTGGTTTAGTAGGAACTGTACATCCGCAAGAACCTTGAGTGCTTTCAATAACTAATGGTTTGTTACCGTTATTAGTTAAAACGAATTCTCTAGTTCCTTCCGCATTGTGTTGGATAGTACCGTAGTCAATAGTTTCATTTTCAAAAACCATTCCTGCACCATCTACTTTAGGAGTTTCTACTTTTGAAGCCGCAGCTTTTTTAGAGTTTTTTTGTGCGTTTACCGAAGTAACACCGAATATAGCTAATGCAGCTAATAATACAATTTTTTTCATTTTCTATTAGAATTAAAGAATTAACAAGCAAATCTAATAAAAAAACAAAAGGCACGTCTTAAAAAAAACTTAATTTTTAAAATTTATTTCTAAGGGTGTTTTTTGATTAGAAATATTTAAATTCGTAAACTCAATTTAAAAAACGATTAATTTGTCTTCTAAAGAAAAAAACCCAAAAGAAACGCCGTTGATGAAACAATACAACGAGATCAAGCGGAAATATCCGGATGCTTGTTTATTGTTTAGAGTGGGTGATTTTTATGAAACTTTTGGAGAAGATGCGATTCGAGCATCTAAAATATTAGGAATAATACTTACAAAAAGAGGCGCTGGATCTGAAAACGAAACTGCTTTAGCTGGATTTCCGCACCATTCTATTAATACCTATTTACCTAAGTTGGTAAAAGCCGGACTTCGAGTGGCTATTTGCGATCAATTGGAAGATCCAAAAATGACTAAAACCATTGTAAAACGAGGGGTAACCGAATTAATTACTCCAGGTGTTTCGATGAATGATGAAGTGCTGCAATCCAAATCTAATAACTTCTTGGCTTCTATTTATTTCGGAAAAAAGAATTTAGGGGTTTCCTTTTTGGATGTTTCAACTGGGGAGTTTTTAACGGCTCAAGGAAATGAAGAATACATTGATAAGTTACTACAAAATTTCAGTCCGAGTGAGGTTTTAATTCAGAAGAACAACAAAAATCAATTTAAAGATGTATTTGGAGAAGATTACAATGCTTTTTATCTTGAGGATTGGATCTATAAAGAAGATTATGCCCTAGAAACGCTAACCAATCATTTTCAAACAAATTCTTTAAAAGGTTTCGGAATAGAAGAATTGCTGGATGGTATCATTGCTTCGGGAGCCATTTTATATTATTTGTCCGAAACACAGCACAATAAAATTCAGCATATCACCAACATTCAGCGCATTGCAGAAGATGCTTATGTGTGGATGGACCGTTTTACTATTCGTAATTTAGAATTATACCACAGCTACAATCCCAACGCGGTTACCTTATTGGATGTTATCGATAAGACGCTTTCGCCAATGGGTGGGCGTTTGTTAAAACGTTGGCTGGCATTGCCTTTAAAGGACATAGACAAAATTAGAAGCCGACACGAAGTGGTTTCTTATTTATTGGATAACCAAGAAACGCTGAGTCAAATGCAACACCAAATCAAGCAAATATCCGATTTGGAGCGCTTGATTTCAAAAATTGCTACTGGTAAAGTTTCGCCTCGCGAGGTCATTTACTTGAAAGATTCACTCGATGCGATTATTCCTATTAAAGAATTGGCTTTGAAGAGCACTCAAGAGGCAGTTCGCGTAATAGGGGATAGTTTTCATAGTTGTGATTTGCTTCGCGAGAAAATAAAAACCACATTAAATCCGGAAGCTCCGGTTGCTATTGCCAAAGGAAATGCTATAGCGACAGGCGTTCATGCTGAATTGGATGAATTGCGTTCGATTGCCTTTTCAGGTAAAGAATTCTTGGAGGGAATTGAAAAAAGAGAGTCGGAAGCAACCGGAATTTCCTCACTGAAAATATCGTTTAATAATGTTTTTGGTTATTATATAGAAGTTCGAAATACCCATAAAGATAAAGTTCCTGCCGATTGGATTCGCAAGCAAACCCTTGTCAATGCAGAAAGATACATTACCGAAGAATTAAAAGAATACGAATCTAAAATTCTAGGTGCCGAAGAAAAAATTCACCAAATAGAAGCGCAATTGTTTGATCAATTGGTGCAGTGGATTTCAACCTATATAAAGCCGGTTCAGTTGAATGCTAATTTAGTAGCCCAATTGGATTGCCTTACTTCGTTTGCACAACTGGCTCAAGAAAACAAGTACGTTTGTCCAGTAATGGACGATAGTTTTGAGTTGGAAATTACTAACGGAAGACATCCGGTTATTGAAAAGCAATTACCTGTTGGAATTCCTTATATAGCAAATGATGTTTATTTAGATCGCGAGACCCAACAATTAATCATGATTACGGGTCCGAATATGTCGGGTAAATCGGCTATATTAAGACAAACGGCTTTGATAGTATTGTTGGCACAAATGGGAAGTTTTGTTCCGGCTGATGCTTTGAGAATGGGAGTTATTGATAAAATTTTTACCAGAGTAGGAGCTAGCGATAATATTTCAATGGGTGAATCTACTTTTATGGTGGAGATGAACGAAACAGCTTCGATTTTGAATAATATTTCCGATCGTAGTTTGGTATTGTTAGATGAAATTGGGCGAGGCACTAGTACGTATGACGGAATTTCCATTGCTTGGGCTATTGCCGAATTTTTGCACGAAAATCCAGCCCGACCAAAGACACTTTTCGCGACCCATTACCATGAATTGAATGAAATGGGTGAGCAGTTGACTCGTATTCGTAATTACAATGTATCGGTAAAGGAATTAAAGGATACTGTTTTATTTATTCGTAAGTTAGTTCCTGGCGGTAGCGCACATAGTTTTGGGATACATGTGGCTAAAATGGCTGGGATGCCTCAAATTGTGATTCAGAAGGCACAAAAGCTATTGAAGAAATTAGAGAAAGACCATTCAAGTGATGCTTTGCATGGATTGAAATCCAATAAAGACGAAATGCAGTTGAGTATCTTTAATTTAGACGATCCGTTGCTTGAAGAAATAAAAGCCGACATTTTGGGGTTAGACATCAACACTCTTACGCCTATGGAAGCATTAATGAAATTGAATGAGTTAAAAAGAATGCTTGGTTCGAAGTAAAGAATAGGTTTTCAAGGGGTTATGATTTTACCAATTTTTTTTAGAAAAAAGGTTTGTATAATTCAATATTAGTGTTACATTTGCATCCGCAATACCAAAGAAGTATTGCACATGTTCCTGCAAAATTTGATAATGCGAAAATAGCTCAGTTGGTAGAGCGCGACCTTGCCAAGGTCGAGGTCGCGGGTTCGAGCCCCGTTTTTCGCTCAACCAACTATAACTTTTATAGTTTATTTACATAAACTAAAAAGTATCTGCTCGGATGGTGTTGTATTTAATTAATTTTTTTTAAAAATTAGAATATAACAGTAGAAAAGCATAACGCTCGGATGGTGAAATTGGTAGACACGCTGGACTTAAAATCCAGTGAACAGCAATGTTCGTGCGGGTTCAAGTCCCGCTCTGAGTACTAAAAGCTTCAAACTTATTGTTTGGAGCTTTTTTGTTTTAATAAATTTGTAATTCTCTATGGGTACTTTTGTGATTACCAAACGAGTTAATGGATTGTATAAATATGAATTCATTTCCCGAAAAGGTAAGGCCATTTTAATAAGTGATGATTATGAACTCCGCTTTGAATGTGAAGAGGCTATTGAGTCGTTAAAGAATTCAGTTGAAGCTATTTTCTTTATGCGATTCAAATCAAAAAACGGCAAAATGTATTTTAAGGTTATTGTAGATGAAAAAGAAATAGCCGTAAGCAGAAGATACAATACCCAATTTTTAATGGAAAAGGGGATTGCCGAAATTACTAGATCCCTTCATAAATCTGAAATTTTAGATTTTTCTGTTTCTGCAGATGTCTTTCCTCCTGCTGAAGATATTTTCGGGTAAAGTAATTAAATAAGGCTTGTTTGTATGAGCTTGTCGAAGTCATTAAGCATAAAAAAAAGCTCCGCAATGCGGAGCTTTAATTTTTAAATTAGAAACTAGGTTCTAATTATTTTTTTGCAGGTGCAGCTGGAGCAGCAGCTTCAGCAGCTGGAGCAGCAGCTTCAGCAGGAGCAGCAGCAGTAGTGTCAACTTTTGCAGTATCAGCTACAGCAGCAGTGTCAGCAACAGCAGCAGTATCAACAGCAGTTGTGTCAGCAGCAGCAGCGTCAGCGTTTTCTGATTGTTTACAAGATACTACAGTTAATGCAGCAATAACAGCTAAACTTAAAAATACTTTTTTCATCTTAATTTAATATAAAAGGTTAATTATTAATTCGGAGCAAAGATATAAATTTTTTTAATTGAAAAAACATTTATTTCATTTTTTTAAAATTCTCTCCTTGAATTCCGCTTTTTATCTATCAATATTCATGCCAAACTTAAAGAAAAGTTAAAATTTATTTCTTTTTGGTGGTTTGAATGATCTTTAATTCGTTTATAAGGTTCTGAGCACCAGCATATTTATCAATAATAAATAATACATAACGGGCATCTACCATAATGTTTCTACAAATTTCTGGTGAGTAGAAAATATCACTCATGGTTCCTTCCCATACTCTATCAAAATTCAGGCCAATTAAATTTCCGTTGGCATCCAAAGCAGGACTCCCCGAATTTCCTCCTGTGGTATGATTGGTTGCGATAAAACATACCGGCATTTTGCCTTTTACACCATAGTTTCCGTAATCTTTTGCTTTATACAAATCGATAAGTTTTTTTGGAACATCAAATTCATAATCCCCTGGAATATATTTTTCCATAACACCATCTAATTTAGTAAACGGCTCATAATACACCGCATCATTTGGTTCGTATCCTTTAACTTTTCCGTAAGTAACTCGCAGTGTGCTATTGGCATCTGGGAAGTTTCTTTGTTTTGGAAATAACTCCAATATGGCTTTCATATACGTTCTTTGTGTAGCAATATTTTTTAAATTAAGGGCATCATAAGTAGGCGCTACTTTTTTAGAATAAGCTTCGGCCATTGCTTTTACTAATTGATATCCATTATCGTTATTTAGTTTTTCAATAACGGTTTTAGAATCCCCTTCAAGTAATTCTCTAAACGATTTTAAAGAGGTCAATTTCGAATTACTGAAAATTGCCTCAGTTAATTTGCTAGCATCCGCATTCAATAAGCTTTCTGGCAGGAATTGCTTTGGAGATTTTGTAGCATACAATTGAATTAATTGCTCAAAAACATTTTTGTCTACTTCGGCGTTGTAATCTTTATAGAATTCATCAATTCCTGTTGAAAGTGTGTTTTTTCTATCGGTAAATGATTGTTCCCCTTTTGAAGCAAGCAATTGTTCTAATTGATATAATTTGTATCCAACCGATAATATTTCGGTATTTCGTAAAGCCACTTCGGTAAAGTAATCTCGAGCCAAAGCATAGTCTTTAATTTCGGTATAATTTTTTTCAAAATCAGAAAGTAAATTTCCGTATTCTGCTTGTTTGCCCGATTGAATTACTTTTTCTTGGAATTCTTTTTCAAATTTTTGCTTTGCTGCAACCGCATTCGCTTTTTTCAAACCTTTGGTTTCACCCATCCATTTTTTCCAATAATTGGCAACACTTGCATATTTGGAAGCATACTGAATTTTTATTGCTTGGTCTTTTCTCATAAAGCGATCTTGTACTTTTAGCGCCGCATCACGAACTTCAATTTTAGCAGGATTTAAAGTTTCAACAATTTGATTTACTGCCACCGACGGCAAATATTCTTGAGTTCTTCCTGGGTAACCCATCACCATGGTAAAGTCGTTTTCTTTTACTCCCGAAATAGAAATTGGGAAGAACTTTTTAGGTTTATAAGGCACATTGTCTTTTGAATAGGCTGCTGGATGGTTGTTTTTATCGGCATAAATTCTAAACAAAGAGAAATCTCCGGTGTGTCTTGGCCAAACCCAATTATCGGTATCCGAACCAAATTTTCCAATGGAGCTTGGTGGTGCTCCCACAAAACGAATGTCTTTAAATGTTTCGGTTACAAATAATAAATATTGATTTCCATCATAAAAAGTTCTGATTTTGTTTTCTTGCCACGATTCTTTCGGCAAAGAATTACTTAAAGAAGAAATATTCTCCTGAATTTTCTTTTGCTTTTCGGCTTCTGTAGCAAGCGTTGCAACGCCTTCCAATACTTTAGTAGTAACATCTTCAATGCGAATTACAAACATCACCGTCATGTTCGGATTGGTTAATTCGTCTTCCATTTTGTATGCCCAAAAACCATCGCGAAGGTAATCGTGCTCTACCGTTGAATGGTTTTGAATGGCATCAAATCCGCAGTGGTGGTTGGTTAAAATCAATCCTTTATCCGAAATCACTTCGGCAGTACAGCCGCCATCAAATTGCGGAACCGCATCTTTAAGACTCGATTGGTTTACATCATAAATATCTTTGGCAGAAATTTTCATTCCCAACGATTTCATTTCGGTTTCGTTCATTCCTTTCAATAAAGAAGGAATCCACATGCCGCCTTGTTGTGCTTGGGTTTGAAATACAAATACTAAGAGTGCTAATTTTAAAAATTTCATGAATTTGGGGTTTTATTTTGATTTTACTAAATAGGTTGTTCCTTCAAAATTGAAGGTTTGGTCTTTTCGATACCAATTTATGGAGTCGAATAGTATTTTGATTTGATAGTTTTGAAAATCAACGGTAAATGATAAATCATCCACTTGAATATCTTTGGAAGCCGATTTATAATTATTGCAAAAGGCTTTTATTTGAGGCATAATGTCTTTTACTTCCTCATTGATTTTGATTTCATAAGTTGGATTTTTGCTATTATAATCATATTTGATGTTAATTTTATCCTTTCCAAGTGTCGTTTCTAAAGCACCTCCGTAGGTGCTTTTCAAATAATACTCGTATTCCTTGATTTCATAGGTGTTGGCGTCACTATAAATGCGCATATAATTATCTTCACTAACTGCCGTGAAATTCACATTTTTAAACAATCCATTATACCAATAGTTGTCTTTATCAACTAATTTTTTGGTTTTGGCATCTAAAAAAGATTTAATGAATTCATGATCCATTCGCTTATTTAAGTATTCAAATTTATCTTCAACATCCGTTTTAACCGAATCGGCAATTGGAGCTTTAAAATCAATTAAACCGTTTACCAATAATTTATTTTCGGTTAGCAATTGCTTTAATTCATTTTCTTGACTTCTTTTAGATACTGAAAATACATTAAAATAAGGAAATATCAAAGCAAAAACTCCAAATACAAATAAGGAAATCGGAATGAATTTAATGGTTGCTTTTTTATTGACAATAAAATACAACACCACTGATGTAAGCCATACCGAAATTAATAATACAAAGTACCTTGCTTCGGTATATCCGTATTGCAAAACTCTAGTGAATATTGCTACAAAAAGAAGTACAATTAGTGGAATTAAGGTGTAATAAAATATTTTGTTGAATAAGATTATCCATGATTTTGCTTTTTCTTTTTGTAAGGGATGCACCAATAAAAGTGCAAAAATTCCAACAATAGAGTAGGCAAGAACTAAATAGGAAACCCAACCTCTTGGCAACTCCCAATTAATGGTAATTTTTAAGCAATAGAAATATAAGATTACCACATAAATGATCAATAGCGGAATTAAGATAAATTGGGTGAAGAATTTTAAAACCACCGGATACGACCCTTCTTTTTCAAGGTATTCCAATCCCGATTCATTAAAAAGTAAGAAGATGAAAGTACTGCCAAAAATAGCTAGGGCAGCATAGGTTTCAAAGTAAATTTTACCTTCAAAGTTGAAATTAAACAACTCTTGAATTGCTAATATTGCTAATTCTACTCCGCTGGTTAAAACCCCAGTAAAGACTGCTGTTAAAAATAAATTGATGAACAAGTTTTTGTTGTATTGCCAAAAGTGTTGCTCTTCGTTTTCTTTTTTGGTAAACGAAATAAAAGCCACCAACAAATGGGAAAGGACGAAAGTCGGTACTATGACAAACCCATAAACTTCTGAGAAATTTTTCTCCTCACTAGGAAACACAAAGAAAAATCCTAGTAAGAAAAGAATCCCTGCCAATTGCCAAATCAAACCGTTTTTGATTCGTTGCGCCAACATTTTTAAAGCAAATTGAGAAGAAATTCCCAATGCAAATGTGATTCCTAAACGCATTAATAAATAGGCATCTTCTTTTCTTGAATCGGTTTCAATTCCGTATACAATCACAATAACCGTTGCCAATGACATGATTAAAACCAAAGGGTAGTTAAAAAGCAATGATTTAACTTTTGTTGCTATAAGGCTGAATTTATTTTTCATAATTTCATTTTTTAAATGATTAGTTATATGGAATTCAAAATAGTTACAGTGGCGCCTTTATTCATTTGAACAAAAGTTTCGCAAATGTGTCCCTTTTCATGGCGAACATCAATGTTGGAAACTAAATTGTCCAATGCTTCTTTTAATTCATGTGAATTGGATATAGAAACACAACCTCCTTGGTGTACTAAAGCAGTTGCTTCTGCAAAATGAGAATAATTTGGCCCAATAATAATGGGAACACCAAAAGTTGCAGGTTCTAGGATGTTGTGCACCCCCGGATTTCCGAAACCTCCACCAACATAAGCAATATCGGCATAGGAATAAATTTTGGTTAATATCCCAATGGTATCGATTATGAAAACTTGAAAATTGGCTGGGTTTTGATTTTCCTTTTCAGAAAATAAAAGCGTTTCTTTCTTAATTGCCGATTGTAGCGCGCCGATTTCTGATTGATGAATGTTGTGTGGTGCAATAATAAATTTCAAATCTTTAGGCGCCGAATTGATATAGTCTACCAAAATGGCTTCGTCTTTTGGCCAGGAACTTCCAATTACAATGGTTGTTTTTTTGTCTTTAAATTGTTCGATAAAATCCAAAGAGTTGTCTCGTTCTAATATTGAAACGACGCGATCAAAACGGGTGTCTCCAGAAATTTTCACATTGGTAAATCCAATGCTTTGCAGCAGATTTTTTGAACTTTCATTTTGAACAAAAAAGAAATCAAACGCTTTTAATGCTTCTCTGTAAAAACCACCATATCCTTTAAAAAAGGCTTGATTTTCTCTGAAAATTCCAGAAATTAAGTAGGTTTTTATGTGCTGTTTTTTTAGTTCGTTTAAATAATTTGGCCAAAATTCATATTTAATAAAAAATACTAAATCGGGATGAACCAATTCCAAGAATAATTTAGCATTGCTCTTCGTGTCAAGCGGAAGGTAAATTGTTAAATCGGCAACGGTATTGTTTTTTCGTACTTCATAACCCGAAGGAGAAAAAAAGGTAACTACAATTTTGTGGCTTGGGTATTTTAGTTTTATTTGTTCGATAACAGGTAATCCTTGCTCATATTCGCCTAAGGAAGCCGCGTGGAACCATATGGTTTTGTCTTCGGATTTTATTGTTTCTCTAATTGCACCAAAACCATTTTTTCTTCCGTTTACAAAAAGTTTCATTTTCGGATTGAAAAGTGCCAGCAGTTTGACTACTTGGGATGCGAACAACAAAAGGAGGTTATAGAGAAACAGCATCGTAATTTATTTGTGTTGCTAAGTTACGTTATTTTGAAACAGATTGGTAGATTTTATCTTTCAATTAATCAAATCGAATGGTTTTTGCCGGAACTATTTTAGTAATTAAATACGACGGAATTAGTAAAACCAATAAGCAAACTAAAACGGTTCCTATATTTAGCAAAGCGATATAAAACAAATTGATGTCAACAGGGGCTACGGTTACATAATAATTTTCAGGTGGTAATTTGATGATGCCAAAATATTTTTGAATGACTAAAAAACCAATTCCAATGAAATTCCCCCAAAACAATCCGCGAAGGATTAGATAAAATGCATTGTATAAAAATAGTTTTCTTATGCTCCAATTATTTGCTCCCATAGATTTTAATATTCCAATCATTTGGGTTCTTTCTAAAATTAAAACTAGCAAAGCCACCACCATATTTATGGTAGAAACCACAATCATAATAATCAGAATCACTACAATATTGAAGTCGAAAAGTTTCAGCCAATCAAAAATATAAGAGAATTTTTCTTCGATAGTTTGTGATTTTAATACCGAGGAAGTTTCTTGATACACCTCGTCTCCTTTTTGTTTTATTTGAGTAAAATCGGTAATAAAAACTTCAAAACAACCCACTTGATCCGGACTCCAACGGTTCATTCTTTGCAAATGACGGAGGTCCCCTAAAATATACGAAGAATCAAATTCTTGCAACCCCGAGTTGTAAATTCCTACAATTTTAAACCTACGGATGTTAGGTAGACCATTTCCATTTTGCTTCATGAAAAAGGTGTTAAAAGTAGTGCCGAGTTTCAAGTTCAGGCGGTTGGCTAAATATTCAGAAATGACAATTTCATTAATCAATTGCCCGTTTAGATTCGGTATTGTACCCGCTACCAAATACTCTTTGATGTTATTCCAATCATAATCTTTTCCGACACCTTTGTAGATGATTCCTTCAAAATCGGTTGCGGTTCTAATAATTCCAACCTTCGTTGCTACAGCTTGAACGTGGCTGATGCCTTCAATAGTTTTAAATTTCGGATAAAAATTTTGATGAATCGAAATGGGTTCGGTACTCACATCGGATTCATTTCCGTTAAAGTTCGAAATAATAATATGGCCACTAAAGGCAGCTACTTTTTGACGAATTTTTTGCTGTAATCCAATTCCGGTTGCAATTGAAACGATCATCATAATCATGCCCAATGCAATTGCCGTGATTGCAATTTTTATTATTGGTGCAGAAATACTACTTTTATGGTCTTTAGTAGTAAGTAGTCGTTTGGCTATGAAATGCTCGAAGTTCAAAGAAATTGAATTTGAAATTGTAGCAAATATACACAAAGTTTTTGGCCTTATATGAATCCGATTTTCACAGATTAAAAATAGTATTATGAAATATTTTATTAATAGTTGTTTGCTTTTGGTTTGTTATCTTTTTGCTTCTGCTTCTTGTGGAACTCCAAAAAATAACTTTTCTGGTTCTACCAATCCAATTATTACAGGGGCTGAGCGATCTGATTTTTATTTGCCTCTATTAAAAGATAAAAAAGTTGGGATTGTAACCAATCAAACGGGAATAATTAGAGGTTCAAATGATGCTACTGTTTCAATTGTTGATTATTTAATTTCAAATAAAATAGCCGTTCACAAAATATTCGCTCCAGAGCATGGATTCCGCGGTACTGCCGATGCTGGTGAACATATAGTAGATGGAAAAGATACTAAAACCGGTTTGCCTATTATTTCACTTTATGGAAATAACAAAAAACCCAAACCTGAACAATTAGTAGGCATTGATGTCATGGTTTTTGATTTGCAAGATGTAGGGGTGCGTTTTTATACCTATATTTCCTCTTTGCATTATATTATGGAGGCTTGCGCCGAAAATAATATTCCCTTATTTGTAATGGATAGACCGAATCCAAATGGAGCAATTGTGGATGGGCCAATGTTAGAAAAAGAATATACCAGTTTTGTTGGGATGCATCCAATTCCGTTGTTACACGGTATGACCATTGGAGAATATGCCCGAATGATTAATGGCGAAAAGTGGCTAAAAAATGGAGTTCAATGTGACTTAAAAGTAATTCATTGCCTCAATTACAAGCGCGATATGCCTTATGAATTACCAGTAAAACCATCGCCGAATTTACCAAACGCTCAAGCGGTGAATTTATATGCAAGTTTGTGTCTTTTTGAAGGTACGAATGTGAGTGTGGGCCGCGGGACGGAAAAACAATTCCAAATTTATGGCTCGCCTTTTTTGCCAAAAAGTGATTTTAGCTTTACACCAATTCCGAATTTTGGTGCGAAAGAACCCGTTTATAAAGACCAGTTGTGCTATGGCGAAGATTTAACTCAAATTGAAAAAGTAAAGCAATTGGAATTAAAATGGCTCATTAACGCCTATAATTCGACTTCCGATAAATCGAAATTTTTTAATGATTTCTTCACCAAATTGGCTGGAACCAAAAAATTGCAACAGCAAATTGAAAGTGGAGTTTCTGAAAATGAAATCAGAAAATCATGGGAAAAGGGGTTGAACGATTTTAAGAAACTGCGCGAGAAGTATTTGATTTACTAAATACTACAAAGGCAATTTTTCTTTCATTTTTTCTACAATATTAAAAGCCGCCGGACAAATTTCAACATTCTTCAAAGTTAAATTTGCAATTTGTTGGAACTTTTTTCTATCGGTGTGCGGGAATTCTCTGCAGGCTTTGGGGCGCACGTCATAAATAAAACATTTATTATCGGCCTCTAAAAAAGTGCACGGAACACTTTGCAAGACATAATCGTTGTCTTCGTCAATTCGCAAATACTGCTCAATAAATTGTTGGGGCTTTTGCTTAAAATGTTTTGAAATGCGTTCAATATCTGCAGTGGTAAATAAAGGTCCCGTAGTTTTACAACAATTGGCACAATCTAAACAATCGGTGCGTTTAAATTCGGAATCATGAAGATCTTGCATTACATAGTCCAAATTTTTAGGCGCTTTCTTTTTCAGCTTATCAAAATACTTTTTGTTTTCGATATGCTTATCTTTGGCAAGTTTAGGAAGATTGTTTAAAATAGTTTTCAAATTGTAGGGTGCATGTTATTTTGCAAAATTAGAACATTTAAACTGGAAACCTTAACCTTAAACTAATTTTTCATGAAAGACCTTTTTGGTAAAGCCATTCTCGATTATCAAACTAATACATCTCCCGAAGATATTATTACAGAAACCAACATCACTGAGGCTGATGAAATGGAAGTAGCGTATCTTTTTCGAGATTTTAATTCCATGCCCAAAATTGAACAAACCGCTTTGCAATTAGCCAAAGGTAAAATTCTAGATGTGGGTTGTGGTGCCGGTAGTCACAGTTTGTATTTGCAAGAAAAAGGGTTGGAGGTAACTGCAATTGATATTTCTTCAAATACAATAAAAGCGTGTGAATTAAGAGGAATAAAAATGGCTCGAGTTCAAAATATTTTGGATTTAGAAAATGAAAAATTTGATACTATTTTATTACTAATGAACGGAACGGGAATATTTGGCTCTTTAAAGAATACCGCTGTTTATTTGCAAAAATTAAAATCTTTGTTAGCACCAAATGGCCAAATTTTAATTGATTCTTCCGACATCATTTACATGTTTAATGAGGCCGAAGACGGATCAAAATGGATACCTGCAGATGGATATTATGGCGAATTGACTTTTACAATTTCATACAAAAATCAAACTGAAGATCCGTTTCCTTGGTTGTATTTAGATTACAACACCCTACAAAATGCGGCTCATGCTAACGGATTGCAATGTGAACTTCTTGAGGAAGGAGCGCATTTTGATTATTTAGCGCGGCTTTTTTAGAAAGTACTTTTATGTGTTTCGCTAACTTTTATCAAATCTGTAGTTTTGATAATATCACTAACGGCTTGGTATAGAACCTCTAAATCTTCTTGAGAGTTATAAGCATTAATAGAGTAACGCATGTAAACAGCATCATTTAAAAGCATAATCGGAATTTGAATTCTGTATTTAGAATATAATAACTCTTTCAACTCCATTGGCTGTTCGGTTCGAATTGGAATACTTGCCATTTGACCTAAAAATTCTTCTGAAATAGGGCAAATAGATTGAGTTCCAACCAAATCACAAAAGCGTTTATAATTATCTAAAACTATTTTTCGGCAGTCTTTTGACTTTTCTTTCCAGTTATTTTGATATAAAAACTCAATCACTTTTGGTGTACATAAATATTGAGAAACATCCTGTGTTCCTTGATATTCGTGATAATCTAAAAACTGACTATCACTTGGTGCCAAACTTTCATATCCCCAACTAATTACTAGAGGATTTATATTGGCTTGAAATTCTTTTTTTACAAATAAAAAAGAACTTCCTTTTGGGGCTAACATCCATTTGTGTAAAGTACCTGTATAAAAATCGGGATTTAATTCCGAAAGATTTAAATCAATATGGCCTGGTACATGAGCGCCATCAACTATAGTAATTAGGCCAAGTTCCTTTGCTTTGTCACATATTTCTTTTACCGGAAAAATTAGTGCCGTAGAACTCGAAATTTGATTTAAAAAAACCACTTTTGTTTTTGAATTATACCCTTTCCAAAATTCTTCTAAGAGCTGTTCTTTAGAACTAATTGGTAATGAAATTTCTTGACGTACATATTTAACCCCCGATTTTTTGCAATAGAAATTCCAAGTTCTATCCATAGCTCCATATTCGTGATTTGTAGTTAATATTTCATCACCTGATTGAAGATTAAGGCTTCGCATAATGGTATTTATAGCAAAGGTTGGATTTGGAGTAAAAAAGAATTCTTTTTCAGAACAGCCAATGAATTTTGCTAAAGGTTTTTTTGCTTCCTTTAGATATATTGGTAATTTCTTTTGCATGAAATTTACTGGTTCTTGTTCTAATTCTAGTTGTAATCGTTGAAATTCCTCAAAAATTGGTTTAGGGCAAGCTCCAAATGAACCATGGTTTAAAAATGTAATAGTATTATCTAAAAGAAATTGTGATTTCATGGATGATTTTTTTGTAAAAATAAAAAATCCCAAACACTGTTTGGGATTTTAAATAAATAAAAGTGCAAGTAACTATTGCATGTATTTCATTACTAAAGCTTGCATATCACCTTGAAGTGACATCATTTCTTCTTGCGATTTTGTAGCAATAACTTCAGCTTTTTCAGCCATTTTCTTTCCTACAGGGCTATCATAAAAAGCCAACATTGCTTTAATGTCTTCTTTTGTATATTCTTCCATATAGATTTTTACCGTTGATTCAGAAACTTTAGCAGTTAAAGCATCAAATTCTACTAAAAATGCAGCATGTTTATCTTCAGCAATCATTCCTAATATTTGTTTTTTTGCTGAAGCCAATTGACCGCTTGCACCACTACTTGCGATTACTTTTTCAACTTCTTTTTTGAAAGCTTCATCAACTGGAGCAGCAGTAGCTTTTTCGGTTGCAGGTTGTTTCGTCGCATTGGTTTGTGCAAATCCAAACTGACTTACTAATACTATACCGAAGGTTACAATTAATTTTTTCATTTTGAGTTTTTTAAATTAGATTATAAAAGTAGAATTTTGATTGTATTACACCAAATAATTTCGGTTTTTTTTAAGGAGATTGAATCCGTAATGGAAGCATGAAGGCACATCGAACTTTTTTGCCTTGTTGTTCAGCTGGGGTCCAATTTGGACATTTTTTTAATACGCGTATTGCTTCTGCACCGGTTCCGTAGCCTAAGTCTTTAATTACTTTAATGTCATCTATAGAACCGTCTTTTTCCACTACAAATGAAACCAATAATTGTCCGTTTAAACCCGGTGCATCAGGAGTGCGGTAGTTTTTTGCAATGTATTCATAAAACTTGTTCAACCCACCTTTAAATTCTGGTTTGATTTCAAGCCCGCCCGAATTATACACCGTATTATCTTCTTTAGAAGCCGTTGCGGTTGAATCTGTTTGTGATTCTGCATTTTGAAATGAAGCCAAAAAGAAGAATAGGAATATTATTTTTTTCATTATGAATTAAGGTATGTTTAGGTATTTGTGGGTTTGCAGAGAAACTCTCCATTTTGGATTATTCATCACATACTCAACTATAAGCGGAGTCATTTCCTCTTTTTTACTCCACTCGGGTTGTAGGAAAAGGATTGCTTCCGGATTTACTTTTTCTGCTTGTTCTTCTGCAAAGATAAAATCGTGCTTGTTGTAAATAATTACTTTGAGTTCGTTTGCAATTTTGTAGGCACCTTCAACAGGTAATTTATTTTTTTTGGGTGATAAACAAAACCAATCCCAAGTTCCGGTTACTTCATAGCAACCAGAGGTTTCTATATGTACTTTTAGGTTCTGTTCTTTTAATTTGCTAGTTAGCAAAGACATATCCCAAGTAAGCGGTTCGCCACCTGTTATCACTACGGTGTCGGCATATTTTTTTGCGTTTGCTACGATAAGATCGGTTGCTGTTGGCGGGTGCAATTCGGCATTCCAGCTTTCTTTTACATCACACCAATGGCATCCCACATCACAACCCCCAATTCGAATAAAATAGGCAGCTGTACCGGTGTGGTATCCTTCTCCTTGAATGGTGTAAAACTCCTCCATTAAGGGTAGCATTTCGCCTTTGTCAACCGCAATTTGTATGTTTTTGTCTAGCATTTTTTAAGGTTCTAAGGAACTAAGTTGCTAAGTTTTTTTATTATTTTTCTCTCATGTAAATATCAATCGGCACCCCTGAAAAATCCCAATGCTCCCGAATTTTATTCTCTAGAAAACGTTTGTAGGGTTCTTTAACGTATTGTGGCAAGTTGGCAAAAAACACAAACTGTGGTGTTGGCGTAGGCAATTGCATGCAATATTTAATTTTTACATATTTTCCTTTAATTGCTGGCGGTGGGTGGTTCTCAATAATTTTCAACATATAATCGTTGAATTTTGAGGTTGGTATACGTTGAGCTCTATTTTCATGTACCTTAACCGTTGCTTCAAGTGCTTTAAGTAAACGTTGTTTTGTTAAAGCCGAAATGAATAAAATAGGCACATCGGTAAAAGGTTGCAATTCTTCTCTAATTTTAAGTTCGTAGTCTCTTGTAGACATGGTGTCTTTTTCTACTAAGTCCCATTTGTTAACTAAAATCACTACTCCTTTACGGTTTTTTTCGGCCAACCAAAAAATACTTTGATCTTGTCCTTCAAATCCTCTTGTGGCATCAATAATAAGAATACAAACATCAGAATGCTCTATGGCACGCACCGAACGCATCACCGAATAGAATTCTAAATCTTCTTTTACTTTGGCTTTTCTTCGAATTCCTGCAGTATCTACAAGGTTGAATTCAAAGCCGAAACGGTCAAATTTTGTATCGATGGCGTCACGAGTAGTTCCTGCAATATCAGTTACGATGTAGCGGTCTTGGCCAATTAATGCATTGATAAAACTTGATTTTCCAGCATTAGGACGACCTACTACAGCAAATCGTGGTAATTCGATTTCTTCTTGAGTTGGAAGTGGTTTTACAGGGAATGAATCAATAAGGGCATCCAATAAATCTCCGGTTCCGCTACCCGAAATACTGGCAAACGAATAATACTCTCCTAAGCCTAAATTATAAAATTCCACTGCGTCTTTTTCGCGCATGGCATTGTCAACTTTATTTACAGCAAGCAAAACGGGTTTGGTTACTTTACGCAATAATTTTGCTACGGCCTCATCCATTGGGGTAATTCCTTCTTCTACATCTACCACAAAAATAATGACATCGGCTTCATCAATAGCCAATTCTACTTGCTTGCGAATTTCTTCTTCAAATACATCATCACTTCCTTTAATGTATCCTCCGGTATCAATTACTGAAAATTCCTTTCCGTTCCATTCACTTTTTCCGTAGTTTCTATCTCTGGTAACTCCAGAAACCGAATCCACGATAGCTTCTCTTCGTTTAATCAACCTATTAAAAAGGGTTGATTTTCCTACATTTGGTCTTCCTACAATGGCTACAATGTTGTTCATAGTATATTAAATATGGTGCAAAGGTACTATTTCGCGCTGTAAAATCAATTTTTTTACAACTTTAGTCGGAAATATTATTGAAATGGATTTATGGATTTATCCATTTGAAGCATAAACTAAATCAAAAAAGGCCCAAAAAATGGGCCTTTTTTATGTTTAGAATTTGTGAAGTAACTCAAAATAGTCTCTTTCAATTGCTTCCTGATGGTTGGGGTGGGAAATTTTCACTAACTCGGCGGCCCTTTGTTTTAGTGTTTTTCCATATAAATCGGCAATTCCATATTCGGTAATAACATAATGAATGTGTGCTCGGGTAGTTACGACTCCAGCGCCTTGTTTTAAGAAAGGAACAATTCGGCTCACACCTTTTTTAGTAGTTGAAGGAAGCGCAATAATAGCTTTTCCACCGGGGCTTAATGACGCTCCGCGGATAAAATCCATTTGGCCACCAACGCCAGAATACATATGAGGGCCAATAGAATCGGCACAAACTTGCCCCGTTAGATCCACTTCAATAGCCGAATTTATTGCAACCATTTTTGGATTCTTACGAATTCGAGCGGTGTCATTTACCATAGATGATTCTTTCATTTCTATAAACGGATTGTCGTTTACAAAATCATATAAGCGTTTGGAACCCATTAAAAAAGTAGCTAATACTCTACCGCGTAATGTGCCTTTGTAGTTGCAATTGATAACGTCTTTTTCTATTAAATCAATCACGCCATCTGAGAACATTTCGGTGTGTAAACCCAAATCTTTGTGATTGGTAAGTTTGCTCAAAGCAGCATTGGGTATGGAGCCAATCCCCATTTGAAGCGTACTCTTATCTTCAACTAAAGATGCAATATATTCACCAATTTTTTCTTCTTCGGCAGTGAAAGGTTCTGGTTCGTGACCATAGATAGGTAAATTAACATCAACCAAATAATCAATTTCATCAATATGTAAAATTCCGTCTCCAAAGGTTCTTGGCATTTGCGGATTGACTTGTGCCACTACAATTTTGGCGTTTTCTATTGCTGCTACTGTAGCTTCAATTGAAACGCCTAGAGAACAATATCCATGTTTGTCTGGCGGAGATACATGAATGAAAGCCACATCAATTGGCAATACATTTTTTCGAAATAAATGAGGTAATTCGCTTAAAAAAACCGGAGTGTAAGATCCGTTTCCAGCTTTAAGCGTGTGGCGTACATTGGCTCCAATAAAAAATGAATTAACATGAAAACTTGCGGCGAGATCGGGGTTAGCATACCGCGCTTCTCCTTCTACATGAAGGTGGCAAATTTCTACATCTCGCAATTCGGATGCTCGTTCGGTTAATGCGTTTGATAATATTGTGGGTGCTGCAGCGGCTGCATGAAGATAGACCCGATCACCTGATTTTACCACTTTAACAGCATCGGCTGCGGAAACATATTTACTCATACCTAATAAATTTTATGCAAAATTAATTTCTGGGTCAGAAATAAAATATGACAATTCTCATATTAACAATCCAATTTGAAGTTTGATAATTTATAAATAAAAGTTAAAATTTCTTTCTTAATAGTATTACTATTATATTTGCACTTGAATTAATTAAAATTTGAAAGTCAAAAATTCAATTCAAATGGAAAATTTATTTAAAAACATTAAGATTCAAGTCAACAACAAGATTTATCTAAAAGACCCTGAGACTTCGGCATTAGGAAAAAAAATCATTGAGAATAGTATTTTATTGATCAATGAAATTGGCTTTGAAGAATTTACATTTAAAAAGTTAGGCGATTTAATTGGGTCAAATGAAAGTTCAATTTACCGATATTTTGAAAGCAAACACAAGTTGCTTCTTTATTTGTCTTCTTGGTATTGGAGCTGGATAGAATACCGATTGGTTTTTGCTACAAATAATATCACAGATCCTAAAGAAAAACTTAAGAAGGCAATCGCCATAGTGACAGAAAAAATTGAAGATGATGAAGCTACAGCGCATATTAATGAATCGGTTTTAAATAAAATTATTATCGCCGAGTTTACTAAAGCCTTTCACACGAAAGAGGTAGATAAAGAAAATAAAGAAGATTTTTTCCAAATCTACAAAAGCGTAATTAACAGAATTGTGGTGATGATTAATAATGTAAATCCGGATTATCCGTATGCTAAAAGTTTGGTTTCAACCCTTGTTGAAGGGGCCTTGCATCAACATTTTTTAAAAGATCATTTAAAAACCATAACCAATTGTAATGAGCGTATTAGTCCAACCGATTTTTATCTTCATTTAGTAGAAAACACATTACGAAAATAACCATGAACGAAAAACCATTAAAGCGATTTTTTAATCTTATAAGTCTTGATAAGAAAGATATTATTCAGATATTTTTCTATGCAATTTTTGCTGGTTTAATAAGTCTTTCATTGCCTTTGGGAATTCAAGCAATTATTAACTTTATACAATCGGGAAGGTTAAGTGCCTCATGGATTGTGTTGGTGATATTGGTTGTGATTGGAGTTGCTTTTGTGGGGATTTTATCTCTAATGCAACTTCGAATAACAGAAAATTTACAGCAAAAAATATTTGTACGTTCTTCTTTTGAATTTGCCTACCGATTGCCAAAAATTAAGTTTGAAGAAATTTACAATATGTATCCACCCGAATTGGCGAATCGTTTTTTTGACACAATTTCTATTCAAAAAGGAACTTCAAAATTATTAATTGATTTTTCGGCTGCGCTATTGCAAATTGTATTTGGAATACTCTTGTTGTCGTTGTATCATCCTTTTTTTATTGTGTTTGGATTGTTTTTAATTTTATTGTTGTATGTGATTTTCAGGTATTCATACCATCCAGGGTTAGACACAAGTTTGAAAGAATCAAAGTACAAATACAAGGTGGCCGGTTGGTTGCAAGAAATGGCCCGAAACAACTTTAGTTTTAGAAAACCACTCAACTTTGAATATGCGCTCAGTAAAAACAACGATTTGGTTATTGACTATTTAGCCTATAGGGAGAAGCATTTTGCAATTATTAAAAGACAGTTTACTCAATTAATTATTTTTAAAATCATCATAACAGCAAGCTTGTTGCTAATAGGAGGCTTTTTAGTAATTAATCAGCAAATGAATATTGGTCAGTTTGTGGCTTCCGAGATTATTATTTTGTTAGTAATTAATTCGGTAGAAAAAATAATTTTAGGTCTCGAAACATTTTACGATGTGTTGACCTCAATTGAAAAAATTGGTCAGGTTACCGATATGAATTCAGAAGCAGAGACCGATAAAGAATTTAACGATTGCTACACGAATATTACTCTAGAAACGGATAATTTAAATTTTAAATTTCCAGATTCTACGTATACCGTTTTGAATTCAATTAATTTAAAGATTGAGCAAGGAGAGAAAATTTTAATAAATGGAGAAAATGGATCGGGTAAATCTACCTTGATTCGATTGTTATCTGGTTTAATTCAGCCTTCTTCGGGATCGTTTTTCATCAATGATGATACCTTTAATAAAATAGATTTAAAGCAGTATCGAGGTCATATTGGAGCCATTATTCAAGGAGAAACTCCTTTTGAAGGCACCGTTTTAGAAAATATTACATTTAATAATCCGGGTATTTCAAATGTCGATTTGAAATGGGCTCTTGATGCAGTTCAACTTACCTCATATATTAAAACATTGCCAAATGGATTGGATACGATGATCTTTTCTGAAGGCAAACAATTGTCTTCATCTAACGCTCAAAAGATATTATTAGCGCGTAGTATTATCAACAAACCGCGATTGTTGTTCTTTGAAGATCCAACCGATAAAATGGATGAAAAAGCGGCTAATGAAATTATTGATTTTATACTTTCTGATGCGCATCAATGGACAGTTATTGTTTCATCAAAAAATAAAAGTTGGAAAGCAAAAACAACCAGGGAAATTACTTTAAAAGAAGGAACTATTTATAAAGATATTAAAAAATAAACAATGCTGAACTTATCTAAAAATAATCCGATTGAAATTAAAAAATTACTGCATTTTTCAACAGTAAACGAGTTAAGTAATCGTCCACATTACAAGATATTAAATAGAATTATTATTGCTTTTTCTATTTTGGGACTAATTGTTTTATTTCTACCATGGACACAAAACATCTCGGGATCTGGGGCAGTGACTACTTTGAAGCCAAATCAAAGGCCGCAAACTATTCAAACATTGATTTCTGGGAGAATAGAAAAATGGTATGTAAAGGAAGGTGATTTTGTAAAAAAAGGGGATACAATACTTTTTATTTCAGAGATAAAAGAAGATTATTTAGACCCAAATTTGGTGGCAATTACCAAGAATCAAATGGATGCCAAAAAAATGTCGGCGCAATCCTATTCGGGTAAGGTGACTACTTTGAGTTCTCAAATTCAGGCTATTGAAAATGAAAAGAGATTAAAGGTGCAACAAGCTCAAAACAAAATTCGTCAAGCACTTTTAAAAATAAAAAGTGATAGTATTGATTTGATTGCTACAAAAACTCAGGTTAAAATTGCCACAACGCAATTCAATCGTTCTATTCAGTTAAATAAAGAAGGGCTAAAACCGGTAACTGACGTAGAGGAAAAACGATTGAAACTGCAGGATGTTGAAGCTAAAATAGTGACTCAAGAAAATAAATTATTAGCAAGTAGAAACGAACTCATAAATGCGCAATTAGAAATTAACCGAATTGGGGCTGAATATAGTGAAAAAGCATCCAAAGCAAGAAGTGATCAATATACTGCTTTGAGCAATCAATACGATACGAATGCGCAAGTAAACAAACTCGAAAATCAATACGTTAATTACAGCATAAGAAACGGAATGTATTATATTAAAGCGCCACAAGATGGGTATATTAACCGTGCGTTACAATCGGGTATTGGTGAAAATATTAAAGAAGGAACATCAATTGCTAGTATCATGCCAGCAAACTATGAAATTGCTGTAGAAACGTTTATTGCTCCAATTGATTTGCCGTTAGTTAAAAAAGGAGAAAAGGTTCGTGTTTGGTTTGATGGATGGCCAACTATAGTTTTTTCGGGATGGCCAAATATGTCCTACGGAACTTTTGGAGGAAAAATTGTAGCCATTGAAAATTTTATTAGTGATAACGGAAAATACAGAGTTTTAATAGCACCAGATGAAAATGAAGCAAAATGGCCCAAACAATTGAGTATTGGGGCAGGGGCACAAACCATTGCATTATTGGATATCGTTCCAATTTGGTTTGAGGTGTGGCGAAGTTTAAATGGGTTTCCGCCAAATTATTATCAGCCAAAGAATAAATCCGTTAAAGAGAAGAAATAATGAAACAACTTTTTTTATTTTTCTTATTGATTTCAGCGTCTGTTTTTTCTCAAAATAAAACTGCAAATCAAAACGAACTTACTTATGAGGAGTATTTGGGTTATGTAAAAAAATTCCATCCTTTGGTAAAAAGTGCCAATTTAACGATTAGTAATGCGCAAGCTAATTTAATGATGGCTCGTGGCGGTTTTGATCCCAAAATAGAAGTTGATTTTGATAAAAAGCAATTCAAGAATACCGAATATTATTCGATTTTAAACAGCACTTTTAAAGTTCCAACTTGGTATGGAATTGAGCTTAAAGCAGGGTTTAACAACAGCGAAGGGCTTTATTTGAACCCCGAAAATACGATTCCAAATCAAGGAATTTCTTCTTTTGGAGTTTCGGTTCCCCTTGGTCAAGGGTTGTTGATTAATCAACGAATGGCTGATTTGCGCAAAGCAAAAATTCAACTCAATTTAAGTCAATCTGAAAGAAAATTAGAGGCCATCAAGGTCTTATATGACGCATCGATTGCCTATTTTAATTGGAAAAAAAATTATAGCGAAGTTCAACTCTATAAAGATTACCTAGATAATGCAGAAAAACGATTAAAAGGAGTATCTAGCTTAATTTTAAATGGCGATAAACCAGCTATAGATAGTGTTGAGGCCAATATTATTGTGAGAAACAGAAAGTTGAGTTTGGAAGATTCACAACTAAAATTAGCCAAATCAAAATTAGAATTAGCCAATTTCTTATGGTTGGAGAATGATTTACCACTTGAATTGCAAGACGTGGTTGAACCAGAAAAAGAACTAAATGATAAAATAAAATTGGTTCTAAAAACACAAGATTTTACTTTTGATGATTCTGTTTTGGTGAACCATCCAAAAATAAATGCGCTCGAAAATAAAATTCAAATTTTAAATATTGAACGTAAGTTAAAAGCCAATTCTTTATTGCCTAAAATTAATTTAGATTACCAATATCTCTCCATTCCGGATGCTTTTAATTATTCAAATTTTATTTATAATAAATTTAATGATTACAAATTTGGATTGAACTTTAATTTTCCACTTTTCTTGAGAAAAGAACGAGGAATTTTGAAATTAGCAAAGTATAAAATTCAGGATACTCAATTTGAATTGAATCTAGAACGAGTTCAATTGGTTAACAAAATCAAAGCGCAACAAACAGAGATTAATTCGTTAGAAAAACAATTAAAATTAATTAAGGAATTAGTAACAGATTATGCGACTATGCTTACCTCAGAAGATCGATTATTTACTTTTGGCGAAAGCTCTATCTTCTTAATTAACTCACGTGAAAATAATTTGATAGCCTCTCAGCTAAGCGCAATAAGTCTAGAAAATCGACTTTTTATTTCCAATGCAGAATTGTTTAAAGTTATGGCAAACCCCGATTAATTTATTTTAAATAGTTACTTTTGTCGACTGAAATTTAGTAAAATGATTATTCCAAAAACGAGAGAAGAAATAGAGTTAATGCGCGAAAGTGCGTTGATTGTTTCGAAAACATTAGGCGAAATAGCAAAAGTAATTAAGCCGGGTGTGACCACTTTAGAATTAGACAAACTTGCCGAAGAATGTATTAGAGATCATGGTGCTGTACCAGGGTTTTTAGGACTTTACGGATTTCCAAATACACTATGTGTAAGTCCGAATACACAAGTAGTTCACGGTATTCCAAATAATAAACCACTTGAAGAAGGAGATATCATTTCTGTAGATTGTGGCGCACTAAAAAATGGCTTTTATGGAGATCACGCTTACAGTTTTGCAATTGGTGAAGTTGCTCCCGAAGTGAAAAAATTATTACAGGTTACCAAAGAAAGTTTGTACATCGGAATTAGAGAATTTCGTGTGGGCAACAGAGTAGAAGATGTAGGAAATGCTATTCAGAAATATTGCGAAGGACATGGTTATGGTGTTGTTAGAGAATTGGTAGGCCACGGTATTGGAACAAAAATGCATGAAGATCCCGAAATGCCAAATTACGGAAAAAAAGGTCGAGGGAAAATGTTTGTAGAAGGAATGGTGGTTGCAATTGAGCCTATGATAAATATGGGAACTAAAAACATCAAACAACTAAAAGACGGTTGGACCATTCTTACTGCCGATGGAAAACCAAGCGCCCATTTTGAACATGATGTGGCAATTATTGATGGTAAACCAGAAATACTATCTACTTTTAAATACATCTACGATGCACTAGGAATTGTAAGTAATGAAGAAGATGAATTCCGTAAAACTCCATTAAGCTAACATGAAAAGAATATTCAAGTTTATACTAAATACTATTCCAAGACCTATTTTAATTCGGCTGAGTATAGTGGTTCGCCCAATTTTAGCTTTTTTGTTAAAAGGAAATCGTTTCACCGATCCAATAGACGGAAAAAGTTTTCGCATGTTTTTGCCTTATGGATACGGAAGCCAAAGAAACAACGTTCTTTCACCCAGCACCTTGTCTTTAGAAAGACACCGATTGTTATGGTTGTATTTGCAAAATGAAACCGATTTTTTTACTTCTAAAGAAAAGAAGAAAGTATTGCATTTTGCTCCAGAGCAAGAATTCTACAAACGATTCAAAAAGCAAACCAATATTGAGTACACTACCACCGATTTGCTATCACCTTTGGCAGATGTAAAAGCAGATATTTGTAATTTACCTTTTGAAGAGAATAGCTACGATATTATTTTTTGCAACCATGTTTTAGAACACATTCCCGATGATACTAAAGCCATGCAAGAGTTGTATCGAGTATTAAAGCCAGGTGGAATGGGAGTTTTTCAAATTCCTCAAGATCTATCTCGAGCAACTACTTTTTCAGACGATTCAATTGTAGATCAAAAAGAGCGAGCAAAAATCTTCGGACAGTACGATCACGTGCGAGTGTATGGTAGAGATTATTTTGATAAACTTAGAAGTATTGGATTTACTGTTGTGGAGGAAGATTATACTGCTAAATTAACTCCCCAATTAGTAGAAAAATATTGCTTGGCAAATGGAGAAATTATTCCAGTTTGTTTTAAATAAAAATAATCCTTTGGCATAATTTCAGATAATAATATTTAGTATATTTACATTTATAATTCTTATTTTATGCTTAGGAACTATTTTCTTCTAATTACCTTACTTTTTTCGGCTGCATTGTTTTCTCAAGAAAAAGAGGTGTTGCCTCCTTTTAATATTAAGTCGATTTCTTTTGTACAGAATGGGCAAAATGCGGTGCCATTATTTTTATTAGGAGATACATTTCAATTGCAATTTGATGATTTGCATGGATCCGAAGACAACTTTTATTATAAAATCACCCACTGTGATTACGATTGGAAACCTTCTCAATTATCAATTAATGAGTATTTAGTAGGTTTTGATGATCTGCGAATTCAAGACTATTCCAATTCCTTTAATGCGCTTCAAATTTACTCACACTACAAACTCACTTTACCAAATAAACAAACACAATTAAAAGTGAGCGGCAACTATATCATTAGTATATTAAATGAAAATCGAGAAGTTGTTTTTTCTAGAAAACTAATTATATACGAAGAACTTGTTTCGGTGCCGATGCAAGTAAAAAGAGCGCGAACCAATATTAATTTAGAATACAAACACAATATAGATTTTGCAGTAAAATCCAATGCAATCACTTTTCAAAATCCACTTAATAACATCAAAGTTTTGCTAATGCAAAACGGTCGTTTTGATAATGCAATATCCAATATCAAACCAATGTATACCATGGGTAATGATTTGATTTATAAATACGATACAGAGACTCAGTTTTGGGCTGGAAACGAATACCTGTTTTTCGAGAATAAAAACATTAGAGCAGCTACCAATACTATCGCTCATATAGATACTAACGGCGGATTATACAATTGTTATTTATACACCAATAATGCCCGTGCGAATCAGCAATATACCTATTGGCCAGACATCAACGGAAATTTTTTAGTTACCAATATTAATTCTGAAAACAGTGAAATTGAAGCCGATTATGCTTGGGTTTATTTCTCACTTTCAGCACCTGCCTATTACTTAGATAAAAGTATTTACGTAACCGGAATGTTCAATAATTATGCCCTTACCGAAGAGAACAAAATGGATTATAATGAGAAAAAAGGGATATTCGAAAAGGCAATGATGATCAAGCAAGGATTTACCAATTACTCCTATTCTATTGGGGATAGCAAAGGAAAAATCGACAATGAAAATGCAATCGATGGCAACTTTTGGCAAACCGAAAACAACTACCACGCTATTATATATTACCGAGAAAATAACCAGCGCTACGATAGGGTAATAGGAAAAGGAATTGCAACTTCAACTGAAATTATTAATTAATAATTTTTTAACTTTAATTAAAATTGTAAAGGCAATTATTTTATAACTTTACAAAAAAGATAATTTATGGTTACCCAAATAACAAGAGGCATAAAGATTTCTGTAAATACTAGTTTTGAAGGTACTTACTTCAAAAACTACAAGATTCATTTTGCTTTTTCTTACGAAATAACCATAGAAAATTCCAGCAAAGATACCGTCCAACTGATAACACGGCATTGGGAAATTTTCGATTCCCTTAATGATATTGAAATTGTAGACGGCGAGGGGGTAATTGGTAAAAAACCAGTTATTAAGCCAGGTGAATCACATACTTATTCTTCGGGGTGCTTACTTTCTTCACCTCACGGTGCCATGAAAGGGTTTTTCAATATGATTAATTTTACCACTACCAGAAATTTCCGGGTGATCGTTCCAACTTTTCGCTTAAGCGCGCCCTATGCTTTAAACTAGGAGCTATTCCAGCTATTCATTTCAAGGTTGCTCGTAAAAATCTATTTTTCTAAGCCTAAAAACGTGCTCCCAAAGTCGCAGTTTTCAGGCAATAAAAATTCGTTTTTTACTTCGCAACGCTTTCCATTTCTATCTGGGCTAGAGTAATTGCAGCCTGTAAAAGTTTACTGCTCGTTGTTGTCAAAAATTCAAAAAAACCTTTGTACTTTTGTTACCTATTGAATAATTAGAACTTTACAGTCTAAAATTCTAACAATCTAATTAGTCTAACAATATAACGATCTATACCATGTCAAAAGGATTCTATCAAGTGCCAAAGGCGGTTAACGAACCTGTAAAATCATATGCTCCAAATTCTCCTGAAAAAGCGGCTGTATTGGCAGCTTATAAAAAAATGTGGAACGAAACAATCGATGTGCCAATGTACATTGGTTCAGAGCAAGTTCGTACTGGAAATACCCAAAATATGTCGGCGCCACACGACCACCAACATGTTGTGGGAACCTACCATTTAGCAGAAAAAAAACACATCACCGATGCCATTACTGCAGCATTAGAAGCTAGAAAAAAATGGGCACAAATGCCATGGGAACACCGTGCAGCCATTTTCTTAAAAGCCGCCGAATTAATTGCAGGACCATACAGAGCCCGAATTAATGCCGCGACTATGATTGCACAATCGAAAACTATTTTTCAAGCAGAAATAGATGCTTCATGTGAGCTAATCGACTTCTTGCGTTACAACGTAGAATTCATGACCCAAATTTACAGCGACCAGCCAAAATCGGTTTCTGATATTTGGAATCGTGTAGAATACCGTCCGCTAGAAGGTTTTGTATATGCAATTACTCCGTTTAACTTCACAGCCATTGCAGCCAACCTTCCCGCAAGTGCTGCCTTAATGGGAAATACTGTAGTTTGGAAACCAAGTGATAGCCAAGTATTTTCTGCCAAAATAATTATTGATGTCTTTAAAGAAGCAGGAGTTCCAGACGGGGTGATCAATGTTGTTTTTGGAGATCCAGTAATGATTACCGATACCGTTTTAGCAAGTCCAGATTTTGCTGGGGTGCACTACACCGGATCTACTTTTGTATTTAAAGAAATTTGGAAAAAAATAGGAAACAACATCCATACCTATAAAACCTATCCAAGAATTGTTGGAGAAACAGGTGGGAAAGATTTTATTGTTGCTCACCCATCTGCCAATGTGAAACAAGTTGTTACCGGAATTACTCGTGGGGCATTTGAATTTCAAGGGCAAAAATGTTCGGCTGCATCAAGAGCGTATATTCCACAAAGTTTATGGCCTGCCGTGAAAGATCAACTTACAATCGATGTAAATTCAATGAAAATGGGATCGCCAGAAGATTTTGGAAATTTCATTACCGCAGTTATTCATGAAGGATCTTTTAATAAGATTACAAGCTATATCGACCAAGCCAAAAAAGATGCCGATGCCGATATCATTCTTGGTGGAAACTACGACAAATCCAAAGGATATTTCATAGAACCAACGGTTATTGTAACTTCCAATCCTAAATATGCAACTATGGAAACCGAACTTTTTGGTCCGGTGATTACCATCTATGTTTATGAAGATTCAAAATGGGAAGAAACCTTAAAACTTATTGATGAAACATCAGAATATGCTTTAACAGGTGCAATATTTAGTCAAGATCGATATGCAATAGTTGAAGCTACTACGGCTTTACAAAATGCTGCTGGAAACTTCTATATTAATGATAAACCTACAGGAGCCGTTGTTGGAATGCAACCTTTTGGAGGTGCAAGAGCTTCCGGTACAAATGATAAAGCGGGATCAATGCAAAACTTATTGCGTTGGGTTTCACCAAGAACAATTAAAGAAACTTTTGTAACTCCAGAGGATTATCGTTATCCTTTTTTGGGAGAATAATAAAATAAATAACAAGTAAAAAGCTCATACAGAAATGTTTGGGCTTTTTTTATTTGAAAAAAAATAAAAATTGTATATTCGTTTTTTCAAATTCCATTTATGATGAAATTAAAAATTACTTTAATAGCCTGCTACTTATTTTCGATTTTCGGATTTAGCCAAGACAAAACCTACGATTTATTAAAGAATAAAACACAAACCAACATTCTTTATGATAGGGTTTATACTATTTCTAATGCTGCCAATTTTAATTACAATGGTATCACCACTAATAATTTTTTGCAAGTATATCATGAATTGCAAAGAGCCGATTTTGATCAAAGGTTGCCAAAGCTTGAAGTGTTAAAAAAAGCAGGAAACAGTGGGTTTTCACAAAAACAAATTCCGTTAGCATTATTAATTTCCGATTTTGAAATGATCAAAAAGTCGGAAATAGAAAATAAAAATGTGTTTTTAAATTCCAATAATCAAATGGAGTTAAAACAAGGAATTGAATCACCATTTAGTAACCACAGCATTTCAGTTCTTGGCGGTTTAGTATCAAAAGCAAAAACCAACACAGTTGATTTTGTCTTGAAAAGTGATTTGATTTTTAATACAACAAATAAGAAAGTTTCTTCGGTTGAAGTGTATAATAACGCTACTAATTCGTGGCAAAATGTAACTATCGATCAAGTGTTTCAATTGAATTTTGAAAAAAATGGAAGCCAAAAAATCCAGTTTAAAATTACGCTTTCTACCGCTGAGATAATTGAAGAATCGATTACTTTAGAAATAGATGCACAAGCAATCTCTAGTTCCAAAAAAAATGGACAAGCCCTAAATCCAAACGTAGTAAATGCAATAACTGCAACAATTCCTTACCAAGGTTATGATGAAACTCAAGCATATTTAGGTCAGGGAGAATACCAAATATTTCTGGATACAGTGGATGGAATTCTTGATAAACCAATTATATTATTAGATGGTTTTGATCCTGGTGATGCACGAAATGCTGCAAGTGTTTATTTGCTTTTAAACTATGGAACCTCAGGGCAAAATCTTGGGGATATGGTTCGCGCTCAAGGGTATGATGTAATCATACTTAATTTTCCAACCTATACTAGACCAGGAACTACAACAGTAGTTGATGGTGGAGTAGATTATATTCAAAGAAATGCCATGATTTTGGTTGAGTTAATTAACCAAATTAATGCGCAAAAAGTGGGAACTGCAAAAAATGTTATAATAGGGCCAAGTATGGGAGGATTGATATCAAGATATGCTTTACGCTATATGGAACAACATAATTTAAATCACGATACAAGATTATATATTTCATTTGACGCTCCGCATCAAGGTGCTAATGTGCCAATTGGATACCAGCATTTATTTAATTACATGGGATTTGGACCTTTAGCTGATGTAACTATGCAAACCCTAGTAAACGGAATGCTTAAAAGTCCGGCAGCAAGAGAAATGCTAATCGATCAATTTGAAGGGCACTTAAATACTTCTTTAACAGCACCATCAAATACGTATGAATTTTTAACCGCTCCAAATTCTGCATTACAGCCTGTAGGTTGTCCAAATTTTAGAAACGCATTCCAATCAGAATTAAATGCCATGGGCTTTCCAACAACAACAAGAAATGTTGCAATTGTAAATGGTGCAGGAAATAGCTCCATGACGGGTACTCCAGGAATGGTTGTAATGAATCACACTTTTAATATTTCGAGCACGCAGCGTGCCATTATTAATTTAAATTACACGCCATCAATCGCACAAAATGCTATTGAAGTAAGTCATTTTAAAGCACAACAATGGATACTTTTTTGGATTACAGGATACGAAAGTTTTGCTAAATCAATGGCTCCAAGTTACACCGACGGTTTGGATACAGCACCAGGAGGGAAGTTTGATATGAATTCTGTTGCAACTGTCGCGACCGGAAATGCTATATTAACCGAGTTCTTGAATAACTTAGTTACTTCTTATTTTGATTTTATTCCGGTATGGAGTTCGATGGCAGTTTCTAATTCCACAAATTTATATGCGCCAATTACTTCTGCATCGGTAACGCCATTTATAACTTCTTCTGTACCAACTTCAAATGAGAATCATGTGACTTTAACAGATGCTAATGTGGCTTATGCATTAAGTGAAATTATAACTCCATTGGCTACCCAACAAAATTCAGAATTGACTAGTTTATGGTTCACCAACCCGGTACAAAATTCAGTACAAATTAATTCGTCGTATAGTATTGAAAATGCTGCTATTACTATAACAGATGTACTTGGTAAAACAATCTATTTTTCTCCTAAAGAAACCATAAACGGCAGCTTAGATATTCCTGTAAATTTATCAAATGGGGTCTATTTAATTACCATTCAAACAGAAAATGGTTCGGTAACTAAGAAAGTAATAAAAGGATAAGTAACATACGTTAATAAAAAAAAGCCCTAATTTAATTAGGGCTTTTTTTATAAGGGCAAATGCACTACTTTTTTGGTTTCAAAAAATTCCTCCTTAAAGAAATCAGACAAGTTGTATTCGGTTGCTTTTGGAAAACTTTTAAGTTCTTCGGTTAAGTCACCCCCTTTTAGATATAAAATACCATTAGGTAAATCATTGGTATTGGTCTTTTTAATTTTGCCTTTTATCCAAGAGACAAAATCGGGCATGTTGGTAACCGCTCTGCTTACTATAAAATCAAAATCTTGCTTTACATTTTCAGCGCGCATTTGCTCAGCTTTTACATTTTTTAAGCCTAAAGCAGTGGCCACTTCATTCACCACCTTGATTTTTTTCCCAATAACATCAATTAAATAAAAATCTACTTCAGGGAATACTATCGCCAAAGGAATTCCTGGAAATCCACCCCCGGTTCCTACATCCATGATTTTGGAATGGGGTTTTAAAGAAATTACTTTGGCAATTCCTAAAGAGTGTAATACATGGCGGGTGTACAATTCGTCAATATCTTTTCTCGAAATAACATTAATTTTTGTATTCCAATCTTGGTATAAATCTTGAAGTTTTTCAAATTGATGTATCTGATTTTCTGTAAGTTTTGGGAATTGTTTTATTATTTCCTCCATATTATTCATTTTAGGCAAAAATAGTATATTTAGTTAATAATTATACTTTGATTTTGAGTTTAAAAAAATTATAATAATTACATTTGTAAAAACTTTTGAATACCAAAAAATATGAATACCACAGCCCCAATATTTTCTAAAAATGACAGTCTTAAATTTTTTAGAACTCTTAATAAAAAAGTAAACGACTATTTTAAAGATAATAATTTAGAAAAAACAGGAAACTGGAAATTGCATGTAAAAACAATTGTAATGTTTTCTATTTTTCTAACTCCATATTTCTTTTTATTGGCAATGGATATGCCCTTTTGGACGTATCTATTATTGAATGTTGTGATTGGTGTTGGAATGGCGGGAGTTGGAATGAATGTAATGCACGATGGAAACCACGGAGCGTATTCAAACAAATCTTGGGTGAATAAAATTATGGGGGGAAGTATTTATATCCTTGCAGGAAATGTATACAATTGGCAGGTGCAACACAATGTTTTACATCACACTTACACCAATATATTAGGGCATGATGAAGATCTTGAAGCCGGTAGAATTTTGCGTTTCACCAAAGAAGCAAAATGGTACAAGCACCATAAATTCCAGCAATATTATTCAATATTTTTATATGGATTATTGACATTCAATTGGGCTATTACTACCGATTTTCTTCAAATGAAACGCTACTTAAAACGCAATTTATCTTATGGAGAATTTAAGAAACCTGTAGTTCATTGGACCACATTAATCATTACCAAAATAATTTATTTTTCAATTTGGCTGGTTATTCCAATGGTAATGGGAATCACTTGGTGGAAAGTTGTACTAGGTTTTGTTGTGATGCATTATACTGCTGGAGTAATTTTGAGCGTTGTGTTTCAATTGGCTCACGTTGTGAATGAAACTGAAAACCCAGTTCCAGATGAAAATGGCGAAATAGAAAATACTTGGGCGGTACATCAATTGTATACTACTGCCAATTTTGCGCCTAAAAACTGGTTGGTGAATTACTACACCGGAGGATTAAACCATCAAATTGAGCACCATATTTTTCCAAATATTAGTCACATTCACTACAGTAAAATTGCCGAATTTGTTAAGGAAACAGCTAAAGAATGTAATCTGCCTTACTACGAATTCAAAACTACAAGAGCTGCAATATATTCCCATTTTACTCATTTGAGAGACTTAGGTCGAAATCCGCAATTAGCATAAATCAATACTTTTTAAATATACAACCAACACAACAATGAACAACAATCAATTATCGGACAGAATTAACAGCCTTTCCACTTCACAAACTCTAGCAATGGCAGCATTAGCAAGAGAATTAAAAGCACAAGGAAAAGATATTATTAGTTTAAGTTTGGGTGAACCCGATTTTAATACCCCCGATTTTATTAAAGAGGCTGCTAAAAAAGCCATCGATGAAAACTACAGCACCTATTCTCCAGTAGATGGGTATCAAGAATTGAAAGAAGCAATTTGTAGAAAATTTAAAAGAGACAATAATTTAGAATACAAGCCATCTAATATTGTAGTTTCTACAGGTGCAAAACAATCGTTATATAATATTGCTCAAGTTATGCTTAATGATGGTGATGAGGTTATTTTGCCTGCACCATATTGGGTTTCTTATTTTGAAATTGTGAAAATGGCAGGAGGAGTTCCGGTTGAAGTTCCTACTTCAGTAGAAAGTGATTTTAAAATCACCCCGCAACAATTAGAAGCAGCAATAACTCCAAAAACTAAAATGATTTGGTACAGTTCGCCTTGTAATCCAAGTGGATCGGTTTACAGTAGAGAAGAACTAACTGCTTTAGCAAAAGTATTAGAAAATCATCCAAATATATTTGTAGTTGCCGATGAGATATACGAACACATTAATTTTTCGGGTACTTTTTGCAGTATTGCATCCATCCCAGGGATGTTTGAAAAAACCATCACAGTAAATGGTGTAGCGAAAGCATTTGCAATGACAGGATGGAGAATTGGTTACATTGGAGCTCCCGAATATATTGCCAAAGCGTGTACTAAAATGCAAGGTCAAGTTACATCTGGAGCCAACTCAATAGCACAGCGTGCAACGATTACTGCTGTAGATGCTGATCCAAGTGTACTAAATGATATGGTATCTGCTTTCAAAAGCAGAAGAAATTTAGTGGTTGGGTTAATTAACGCAATTCCAGGATTAAAATTGAATGTTCCTGAAGGTGCCTTCTATGTATTTCCTGATGTTTCTTCGTATTTTGGAAAAACATTACGTGGAAAATTAATCAATAATGCCGACGATTTTTCAATGTATTTGTTAGCTGAAGCAAATGTTGCAACCGTAACAGGAGATGCTTTTGGTAATCCAAATTGCATTCGCTTTTCCTATGCTACTAGCGAAGAATTATTAACAGAAGCCTTACGAAGAATAAAAGAAGCCTTGGCATAATTACCATACAAATAAAAAAACCTCAAGTAATTGAGGTTTTTTTATGGATTTAAGTTCCGAATTACCCTTGCCGGATTTCCAGCAGCTAATGAGTTATCTGGAATATCTTTTGTTACAACCGATCCTGCTCCAATAGTACATCCTTTTCCAATAGTTACTCCTGGGCAAATGACAGAGTTACCACCAATCCAGCAATCCTCTCCAATAGAAACAGGTTTTGAAAACTGCATTTCTCTTCTTTCTATTGCATCAACAGGATGGGTGGAAGTGTAAATATGAACTCCAGGACCTATCAAAACATTTGAACCAATATTCACTTGTGTAGAATCGAGAACTACACAATTTACATTAAAATAAACGTTCTCGCCTGTGATGATATTATAGCCATAATCACAATGAAAAGGGGGTTCGATGTATAATCTTTTGTGTGCGTTGGGCAAAAGCTCCTTCAAGATAGCCCTCGATGTGCCATTCATCAAGTATTCGGTTACATTCAATTGATGCAATAATTTTTTTGCTTTTGCTCTTTCAGCACTGAGTTCTTTATCATTTCCAAAATAATTATCGCCTGAAAGCATTTTGTCTTTTTCGGTTTTCATAAATTACAACTTCATTTGGTCAAATATACGAGTTCTGTTTTTTTTATTTATCCGAAATTAATTTCGATTAAAAATAAAAACAAGATGTGCAAAACCATTTTGTAGTTGTAAATTTGCATCAAATAATTACCTAAAAATGAAAAACACTGTTTTACACAAAGCCAATACAAGAGGACATGCCGACCACGGCTGGTTAAATGCATACCATAGTTTTAGTTTTGCTAGCTGGTATAATCCTGAAAGAATTCAGTTTGGAATGTTACGCGTATTAAACGATGACACCATTGCTGCAGGCATGGGATTTGGAACCCACCCGCACGATAATATGGAAATTATTACTATTCCATTGGAAGGTGATTTGGCTCACAAAGACAGTATGGGTAACGCAGAAGTGATTAAAACCGGTGATGTTCAAGTTATGAGTGCCGGTACCGGAATTCAACACAGCGAATTTAATCCTAATGCTGACCAACGCACCAAGTTATTCCAAATTTGGGTGTTCCCAAAATATCGAAATGTTACACCCCGTTATCAGCAAATCACATTGGATGTAACCGAACAAAAAAATAATTTTGCTCAAATACTTTCTCCAAATGCAGACGATGCCGGAGTTTGGATCTATCAAGATGCTTGGTTTTATTTGGCCGATTTTGATAAAGATTTTACCAAAACCTATACCATTAATAAGGTAAATAACGGATTGTATGTTTTTGTAATTTCTGGAACCATTATAGTAGATGATCAAGAATTAGAAACTCGTGACGGACTAGGGATTTGGGATTTCTCCACTATTGAAATCAAAGCAACAACCGATGCCAAATTTTTACTTATGGAAATTCCAATGAATCAATAATAGTAGGAATTATGGTTCAATTTACTACTACAGTTAATGCTTCATTAGAACTTACTTGGAAAAACTTACTTGATAAAATTGATAACCCTCAAAACTTTGTTCCTAGGGTAAGTGATGTGATCATTTCCGAAAAAAACACCGATTTTGTTTTAAGACAAATGACCGTTACAAACGATATGGGCAGCACAATTTTGAAAGAAAAAATCACTTTTGAACCCTATAAAGTCCGTTTTCTTTTATTGGATCATCCTAAATTAGAGGGTTATGTTGATAATGACATCAAAGCAATTTCGGATAACGAAACTGAAATGACCTTTACAATTCATTGGATAGATAAAACAACCAAAATCGAGATTAATGATTTTGAATTGGTAAAAAATGCGGTATTAAAAACCAAAAATTATATCGAAAATTCATAAAGCTTTGTTCGTCTATTAGGTAATGTTTTAGGGGCTACAAAATTTTACTATTTTTACACCAAATAAAATTCGAGTTTAATAAAATCAATAATAAAATGAAAGCATATATATTTCCAGGTCAAGGGGCTCAATTTTCGGGAATGGGTAAAGACTTGTACGAAAATTCGGCTTTAGCCAAAGAATTATTTGAAAAAGCAAATGAAATATTGGGTTTCCGAATCACAGACATCATGTTTGTAGGAACTGCCGAAGAACTAAAAGAAACCAAAGTTACACAGCCTGCCGTATTCTTGCATTCGGTAATATTAGCCAAGACATTAGAAGATTTTCATCCAGAAATGGTAGCCGGACACTCGTTAGGCGAATTTTCTGCTTTGGTTGCAAATGGCGCTTTGTCTTTTGAAGACGGATTAAAATTAGTTTCACAAAGAGCTTTGGCGATGCAAAAAGCATGTGAAATAACACCTTCAACTATGGCAGCTGTATTGAACTTAGACGACAAAATTGTAGAAGACATTTGCGCATCTGTAGATGGAGTAGTAGTTGCAGCTAACTATAATTGCCCTGGGCAATTGGTGATTTCTGGTGAATATGGTGCAGTAGAAGTTGCTTGCGAAAAAATGAAAGAAGCAGGTGCAAAACGAGCTCTAATATTGCCAGTAGGTGGGGCATTTCACTCACCTATGATGGAGCCTGCCCGCGAAGAATTGGCTGCTGCCATTGAAGCAACCGAATTTTCACAGCCTATATGTCCAGTATATCAAAATGTAACTGCAAGCGCTGTTTCTGATCCTTCAGAAATTAAGAAAAACCTTATTATTCAATTAACAGCTCCTGTAAAATGGACCCAATCAGTGCAACAAATGATTGCTGATGGAGCCACAAGTTTTACCGAAGTTGGACCAGGCAAAGTATTAGTTGGATTGGTAAATAAAATAGATAGAGAAGCAGTTACTCACAACGCTTAATTTATCCTCTTTATAATTTAATCCCTAGGAATAGTATTTCTAGGGATTTTTTTTGGCAGTATTTTTGCTTACATTTATAAAAAATAGTGCAAAATGAAAAATATAATCCTATCCCTAGCTATCGCAACAGCTTTGGTTTCATGTAAAGAAGAAACTAAAGAAAAAGTAAAAGAAGCATCTCTAGCAGTAGGCACAGAAATGAAAGAGTCAATTGATTCAATAGCAGAAAAAGCTCAAAGCGCAATTGATACTTCAAAAGTAAAAGCAAAGGAACTTATTGAAAAAGGTGCAGAAAAAGTTGAATTGGAAGCCAAAAAAGTAAAAGAAAAAGCAGCTAAAAAAGACTAACTTCTTATTTTTTGTTCCCATTTCCAGGCACTTGCTAATGCTTCCTCCAAACTAGATTGGGTTTTCCAACCCAAAACGGTATGGGCTTTATCGGTATTGGCATAAGCAGTGACTACATCACCTTCTCTTCTGCCAACAATTTGGTAATTTAATTTCTTGCCTGAAACTTTTTCAAAGGCTTGAATTACTTCCAAAACCGAACTTCCTGTTCCGGTGCCCAAATTAAACACTTCCACTTTTTCGGTGTTTTGTTTGTTTAGCAAGCGTTGTAGGGCAATGACATGGGCTTTCGCCAAATCTACAACATGAATGTAATCACGAACTGCTGTGCCATCTGGCGTAGGATAGTCACTTCCAAAAACCGATAATTTTTCTCTTAATCCAATTGCTGTCTGTGTAATAAAAGGCACTAAATTTTGAGGAACACCAAGCGGTAATTCTCCAATTTCAGCACTTGGATGTGCCCCAATTGGGTTAAAATAACGAAGTAAAATAGAGTTGATGTTGGTTACTTTTGCAGAATCAGATATTATTTCTTCGCCAATTTGTTTTGTGTTTCCATAGGGAGACATTGCAGCCTGAATGGGAGCATCTTCAGTGATAGGCATTTTTTCGGCTTGACCGTAAACCGTACAAGAAGAACTAAATATAAAATTGGAATTAGGTAACTCTTTTAATTCTTGTAAAATATATACCAACGAATTGATGTTGTTTTCATAATAAAGTAGCGGATTTCCTACGCTTTCGCCAACAGCTTTTGAGGCTGCAAAATGAATTACTCCCGATACATCTTGATGCTTTTCAAAGAAGTTTTGAACTGCGCCTTTATCGCGTAAATCTATTTTTTCAAAAACAGGTCGTTTTCCGGTTATGTTTACGATTCCGTCTAAAACACCTTCCGATGAATTGGAAAGATTGTCAATTACCACCACCTCAAAACCTTCATTTTGTAATTCCACCACGGTGTGTGATCCAATAAAACCTAATCCTCCGGTAACAACTATTTTCATTGTATTTAGTTTACGAATTCTAAAACGCTATCTGTGATAAATTTAATTTGATCGTCTTCCAATTCCGTATGCATTGGTAACGCAATCACTTCATCACATAATTTATTGGTTACTGGAAAATCTTCTTCTTTGTATCGTGCATCGGCATAAGCCTTCTGACTGTGTAATGGAATAGGGTAATAAATAGCACACGGAATTCCTTTTTCCTGTAAATGTGCTAATAAACCATCGCGTTTTCCATTTGTAATTCGGATCACATACTGATGAAATACGTGACAATCACAAGCATCACAAATAGTTGGTGCAATGATATTTTTGTTAATTCCTAATGCCAAACTGTATTTTCTAGCCGCCTCTTGACGCGCTTTATTGTAGGTATCTAAGTGTGGTAATTTTGCTTTTAATACGCCCGCTTGTATGCTATCTAATCTCGAGTTTACCCCCACAACATCATGGTGGTAACGTTCGTACATTCCGTGATTTACAATTCCTCTTAGTTTATGCGCCAAAGCATCATCGTTGGTAAAAATTGCACCTCCATCGCCATAACATCCTAAGTTTTTAGAAGGGAAAAACGAAGTTGCTCCTACATGTCCAATAGTTCCAACTTTCTTTTTAGAACCATCTTTAGAAGAATAGTTTGCACCAATAGCTTGCGCATTGTCCTCAATTACATAAAGGTTATGCTCTGCTGCAATTTCCATAATCGCATCCATATTGGCTGCACGACCAAACAAATGCACCGGAACAATTGCTTTAGTTTTTGGAGTAATTGCTTTGCGAATTCCTTCTAGCGAAATATTCATATTATTAATATCCACATCAACTAATACCGGAGTCAATTGCAACAATGCAATTACTTCTACTGTAGCCGCAAAAGTAAAATCGGCCGTAATTACTTCATCTCCTGGTTTTAAATCCAATCCCATCATTGCAATTTGCAGCGCATCGGTCCCATTTGCACACGGAATAACATGTTTTACTCCCAAATATTTTTCTAAATCAGCTTGAAATTGGTGAACTAAAGGTCCGTTTATATAGGTGTTTGTGTCTAAAACCTCTTGAATAGACGCATTTACTTCGGCTTTTATTTTTTCATATTGACTTTTTAAGTCAACCATCTGTAGTTTTTTCATGTCATAAAAATTGGAAACACAAAAGTACACTTTTTCTTATTATTTGTAGCGAATCATAGAGCTTTTTTGCAAAGATAGTTCCTGCTTTCGTCTATAGTCTTGCTTGAGTCAAGCAAGCGCTACCGTCTCAATCAGGGCTAGGAGAGAGAGATTTCGAAACTATTTTTTGTTTTTTTAAGAAAAAAGTTAGGATAACAACCTTCATAGAATCAAGGGGTTAAAAAGTAGAAAAGCAAGAGTTGCATAAAAAAGCGTTATTTTTTTTGATTTTCTGTAGTAAAATAGTTGCAGGATATAAATAAAAGCTTACCTTTGCC
>NZ_JBJTND010000069.1:0-28323 GCF_046073885.1 Flavobacterium sp.
CAAACTTCAGAAAAGTTAAAAGGGTAGAAGATGTATTGCGTGTATTTGATCAAGTAAGAAAACAATTGCCATGCAAGTTAATTTTGGTTGGCGATGGACCTGAAAGAGGTAATATTGAAAAACTTTGCCGCGAGCTGAACACCTGCGGAGACATAATTTCATTGGGAAAAATTGCCGACCCTAAAGAAGTACTTTCTATCTCAGATTTATTTATTTTGCCTTCAGAAACAGAAAGTTTTGGTTTGGCCGCACTTGAAGCTATGGCATGGCGTGTTCCTGTAATTTCAAGTAATACTGGTGGTTTGCCTGAAGTAAATTTTGACGGCATTTCGGGTTATCTAAGTAATGTTGGTAATATTGATGAGATGGCTGAAAATGCTATTACGATATTAAGCAATAATCAAACTCTAGATACGTTTAAAAATAATGCTTTATCAGTTGCAAAACAATTTGACATACATAATATTTTGCCATTATATGAATCAATTTATGTTAAAGCAATTGAAGAATCAAAAGTTTTAAATTAGTTTATGATCAATAGAATAGCTTTTATTTTTTTCGCATTTATTTTGTTTTCATGTGGGTCTACAAAACCTCCTTTGGTATCGAAACCTCTATATGATATATTGTATCAAAGTGATTATGGTGGCGCTCCTTTTCAATTTTACGAAATAATCACAGAAAAAAAAGAATTTGAAATTCTGTTAAATGATCAAATTATTAAACCCTATGTAAAAAAAGAAGATATTGAAACTTGTAATTTTATATTAGTAAATCTTGGTGAAAAGGAAAAAATGGGCTTTACAATAGTTGTAGACGATATTACTGAATTACAAAACAAAATAATAATTTCAATTAAAGAGGTGCAACCCAAGGGGAATAGTGTTGGTATTTCCAAGCCATCAAGTGTCATTAAAGTAAAGTCGAAAAAAACAATTGAAATTAAAGAGTAAAAAAAAACCCGATGTGTCGGGATTTTTTTATTAATTAAATTTATATCGGACTCCTAAAGCCATATTGGATCCAAAGTTAGATTGTCTATAATTTCCGGTTGCAAAATACAATTCGGGTCTTAAATCTAATGATATCAAAATGGGTGTATCTTTAAATGAATATTCCAAACCTATGTCTCCAGCTGCATTAAATAATATACCACTTTCTTTAGGGATAAAATTAGCATTACTCCAACTAATTAGCCCAGCACCTGCACCAGCATACCAATTCAAGCCATTATCTATATTCCAAACACACTGATACAATCCGGATAATTTAATTGCTGAAATATTATTGTTGTTTTGCCAACCTAAATCCAATTCCAAACGGTTCGTATTTGATAAGGCTCTTTGGTAGGAAATTTCAGCGCCATAGCCATCATTGTTTCCAATGCGAAGACCTAAAGCATTTTTTGAAATATCTTGAGCGCTTATTGTTTGGATTACCCCAAATAACACAGTAGCTATAAATACGATTTTTTTCATTATGATAGAATTTAGAAATAATTGATTTACAATTAACTAGTTAACTTGATAAGTAGTAAGAAATTCTTCTTCAGTCTGAGAAATTGAAGCAGGAACACTAAATTGTGTTGCAATACTTGAATTAATATCATAGTGGAAATAAGTATTGGTATATACATTTCCTATGTTTTTTGCAAAATATTCATTCATTGTCAATACAGGTTGGTCAGCTAATAATGTTGCTGTAATTCCCGAAGAAGTAGTTGTTATTCTAAGATTTAAAATAAGTCGTGTTTTTTTAACATTAGAATAGGTAACACTATTAGATAAATAAGTTGGTAACGTTTCTTGTGCAACCGATTTTAATGTATAATCAATATCTAGAGGATAAGTGGTATTGTTGGCTGTTACAGTTTGGTGTAAAGTTCCAGAAGTTGAACAAATTTCTGAATTTAAAGAGGCATTTTCATTAAAATATGTAAAATTATTTAAATCAATTTGAATTGGATTAGAAAGTCCTGGAAATGGTAAGTTAAATGATCCCGTAACAAAAATTGAACTTCCGATTATTTTAAGCCCATTATTTCTTAAGGTGTTTGAAAAAAAACCATTTGGTACAGCTGAAGTTTTCATTTTTTTGTAGGATACATTATTAATTATTGTATCATTTGAAATAAATAAGTGATCTATGCCAATTGAGGTATTTACGGCTCCGGGATTTACTTGTTGCACATCATAGTTCCAATAATTTCCAATTGTTAATGGCATATACATAGTTGGAGTTTCTAGTGTTATTTCATTAGAATATAATTGTGAATCCCCAACATTATTAAAGGATTTTATCCTGTAAGTATAACTAGTTCCTGGCAACAGACCTGTGTCATGATAGGTAGTAATGTTTTGAGTTAAAGAAATGATGTTTTCATAATTTCCAATGCTAGTTTTACGTTCAATAATAAAACCGGTTTCGTTTGTAGAATTATCAGTCCAAGAAAGATTTATTTGAGTTGAAGAAATTACTTCCCCTATTAAATTTGAAGGAGCTAGAGGTCCGCCGTAATTGGATGTGCTTCCTTCAGAATTTGTTGAGCATGATGTAATAAATGACAAAAAAACAAGTGCTGATATAATTTTTAATTTCATGATTTTTTTTTGCTAATGTAGTAAAAACTTTTTTGTTTAAAAAAAAGTAGAGTCGTTAACATATAAATTCTATTTTTGTGAAAAACAAACAACTATGGCAGGAAATAGTTACGGAACTCTTTTTAGAATTACCACTTTTGGCGAGTCTCATGGTGCTGCTTTGGGTGGAATAATAGATGGTTGTCCTCCGGGGGTCGAATTGGATTTTGATTTGATTCAATTAGAAATGCAAAGAAGAATGCCTGGTCAATCTTCTATAGTTACTCAACGAAAAGAAGCTGATGAAGTTCAATTTTTATCCGGAATTTTTGAAGGAAAAACCACTGGAACGCCAATTGGATTTACCATAAATAACACCAATCAAAAGCCGGCAGATTATTCCCAAAATACAGAAACCTTCAGGCCAAGTCATGCCGATTATGTTTATGAAAAAAAATACGGAATAAGAGATTACAGAGGAGGAGGGAGAAGTTCGGCAAGAGAAACTGCTTGTAGGGTTGTAGCAGGAGCTGTTGCAAAACAAATTGTAAAAGACATTAAAATCAATGCATTTGTTTCCTCAGTTGGAACTATTTATATAAATAAACCTTATCAAGAATTGGATTTTTCAAAAATTGAAAGCAATGCGGTAAGATGTCCTGATGCTGAAACTGCTGAGAAAATGGAAAATCATATTTTAGAAATAAAAAAGCAAGGCGACACCGTTGGAGGTACAATTACTTGTGTGATACAAAATGTTCCTATTGGTTTAGGCGAGCCTGTGTTTGATAAATTGCACGCCGAATTAGGTAAAGCATTGCTTTCAATAAATGCTGTGAAAGGCTTTGAATATGGAAGTGGTTTTTGTGGTGCTCAAATGAAAGGAAGTGAGCACAATGATTTATATAACCCTGACGGAACAACAAAAACAAATTTATCAGGGGGGATTCAAGGCGGAATTTCAAACGGAATGGATATTTATTTCAGAGTTGCATTTAAACCTGTAGCCACATTAATTCAAAATCAAGATGTATTAACAAAAGAGAATTCAATTATAGAACAACAAGGTAAAGGAAGGCATGATCCTTGTGTGGTTCCCAGAGCGGTTCCAATAGTTGAGGCTATGGCTGCAATTGTGCTTGCTGATTTTTATTTATTAAACAAAATATATCAAAAATAATGGATACGACCCAAAAAGAAAATAAATCAATTTTAAGTAATCTCACTTTTCAAATCTTAATTGCAATGTTTCTTGGAGCATTGCTTGGGATAGTAATTCATAATAATTACCTAGCCGATGATGCGAAAAATTTTAGTGATAAAATTAAAATGTTGGCAACAGTTTTTATTCGTTTGGTACAAATGATTATTGCCCCATTGGTATTTACAACCCTAGTTGTGGGAATTGCAAAATTAGGTGATGTGAAATCTGTTGGAAGAATAGGAGGTAAGGCTTTGGCGTGGTTTTTCTCGGCTTCTTTCGTGTCCTTGTTAATTGGTTTATTTTGGGTAAACACCCTAAAACCAGGTGTTGGATTGCATTTGGGATCTGTTGATATGACTTCGGCGAGTGAGTTAACAGAAAAAGTAGATGGATTTTCTGCTCAAAATTTTGTCGAGCATATTGTTCCAAAGAGTATTATTGAATCGATGGCAAACAATGAAATTCTTCAAATTGTTATTTTTTCTATCTTTTTTGGATTGGCTGCAGCTTCATTAGGAGATCATTCCAAACCAATAATTTCGGCATTAGATAAATTATCACATATAATTCTAAAAATGGTAAATTATGTGATGAAGTTTGCACCTATTGGTGTTTTCGGAGCAATTGCAGGAGTGTTTGCAATAAAAGATGTTAATGATTTATTAGTTACTTATACAAAATTCTTTAGTTCCTTTTTAGTTGGAATTACAACATTATGGCTTTTTTTAATTGTAATTGGATTCATTTTCTTAAAAAAACAATTATTTACTTTACTAAAAAGAATAGTAGGTCCTATCATGATTGCCTTTGGTACAACCAGTAGTGAAGCGGTTTTTCCAAAATTAACTGAAGAATTAGAGCGATTTGGAATAAAAGATAAAATTGTTTCATTCATGTTACCATTGGGTTACTCTTTTAACCTTGATGGTAGTATGATGTACATGACTTTTGCAAGTATTTTTATTGCTCAGGTTTATGGTGTTCATCTTGATTTTGGCACTCAGATGACTATGTTGTTAGTATTAATGTTAACCAGTAAAGGAATTGCAGGTGTTCCAAGGGCTAGTCTCGTTGTTGTTGCAGCAACTTGTGGTATGTTTAAAATCCCTGTTGAAGGAATAGCTTTAATATTGCCAATTGATCACTTTTGTGATATGTTCCGAAGTGCAACTAATGTTTTAGGCAATTCTATCGCTACTTCTGTAGTAGGTAATTGGGAAAAAGATAGTTAAATATTTTTTTAATCAGATTATAGTTCTATTTTTGCATTACAAATCTTTAAATAATAAATTATGAAAAAACTATTACTTTTATTTATTTCATCTTTAGCAATTAGTGCAAACGCTCAAGATAATTTTTTTAATTCTGATTGTGAGTCATATACTATTGGTAACATTAGTACTGATTTAACTGGTGCTACAGCTGGTCAAGGTAACTGGTATACTTACACTCCAACTACTGCTGTTCCTGCTGGTACTCTTGCTGATTATCAAGTAGTGACAAATTCAGTTTCAAATTCTAAAGTACTTCAAGTTAGTGGTTCATCTGGTGCTGCAGGTTCAAGATATTTATCACAAGATCTTTCTGCTTCTTGGACTAACAGAACTTCAGGAAATGATATTGTACAAGTTGAGTATGATTTCTTTACAGGTAGTGGTGTAACTACTTCTAAAAACACTTTCAGAACGTATATCTACAATTTTGATGGTACCAATATGATTGCTGTTGCAGGTTTTCATTATGATCCAGCTACATTAAAATTAAGTGGATGGGCTTATTATGATAACACTGCTTCTACTGGTGGTGTAGTTGGTTACTATACTTTTAACCTTATTTCAGGTGGTTTAATTTTATCTGCGAATACATGGTACAGAGTTGGTGTTGCTTACGATTATAATACAGGTGCTATTACTTGGAAAGATGCTAATGGTTTGTTTTATACAGGTACCACAGCGGCTTCTATGGGTATAGATGTTGTTGAGTGTGATTTTGCTGTAAGCGCTGGAACAGGAAACACTGTTGCGAACCAATTTCAAGTTGATAATGTAAACGTAACTGCTGTAGCTGTTGAAAATTTATTGGGAACTAATACTAATACTTTAGCTGTTAAAGATTTTTCTGTTTTCCCTAATCCTTCAAAAGATGTAGTATATGTATCAAATCCATCAGCTTCAATCAATTCAATTGAAGTTTCTGATTTAAACGGAAGAGTTGTTAAAACTGTAAATGCTATTGATGCTTCTACTGCTCAAGTAAATATTTCTGATTTATCAACGGGAGTTTATATGATGAAAATAGTTTCTGATAAAGGAACAACTACTAAAAAAGTTATTAAAGAATAATTTTCTTTAAAATCATAATTAAAAGACTAAGCTTTGCTTAGTCTTTTTTTTTGCCAAATTATTACTAAGTATATATGACTCCTATTTAATATGAGTCTATTATTTAATTATCAATAATTATTGATTGATAAAATTACATTCTCAATAATTTTGATTAAAAAAAATTACACTATTTGTTTTTTTGTTTGCTAATTTAGTATATTTATGCAAAATTTATATATATGGAAATAGTAGCATGTCCTAAGTGCCAAAATGATACTATTGTAAAAAGCGGTGTCATCAAAGACAGACAGCGGTATTTGTGTAAAAAATGCAATTATTATTTTACTGTCAATAAACTTGGAAAAAAAATAGATAGTTATTATGTAACTAAAGCACTTCAACTTTTTTTGGAAGGATTAAGTTATCGCGAGATAGAACGAATTATTGGCGTATCTCATGTTACCATTAGTAATTGGGTTAAGGAATTTAAAATAACCAAACCCAATCACACCGATTACCATCCTACTTATAAAATATACAACCACTTAGAGTTGGTTGAATTTCTCAAAAATAAAGACCAATTGAAAGGTGCAGGGATGATAATTACTGAGCTTGGAGATAAGTTCATGCTAATAAAATGGGAACGTTTTAAGGATTAACTATAGCAATTTACAATATTATATATATAATTTTTTTTCATTAGGCATATTTTAGAATTTAGTAGTGCAATTATTTGTATTAATAACCTAAAATTACCAATTATGAAAAAAATTATTTTGTTATCCTTTGTAGCTTTTTCTGCAATAGGCAATGCACAAACTCCTGCAACTGCTGCAACTGCCCCAGCAACAAAAGAGTGGGATGTAAGTATGTATGGGTTTGTAAGAACCGATTACTTTTTTGATTCACGTAAATCTGCAGCTGTAAGAGAAGATGAATTAAATCTTTATCCTTTAGATGTAGTTAAAGATGCTAATGGCAGTGATATAAACGCCGTTAACCAATCCAATTTTTTATCAGTAGTATCTAGGCTGGGAGTAAAAGTAAAAGGTCCAGATGTATGGGGTGCTAAAATGAATGGAAACTTAGAAGGTGATTTCTTTGGAAATACTGAATCTTCTCCTTCTTCTATAGGAATGTTTCGTTTGCGTCAAGCATTTGTAACTATGGATTGGGCTAAAACTCAATTAACTATGGGTCAAACTTGGTACCCAACATTTATTCCAGAAGTATTTCCTGGTGTTGCAAATTTCAATACTGGAATTATGTTTAATCCTTTTGGATGGGCTACTCAAGTTAGATTAAAACATAATTTATCAAATAGCCTATCTTTTACATTGTCGGCTTATAAAGAGAGAGAATTTGCAAATGCAATAGTTGCTCCTGGATCTCAAAATGCTGCTTCAATTAACTCTTCTATTCCTTCATTTAACGGTCACTTACAATACAAAAACAAAAATTGGATTGCTGGCTTAGGATTTGAATACAAATCATTACAACCATTAACAGACAATGGAGGAACTCCAAAGTTAGTTACTACCGAAAAAGTTATTAGTTCTTCTGTATTTGGTTATGCTAAATATTCTAATGATAAATTTTCGATTAAAGCTTACGGAATTTCTGGAGGAAATCTTAATAGTTTAGTAATGTTAGGAGGTTTTACAGGAACAGTTAATAATGGAATTCAATCCTTTGATCCAACTAAAACAACTTCTTATTGGATTGATATTGCCAGCAATGGTAAAAAAGTGGCTCCTGGATTCTTCTTTGGAACTACTAAAAATAATGGAGCAGGAACTGCTGCCACTACCATGGGTAATATCTATATGAGAGGTTTATCTGGAACTAGAGTTGTTGATAATGTGTGGAGAGCATCTGGAAGAATTGATTTCAAACAAAATAAATTTAGAGTTTCACCTGAATTGGAGTATACTGCTGCTACCTGGGGAGATGCAGATCTTTATGGGAAAGCTGGTGACAATAAAACTACAGTTGGAAACATGAAAGTATTAGTTTCATGTGTGTATTCTTTCTAATTAATAATTAACTAATAAATAAATTTAATATGAGTGATAAATCAACAAAAGGAATTTGGAAAGTAATTTCGGCTTCCTCATTAGGTACGATGATAGAATGGTACGATTTCTACATCTTTGGAAGTTTAGCAGTAGTATTATCTACTAAATTCTTTCCATCAGACAATCCAACAGCAGCATTCTTATCTACACTTGCAACATTTGCAGCTGGATTTGTTGTGCGTCCATTTGGAGCATTATTCTTCGGTAGACTCGGAGACTTAATTGGAAGAAAATATACCTTTATGGTAACCTTAGTATTAATGGGTGGAGCAACTTTTATGATTGGTTGTATTCCAAGCTATGAAACTATTGGTTTTATGGCGCCTTTATTAGTATTGTTACTACGTTTACTTCAAGGTTTGGCATTAGGAGGTGAATATGGTGGTGCTGCTACTTATGTTGCAGAACATGCTCCTAAAGGTCAACGTGGATATTGGACTTCATGGATCCAAACTACTGCAACTGTAGGTTTGTTTATTTCCTTAATGGTTATTTTAATTACTAAAGGTATCTTATCAAAAGAAGAATTTGATGCATGGGGATGGAGAGTTCCATTTTGGGTATCTATCTTCATGGTATTTGTATCTTATTTAATTCGTAAAAACATGGATGAGTCTCCTGTATTTGCTAAAGCAAAATCAGAAGGTAAAACCAGTGTGAATCCATTAAAAGAAAGTTTCGGACATAAATTAAACTTAAAATTTGTTCTTTTAGCTTTATTTGGAGCTACTATGGGACAAGGAGTTGTATGGTATACTGGTCAATTCTATGCAATGAGTTTTATGAAAACTGTTCAAAGTATTGATTCTTCGCAAGTTGATACATTATTAGGAATTGCATTATTATTAGGAACTCCATTTTTTGTATTCTTCGGATGGTTGAGTGATAAAATTGGAAGAAAAACAATAATGATGACGGGGATGCTTTTAGCAATCTTTCTATACCGTCCAATTTACCGTCAGATGTATCATTTAACTGATGCAAAGGAAATGGTGAAAAACAACATTACTGTGGTAAAAGATAGTTGTAAAGCAATTGGATCATATGTAGCAACTGTTAAAACAGAGGCTGATAAAAAAGATCCATCTGTAAAAAACACTAAGATTTTCATCGATTTTAAAACGGATACTTTATATTCTAACGGAGCTAAATTTCATTATACAAAAACAGATACTTTATACTTAGCTAAAGAATTGGCTTATGATGCAAAAGAATCTGGTAAAAATGAAACTTGGATTAAATTTGATTCAAAAGATAAAGAAGGTGCCGTAGTTCATAATGTTGTAAAAGTTAAAAATGATTTAAAAGAAGATGAGAAACCTGTAAAAGTGGATACTCTAGCTGCTTTAGCTTTGAAAACATTTACAAGTGGTGAAGCTAAAGATAAATCGCATATTGATGGAATTAGCGTTAAACCTAATGTTGCGGTAGTAAAAAATATTACTGATGATGTAAGATGGACTTTAATTTTCTTGATTTTTGTACAAGTTATTTTCGTAACTATGGTTTACGGACCAATTGCTGCATTCTTAGTAGAAATGTTCCCGGTAAAAATTAGATATACTTCTATGTCATTACCATACCACGTAGGAAATGGTATTTTTGGTGGATTGTTACCTGCAATTTCAACTTACTTAGTTACAACTGCTAAAGGAACCGGACCAAAACCATTAAACCCTGAATTTTACTTAGAAGGTTTATGGTATCCAATTATCATTGCTGCAGTTTGTTTTGTAATTGGAATGATCTACATCGATAAAAAAATTAATACACTTCACGATTAAAACATAGAAATTATGATGAATTCAATTAAAAAATATATTGGAATAGTATGGATAGCTTTAGCAGCTGTTGTTGCTTATTATTCCATCGGAATATTTGGAGGTAAATTAACCTCTGGTAAACAAGATGATTTAGTTTTCGGAATTATTATTTTCTTCGTTTTACTTCCTTTAGTGGTTACTGGTCTTACTATTTTTGGATGGTATGCCATGACCAATGAATATGAAGATTAAATATTTAGTATTCAATATGCAAAAGCTCTTAGAAATAAGAGCTTTTGTTATTTTAAACAATCTTGTAAGTTATTTCTTTTTTCTTAACTAAATTGTAATTAATTTTAACATCAAATAGCAATAGATGAAAAAAAGACACCAACAAAAAATGCTTATCATATCCTATGTATTATTCATGTGTTTCAATTTGCCGTTGGTTTTACTTTTTGACTCTTCTATGTCGGTGTGCGGAATTCCATTTATTTATTTTTATTTTTTTTCTGTTTGCTTACTTTCCATAGTTATTTCATTAATAATTGTAAAACGATATAATGAATAGTATAGTTTTATTAATCATACTTTCTGCTTATTTGTCGGTTTTGTTTTTTATTGCTCATTGGGCAGAAAAAAATGAAAACAACAAATGGACGAATAATCCGTATGTTTATTCGCTATCGCTTGCCGTTTATTGTACCGCTTGGACTTATTATGGAAGTATTGGAGTAGCTGCAGATCATGGATTAAGCTATCTGCCTATTTATTTGGGACCCATTATCATTGCACCTTCTTGGATATTAATATTAAAGAAAATTATTAGAATTTCTCGTGTTAATAAAATATCCAGTATAGCCGATTTCATTTCCTTACGATACGGAAACAGTCGATTTTTAGGAGCGGTTGTAACTGTAATTTGCCTAACGGGAATACTACCGTACATAGCTCTCCAGCTTAAAGCTATTGCAGAAACATTTCATATCGTTACAAAAACAAAAACTAGTTCTTTAATCTTAAATGATACAACTACTTATGTCGCTATTGCGTTAGCATTATTTGCATCTTATTACGGAACCCGTTATGTTGACGCCTCCGAAAAAAGAAAAGGGATTGTAACTGCTGTAGCAATTGAAAGTATATTAAAATTAGTTTTCTTTTTAATTATCGGAATCTATGTAACTTATTTTGTTTTTGACGGATTTGATGATATCTATCAAAAAGCATCTTTATTAGAGCATTTTAAGGAAAAGAACTCAATAGGGGGGCTACCGCAAGCAATTAATTGGTTTTTACTTTGTTTGCTGTCTATGTTTGCTATTTTCTTGCTTCCAAGACAATTTCAAGTTTCTGTAATTGAAAATAATAGAGAAAATCATATTAATACAGCTGTTTGGTTATTTCCATTGTATTTATTGCTTTTCAATATTTTTGTTTATCCTATTGCTTGGGGTGGAAATATAATTTTTGATGGGCAGCATGCCAATTCCGATACTTTTTCATTATTAATACCTCAATTTTTTAATCAAAAATTTATCACAGTAATGGTTTTCCTTGGTGGATTTTCGGCTGCTATTTCTATGATTGTCGTATCATCTATTGGACTTTCTACAATGGTAACTAATAATGTTTTGATCCCCTACAATTTAATCGGAAAGTTAAAAGGAACACAAGATTCAATCAGCTCAAGAAAAATCTTAAATACACGTAAATTAAGTATCTTTTTTCTAATTATTTTATCGTATTTAATATACCGATTCTTTGGTTTAGACTATAGTTTAGTGTCCATAGGAATGGTTGCTTTTGTAATTATTGCACAATTAGCTCCTTCATTTTTTGGAGCTTTATTTTGGAGAAGGGGGTCTAGGTTAGGGGCAATTTCTAGTATAATAATTGGATTTATTGTATGTGTATATACCTTATTGATTCCTTATTCTCTGGGAGCAAGCAATAGTTCTAGCTCATTTATTTCAGACGGATTTATGGGGTATCATTTATTAAAACCGTTTCAATTATTTGGATTGGATTATCTTCAGCCAATACCACATGCGTTATTTTGGAGTTTGCTATTTAATTGGGTAACCTATTTTGCTGTTTCGGTAAGTTTTAAAGGTAATTACAGAGAGCGAAATTATGCCGAAATGTTTGTTGATATAAACAAATACATTACTAATCACGAAGATGTTTTTGTATGGAAAGGGACTGCCTATAGAAATGATATTGAAAAAGTTTTGGTTCGTTTTTTAGGTTTAGAACGAACTAAACGAGCCATGAATATTTTTAATATAAAATACAATGTAGATAGCAATCAAGAATTGGCGGATGCTAGATTAATAAAATTTTCAGAGAATTTACTCACCGGACATATTGGTACCGCTTCTGCTAGAATATTGATAGCAAGTGTTGTAAAAGAGGAAAAAATCAGTTTGCCAGAGGTATTAAAAATCTTAGAAGAATCAAAAGAAAACATTATTATCAATAAGAAACTTGTTGAAACTTCAAATGAGTTAAAGGAGATTACAGCTAAACTACAAGTAGCAAATCATTCTTTAATAGAAAAAGACAAACAAAAAGACGAATTTCTAGATACGGTCACTCACGAACTTCGAACTCCAATTACTGCAATTAGAGCGGCAAGTGAAATCCTGCATGATGACGATGAAATCCCAGAAGAATTAAAGAAGCAATTCCTTCAAAACATTATCTCTGAGTCGGATCGTTTGAATCGACTTATAGATAAAATATTGGATTTAGAAAAATTTGAAACAGGAAAACAAACCATTTATCCTGAAATCAATAATTTGGTTGCAACCATCGAAAAATCAATTGAACCCTTAATGCAATTGATAAAAAACAAAAATATTACTATTGAATTTGATGTTAATAATAAAATTAATGCGTATTATGATGAAGATCGTATCATTCAAGTGGTTACCAATTTAATTTCTAATGCCATTAAATTTTGCCCTGAAAGTGAAGGTAAAATAACTATAACCATTGAATCAAAAGAAGATAGGATTCATACTTCCATAAGGGATAATGGAAAAGGAATAAATTCCAATGACTTTGAAGCGATTTTTGAAAAATTCTATCAATCCAATAATCAAAACATTAAGAAGCCAGAAGGAAGTGGTTTAGGATTAGCCATTTGCAAACAAATCATAGAACACCATAAAGGAACAATTTGGGTAGAGCCAAGCGAAATTGGGGCCCAAATCGTATTTACTTTACCAATAAAATCAGAATAATAAAGAAACCAATCAATATGAAAAAGATATTAATCGTAGATGATGAACCAAATATTGTAATGTCATTAGAATATACTTTCAAGAAAAATAATTTTGAAGTGTATATCGCTCGTGATGGTCAAGAAGCATTAGATATTTTGAAAACTAAGTTTCCAGACGTTATTATTTTGGATGTGATGATGCCAATGGTAGATGGGTATGCAACCTTAGAGCAAATAAAAAAAGATAGTAATTTAACCCATACTAAAGTCATTTTTCTTTCTGCAAAAAATAAAGAAAGTGATGTTGAAAAAGGAATGGCACTAGGTGCAAATGCTTATTTAACGAAGCCTTTTTCTATAAAGAAAGTAGTAGAAAAAGTACTAGAATTAACTAGTTAATACTTATTGTCTTCCCTGATGGAATTACATATTTTTTATTGTTTGCTCTTATGTAAATAGTTAAAGAACTTAAATTAGTTACTTTGTCATTTAAAACTGAAAATTTCAAGTTTCTATAAGCATTTATATAATCTACTAAATCAATTTGTTTGGCATAATAAATTGCAGAATTACCAGCCAACATTTTAAAGAATTTTTCAGTTTCTTCCCATTTCTTTTGATCACTTCCCATTTCCCAGCTGTGTCCCCAAATATCTAATACAGCCAATTCATTTAATTTCAAAAAAGATTCAATAGTTTGATAAAATAAAGCCATTTCTTTTTGATCTTTTTCTGGTTGATTCGGCTCCCAATAGGCTTTGCAAAATTGATGCATTGTGGGATGCCACCTTAAAAAATCTTTAGGAATTTCAAAATTATAGGTGTCCCCAACGGTTCTTGCATATTCAATTCCTAGACGTTTTATTGTTTCAACTATAGTATCGTTTGTATTTCCAAAAGGGTAGGCCATTCCGCGAATAGAGTAACCCATTATGCGTTCCAATTCTTTTCGATCTTCAAAAATTTCATTTGCAACTTCTAATTTAGAAATATCGGGCAAATTGGGATGATTAGCAGAATGGACCGATACTTCATGACCTTTGTAAAGCTCTTTTAATTCCTCCTTATTTAAATAATCATAATAGGAATTGGTACTTAATTTATTGGAATTTAAATGAAACGTTCCAATCAGTTGGTATTTGTTCATTAATGCAACCAGTTTTCTGTCATTTTTTGCTCCATCATCATAACTCAAAATTAGCGCTTTGGTTTTTTCCTCTGGGAAAAGCATTTCAATAAATAAGGATTTGGTAGAATCATTATTTACTTGAGCCAAAGATGAGATGGGTATTTGTAAAACTAAAATCAAAATATACTTTTTCATAAATCTAAATTGTACTGCAAATTAATGATAATTAAAATTTAAATTGTTAAGAATGCCAATTTTTCAGAAAAATGTATATATCTATTTAGCAATATTATTTTAGCTTGTATTTCTTTATTCTCTAAATTTACTAAACTAAATTAAACAACTGTTAATTTTATTTTATAATGAATTACGAAGAATTCTACTCCAAAAGCATTGAATCTCCAGAGAAATTTTGGCAAGAACAAGCTAATCAAATTGAATGGTTTAAAAAACCTACAAAAATCTTGTCAAAAGATGAATATAATTATCCACTTTGGTATAAAGATGGAGAATTGAATGTATGTTATTTAACATTAGATAAACATATTGAAGATGGTTTTGGAGATCAAGATGCTATAATTTACGATTCTCCCGTTACTCAAACAGTTAAGAAATACACCTACTATGAAGTAAAAACCGAAGTAGCTAAATTGGCAGGAGGGATGCTGTCTTTAGGATTGAAAAAAGGAGACACCGCTGTAATTTATATGCCTATGATTCCGCAAGCAGCTTTTGCCATGTTAGCTTGTGCTAGAATTGGAGTTACCCATTCGGTGGTTTTTGGTGGATTTGCACCACATGAGTTGGCTATTCGTATAGATGATTGCAAACCAAGATTAATTATCACCGCTTCATCTGGAATTGAAATTGATCGATTAATTGCTTACAAACCTTTGGTAGATGAAGCAATTGAATTAGCAGAACATAAACCGAAGAAAGTTATTGTTTTAAATAGAAAATTAGGAGCAAGAATTCCGTTTCAAAAATACGATGTTGATTATGATGCGTTAGTCTATGGATCTGAAGAAACACCTTGCGTTCCAGTAAATTCTACTCATCCTTTATATGTGTTATATACTTCAGGAACTACAGGAAAGCCTAAAGGAATTGTAAGGGATTCTGGAGGTTATGCTACAGCGCTTAAATTTTCAATGCGATATATTTATGGAGCCAAGCAAGATGAAGTTTTTTGGGCAGCTTCCGATGTGGGCTGGGTAGTAGGACACAGTTTTATCGTATACGGTCCACTTATAAATAGAAACACCACAGTGTTATTTGAAGGAAAACCAATTAAGACTCCCGATGCTAGTACTTTTTGGCGTGTGATTTCCGAGCACAAAGTAGCAACTATGTTTACTGCTCCAACAGCAATTCGTGCCATAAAGAAAGAAGATCCAAACGGAGAATTCATTAAAAAATATGATTTATCTTGTTTGAGAACCCAATTTTTAGCCGGGGAACGATGCGATGTGGCAACATTAGATTGGTACAATCAACATATCCCTATCCCAGCTATAGACCATTGGTGGCAAACAGAATCGGGTTGGCCAATGATTGCCGATATGATGGGAGTGGAGTATTTACCTGTAAAACCAGGATCTGCAGGGAAAGCAGTTTCGGGTTATGACATTCAGATATTTGATGAAAACGGAAAAGAATTAGGTCCAAATGAAGAAGGTTATGTGGTTATAAAATTACCATTGCCTCCCGGTAACATGTTGGATTTATGGAATGACAACCAACGATTTCAAGAAGGTTATTTGAATAAATTCCCTGGTTATTATTTTTCTGGAGACGGAGGATATAAAGATGATGAAAACTATATTTTCATTACAGGTAGGGTAGATGATGTAATTAATGTTGCCGGTCATAGACTTTCTACTGCAGAAATGGAAGAGATAGTTTCATCACATCATTCAGTTGCAGAATGTGCTGTTGTCGGTATTAATGATGATCTAAAAGGACAAATTCCTTTGGCTTTAGTAGTTGTAAAACATGGTGATAATATGGAACATTTTCAATTGCAGCATGAAGTAGTGCAATTGGTTAGAGAACAAATAGGTGCTGTTGCATCGCTTAGAGATGTCGTTGTCGTTGAACGTTTACCAAAAACACGCTCGGGTAAAATTCTTAGAAAATTACTTCGAAGCATCGCAGACGGTACTGAATTTCAAATCCCTTCAACTATTGATGATGAAGCAATTATTGATGAAATACGATCCGATTTTGAAAAATCAAAAATAGGCTCGTTTAAGTAATGCAATAATTACCTATATCTATTTAGCAAGAAAATTCTTTAACAAAATAGTAGAATACCTATATTTACATAAAATTAAATAATTTATCCTAGTTATTATAAACTAATAACCCAAATCACAATGAGTTACTATAAAATACAAAATTTAGAACATTACTTTAAAATGTATAAAAAATCAGTGCGCGAACCAAGGAAATTTTGGGATCGTATTGCTGATGAGAATTTCACTTGGTATCAAAAATGGGAAAAAGTATTTGAATTTGATATGCAAGAATCTAAATTCAAATGGTTTGTTGATGCTAAAGTAAATATCACAAAAAATTGTATTGACCGTCATTTAGCTAAAAGAGGTGAGAAAACAGCTATTATTTTCGAACCGAATGATCCAAGTGAGGCGGCACAACATATTTCATACAATGAATTGTATGCTCGCGTTGCCAGAATGGCCAATGTATTAAGAGATCAAGGAGTTAAAAAAGGAGATCGAGTGTGTATTTATTTACCAATGATTCCTGAACTAGCTGTTTCAATATTGGCATGCGCCCGAATAGGTGCAATCCATTCTGTTGTTTTTGCTGGATTTTCATCATCGGCGGTTTCAGCTAGAATTAATGATTCAGAATGTAAAATGGTAATTACCTCAGATGGAAGTTACCGTGGTAATAAAGCAATTGACTTAAAAGGAATTGTAGATGAAGCTTTAGAAAAATCTCCTTGTGTAGAAAAAGTATTGGTTGTTAAAAGAACAAATACACAAATCAACATGAAAGAAGGTCGTGACCAATGGTTGCAACCCTTAATGGATGCTGCGGTTCCAAATAATGTAGCTGAAATCATGGATGCTGAAGATCCGCTATTTATATTATATACTTCAGGATCAACAGGTAAGCCAAAAGGAATGGTGCATACCACTGCGGGTTACATGGTTTATACTGCCTATACCTTTAAAAATATTTTTAATTACGAAGAAAATGATGTGTATTGGTGTACAGCCGATATTGGTTGGATTACAGGTCATTCCTATATTTTATACGGACCATTATTGAATGGAGCAACTACTGTAATTTTTGAAGGAGTTCCTTCATATCCAGATTTTAGTCGTTTTTGGGAAGTAATAGAAAAACACAAAGTAAATCAGTTTTATACTGCGCCAACTGCTATTAGAGCACTTGCAAAAGAAAGTTTGGATTACGTTCAAAGATTCCCTTTAAGCTCATTAAAAGTAATTGGGTCTGTAGGAGAGCCAATCAATGAAGAAGCATGGCATTGGTATAATGATCACGTAGGAGGGAAGCGTTGCCCGCTTGTAGATACTTGGTGGCAAACTGAAACGGGGGGTATTATGATTTCGCCTATTCCTTTTGTAACTCCAACAAAACCAACCTATGCTTCATTACCATTACCTGGAATTCAACCCGTTTTAATGGATGAATTACGTAATGAAATAGATGGAAATCAAGTAACAGGAAGTTTGTGTATTAAATTTCCTTGGCCATCTATGGCAAGAACAATTTGGGGTGATCACCAAAGATATAAAGAAACCTATTTTTCTGCTTTTCCTGGTAAATACTTTACAGGTGATGGGGCACTAAGAGATGAAGTAGGGTATTACAGAATTACTGGTAGAGTAGATGATGTTATTATTGTTTCAGGTCATAATTTAGGAACTGCACCTATTGAAGATGCAATTAATGAACACCCAGCTGTGGCAGAAAGTGCTATTGTAGGTTTCCCGCATGACATTAAAGGAAATGCACTTTATGGATTTGTAATCCTAAAAGAAGTTGGTGAAAGTAGAAATCATGATAATTTATCTAAAGAAATTAATCAGTTGATATCCGATCAAATCGGACCAATTGCAAAATTGGATAAGATTCAGTTTGTTGCGGGATTACCAAAAACACGATCTGGAAAAATCATGCGAAGAATTTTAAGAAAAATTGCCGAAGGAGATTTCTCTAATTTTGGAGATACTTCTACTTTATTAAATCCAGAAATTGTGGATCAAATTAAAGACGGTAAGGTATAGTTTTTTTTTAGTTTTTAAGTTTAAAAAGCTGCTTCATTATGAGGCAGCTTTTTATATTTTAAATCAATTTTTGTTTTTTAGAATTTACAATGTAAATAATTGTTGCGATTAAGTAGGGAAGTGTACTTGTCACAATTTTATAGTTTTTAGAAAATATACCGACTATAAAAAATAGTAGTACAAGAAGGAATAATAGAAAAACACCAAGTGCATTGACTTTGTTGTTTAATTTTGGATAAATAGACCCAATCAAAAGAATTATTTGAGCTATTAAACCAGCTAATATTACGGGATGCAATAAGTTATTTAATAAATAATCTGTCTTTTGAATGATTTCGAATTCACCCTGATAAATAAATAACGAATTATTTGGTGGCCACTCTAAGTAACAAAATTGAAAAGTAATTAGTAGTAATAAATTTAATAACCTCTGCATTAAATAATATTCAATCTTGATTTTAATTTTAAAAATAATAAAGCCAGCGTGTAGGCATCATCTGTTGTAGAAATTCGATCGGTTTTTGGAATTTTATACAACGTCCCTAATTGTTCAATGGTGAAGTTTCCATTATTGATGTCATTCAGTTTTTTATGCATTATTTCAACATCCAAAGCTTCATTTTTTAATCTTCCACAGGCCATTTTTTCTAATACTTCATTAATCATTTCTACATCAAAATGAATGCGGTGTCCAACTAATGTTGAATTTCCAACATATTCAATGAATTTTTCCATTGCTTGCCATTCCGACATTTTGGGTTGTTCTTATTCTAATAAGAAATCACTAGAAATACCATTGTCGTGAAGGTATTTATATTGCGGAATGGTTACCTCAAAAATATCTCCAATGCGAATGCTGTCTTCAATAACTGATACTGCACCAAAGGATAATATTACATCTTTTTTGGGATTCAACCCACTTGTTTCAGTACACAAAACCACATATCGATTGGATTTAGTATCAAATTTTGATAAGTAGGTTTTCCAAAACTCAGGGGAATTTTTATTGCTGTTTTTTAACCAATCAATCATAATTTAAGAAAACTGCGTTAATTGAATTTTATCTTTAATCAAATCTTCAAGTTCCTTCATAGGTGCTAAAGCATTTTTTAATTTTTCTCTATCTACTTTGCTTAACTCTTCCAAATTGATATATTGACCTGATGAATCATTTTTTAATCCTTCTAAAGTTCTGAACTTAGACAGTACCAAATAGGCATCGGCACAATTTAAATATACCTCAGAATATTTCGGGTCAATCATGGCTAATTGCTTGAATCTTAAATAAGTACTGTTTGCTACTTTAATATTATTGTTTAAAATTAATAATCGAGCACCATCAATTAATGGCATTAATGCTCTAGTTTTGATATCAAATTTACCTTTATGTTCACCTTCTTCCTCAATATTGAATTTCTTGAAGAAGTTCAGTGGCGTTGGTTTTTTTATGGTGTCATTTCCTAAATAATCTAAGAAAAGTACTTTATTTTTAATATTAGAAAAAATAACATCGGTTATTGCATCTTCGATTTTTTGTTCACCAAATGCCATTTCATAATCAAAAAACACACTGCTTATTTCATTGGTGCTTTCACCTGGAGTATTTATCCAATTGTTATATTGTTTTATCCAGTCAGTCAGTGATTTACACCACATCATATTACTAGCCATATAGCCATTTGGGCAATTGTAATAACCCACTTTTTCTAATGTAGCAGTAGCTTTTCGAGCGAGTTTTAAAAAGTAATCTTTTACGTCTCTGTATTTTTCTGGCGTGACATCTTCAAATACTAAAATACTATCCTGATCGGTTAATAATAATTGTTCTTTTCTTCCTTGACTTCCAATGCATAACCATGCAAAACGGGCAGGAGGTGAGCCCAACTCTAAAATAGCTTGCTCAACTGCACGTTTTACAATTGCTAAAGTGATTTCTCCAACAATACTACTAATATGTGTAAGTGGAATGTTTTTGTTTAAAGATGATTGGATAATATCTGTTAATTTATTTCGAACAAGCTTTAAATCCTTAGCTGTTTGAGATTTTTTAATTTCTTTTAATAGGATTCCTGGGTTATTTGCTTGAGCTACAACAAGATCATGTTCTGAAATTATTCCTTTAACTTCCGATTTATCGGTACCGTCTTTGGTTACACATAGGTGAGTAACCGCATGTTTTAACATTACCAACTGGGCTTCGGCAACCGAAATATTTTCAGTAACTGTAATTACCGGGGAAGCCATAATTTTACTAATAGGATTGGTAAGAGGATATCTTCCGGTAGCAACTTTAGATCTAAAATCTTTATCGGTCACAATGCCAATTGGGTAGCTTTGATCTGTTATTAACGAATTATCAAACATGTTTTCGGTAACCAATTGAGCAGCATCCTTTATAAGAGTATCGTGACTAATTTTTAAAGGGGTTTTATTGTAATTTAACGACTGAAAATACTGCATATCCGATTGATTATCAGAATAAGTAACATTATCGGAAATTAAAGTATGATTTTTATTATCAAGACTGTTTTTAGTATTTACAGCAAAACTTTCTAATAAAAAGTCCAATACAGTTGAATTTTGAGCTACAAAAGGCTTGAAAGTTGCAATGGGAATTGCATACACAATGCTTTCTTCACGGGCTTTAGCTGTCATTTGGTAATTATTCTTTGCAAAGAACGGACGTAAACCAAAAATATCGCCCGCATAACATTTATTCAATAATGTTTCTTCAGCGTCTGAAATAACAGTTAAATGAATCACACCAGAAGCGACAACATAAAAAGCATCGTGTAACGTATCATTAATTTGAAACAACGATTTATGTTTTTCTAAATTGATTACACGAATAGTAGAAACAATCTTAATTAAATCTTCATAAGAAAGATAACTAAACGGTTCGTATTCTTTTAAAAAGTTTGCTATACGTTGGGTAATAGCATTTTCCATAAATGTTGGATTTATTTGATTTGTATAAATATACTACAAAAATAATAAAGGAATAAGAGTAATAGAAGGAATGTTAAATAACTTTACTAACATATTTTTAAACCATTATAACTACTGGTTTTGAAATATTCTATTTTACATAATATAAATTATAGTTCAATATTAGAACGTGTTTTAATCTAGTTCATTAAGGATCTTTATTCTGTATATCTTACCAATAGCAACGGTTAATCGTGTATTGTAGTCTTCTATAAGCCAGCTTCTGTAGTTTTTTGAAACATTACCAAGACACGAACAATATTGCTTAATTCTAAATTCAACATCATCAACAAGCTCTTTGGATAATCTTCTTGCAGAAACTAAATCATTGGTATTATCAACACACATTCTTGCATGTTGCTCTAAAGATTTATCAATGATTGTTTTGGCTTTTAAATTGGAACGAACCGTAATTTTAAATTCTTCCATAATATCCATATGAATATCTTCAGAATTTTTAAACTTAGCAGCCAATTCTGGTGGCATGACATATTTGAAATTACTTTCAATTTCGGCATCATCTCTAAGATTCTCTAAATAATATTCTGGAGATTTAAAAATATGTTGCCAATCCACTGGATTATTCCATAATCCAAATCGTAATGCGTTGTTACCTAAATCAATAATAATAAAACTATCTTTATTTGGCAATCTCCTTGACCCACGGCCAATCATTTGAAAATAAAGCGTTAACGACTTTGTAGCACGATTAAGTATGATGCTTTCTACTGTGGGCTCGTCAAATCCTGTGGTTAATATTCCTACCGATGTTAATATTGCATCCGGAGTCTTCTTAAACCAACTTAAAATATCTTTTCGTTCCTCGGCTGTAGTAGTATTATCAAGGTGTCGAATGTTGTATCCTGCATTTTTGAAACTATCGTAAACGTATAACGAAGTATGAATACCATTATTAAATATTAGTGTTTTCTTGCCTAAAGACTTTTCTGTATAGGCATGCAAGAGCTTTTCTTGCATCACCATATTGGTATATAAATCTTCTGAAGATTTAACTGTATAATCTCCGTTAATACCCACTTTTAGTGAGGTCAACCCAACATCATAGCTGTAAGTGGTTGCTTTCGCCAAAAAACCTTTGTCAATTAAGTTCTGAATAGTATCGCCTACAATCAATTCATTGTAGTTTTTATACATCGGCAGCTTAATATTGGAACTTAAAGGAGTTGCAGTAACGCCTAGTATAAAGGCATTTGAAAAAGCACTAAATAACTTTCTAAATGAATTGAAGTGAGCTTCATCAATTATCAGTAAACCAACATCTTGTATTTCTAATTTTTCATCATTAAGACGATTTTTTAAAGTCTCAATCATGGCCACAAAACACGAATATTCATCCTGATCTGGCAGTTCCTTTATGGCACTATTAATTACCTTGTTTTTTACATCAAATGCCTTAAGCATTTTAGAGGTCTGTTTGCAAAGTTCAATTCTGTGGGTAAGCACCACTACTTTCTTATTGTGTTTCTCTAAATATCTTCGGGTAATTTCAGAAAAAATAACGGTTTTACCCCCGCCAGTAGGCAATTGATACAATAAGTGATAATTCGACGGAGCATTGTCTATGCGCTCAAAGATCTTGTCTATGTCACCTTTTTGGTAACCATAGAGTTCTTTTTTTTCTTCAATTTCAAGAAGTAGCTCTTTTTTTGACATAGCAATTTTACAATTTTGCAAAACTACATCTAAAAAAAGGTTTCACCATAACTATTTTTAATTATTCTACAAATAATCTAATTTTTCAAGTTGAATTTGAAATTCATAGTTATTGTACCACTTCTGACTAACTGTATTTTCATAGATAGCCTCTACTCTACTCTTGTATTCGGAAACAATTCCTTTTTCAATCATAAAATGCAAAGCTTGTTGAAAAGTAGTTAACATGCTTTTATAAAAAGCCTCTTGTTTTATATCCTTTTCTGAGGAATAGGTTTGAGCAATTTCAATGGTGTAAAGCATTAAATCCGCAATGAGATAGGCATCCATTCCAAGTGAAACAAAGTGCTTGATGAATTTTTGAGCTACAGAACGGCGCATTTTAGCTCTTTTACCTTTAATTGGGTAATATTCATTTGTAACCTTAATCTTGGCTTCTCTAATTAATTTAGTTTCATTTGGATTTAAAGCAAAGTCATAATAAATTTTAACTTCTTTGAACTTATCATACAACTCTATGATTTGCTCTTCAAGTTGCACTTTATTTAAATTGGATAAATACTTTTTAAGATCTCGCTTGCTCATAAAAATTGCTAAATTAATGCAAAAGTAACCCAGAATATTGTTTTATTTCTATTGTTATTACTTAATTTTGCAATCAAAGTTTATTTATTATGATCAAGTTTTTTAAAGTTGTTGCCGTTTCAGAGGGATTTTCTTATTTAGTTCTTTTAGCAAATATGCTATTTAACAAACATTCAAATCCGGAACTATATAAAATGCTGCTATTCCCTATAGGAATGGCACATGGAATTCTTTTTATCGCCTATTTGTATCTTACTTTTTTTGTGAAATCTAAACTTAATTGGAGTACAAAAGAGACTTTGGTTATTATTTTAGGCTCATTAATTCCGTTTGGTGCCTTTTACATTGAAAAAAAATATTTAAAAAATGCATGATTTTTTAGTTAAAATATACGGATGGTTGTATCCATTATTACGTAAAATTTCACTTGGTGATATTACTTCAGCCTATATTAGTTTGGTGGTTAACATATTCATATTGTGTGTAATAGCCTATGTGATTTATGTGATTTTCCGATTAATTTTAGTTGCTTCAATGGCAATTATTGCAAGAAAAACCAAAACTCATTTTGACGACTTATTGGTTTCAAATCAAACCGCCAAATACATTGCGCACTTAATTCCCTTTTTATTTATTTACAAATCGGTTCCTGTTATTTTAGAAAATTACGATTATTGGCAATCGGTTTTTGGTAAAATGGTTGGAGTTTATATTGTATTGCTATCACTTTGGATAGTCCGAAGTATATTAAAAGCTACTAGTGAATACATCAAAGAAAAACCTAATTTAAGCGACAAGCCTATTGATAGTTATGTTCAAGTAATCATGATTATTTTATGGATTTTCTGTATTGGGATTATCATCTCTAAGATTTTTGATATCAATTTAAATACACTACTTGGGGTTCTTGGAGCGATTTCGGCAATCATTTTATTGATATTTAGGGACACCATTTTAGGATTTGTAGCAAGTGTTCAAGTTTCCTTAAACGATATGGTGCGCATAGGAGATTGGATTACTTTTGATAAATATGGAGCGGATGGAGATGTAATTGAAATTAACTTAGCTACAGTAAAGGTCAGAAATTTTGATAATACAACGACTACAATACCTACCTACAGTTTGATTTCTGATTCATTTAGAAATTGGCGCGGGATGCTAAAATCGGATGGGCGTCGCATTAAGCGACATATTTTAGTTAAGGCAAAAAGTATTCGGTTTTTATCGGAATCAGAATTAATAAAATTAAAACGAATCCAGCTTATTTCAGATTACATCGATACCAGACAACATGAAATTAATAAATACAATGCTACTCATAATGTAGATAAGTCATTGGCTATTAATGGTAGAAATATTACCAATTTTGGTTTGTATAGAAAATACATTACCTCCTATTTAGAAAATTATCCAGGAATAAATAAGGATATGATTTTGCTATGTAGACAGCTACAGCCTACATCACAAGGAATGCCTCTTGAAATCTATGCATTTTCTAAAGACCAACGTTTTGAGCAATACGAGCATATTATGGCTGATATTTTTGATCACATTATTGCTTCAATTGCTTATTTTGATTTGGAGCTTTTTGAAATGACTTCGGAAAAAAAATAAATTAATTTTTATTTTTTAAGCGATCCTCAACGAATTCAATTTTGGTTTTTCCGTGGGCTTGTGGTTTCCCATTTAAATCAACGCTTACCATGGTAATTTGATCAATGGTTATAATGGTTTCTTTGGTCATCATATTGCGAACCTCACAAGTCAATGTTAATGAAGTAGTTCCAAACTTTAAGACATCAATACCTATTTCCACAATATCTCCCTGTTTGGCAGAGCTTCTAAAGTTAATTTCCGACATGTGTTTGGTAACAATTCTAGGGCTCTCCAATTGAATTATGGCATACAGCGCAATTTCTTCATCGATCCAGGCCAATAAACGGCCACCAAACAAGGTGCTATTTGGATTTAAATCTTCGGGTTTAACCCATTTTCTTGTATGAAATCTCATAGAATTAAATTAATTTATCAAAGTTACTTATTTTTACAACCTAATTATTGGATGATGGTTAAAAAATTATACAAAAAAACAAGTTTACTTTAATCGAAACCCTTATATTTGTATTATAATTACTATTTAACACATAAATTTCGTTATGAAAAAGATTACATTTTTATCTTTATTTTTAGTTTCAGGAATTGCTGGACTAGCACAAGAAAATAAAGTCGAAAAAGACACAACTTCAACAGGTATAAATAAATATACTATTGAATTATCTACCGGACAATCAAAAGGAGTTAATCCTTACACAGATGGTTATTTTTCAAGTGCAGATAATAAAGTACTAGGAACAATTGTAATTAATTCTTATAATTTAGGTGTTCGCTACATGATTAACCCAGTTTTTGGTGTTAAAGGAGATTTAGGTTATGTTGATTTGAAAAATAATCCTAGCACAACAAGTATACCTTTTGAAATGAAAGTTTATTCATTTGGACTTCAAGGTGTAATTAATGCTAATAGATTATTAGGTTTAGAAAAATCATTTGGAAGATTTGGAATGTTACTTCATGGAGGATTTCAATTATCTCAAATGACTCCAAATACTGCTAACGAAATGAATCCATTAAACCCAGCAGATGTTGTTCGTTACCACAATGCTGGTTTAAAAGAATATAATGTAGGATTGATTTATGGATTCTCACCTCAGTTTAGATTATTCAACAGAGTTGCTTTAATAGGTGATGTATCTGTTGTAAATAGTTACAGACAGCACTTTGCTTGGGATGGCGCTTATTCTGATTCAAAAAACAATTTATCGGGTCAATTAGTTTCAATGTCATTAGGTTTTACGTATTCCCTAGGAAAAGACAAAATGCATGGAGATTGGGCTGTTGTTAAAGACAAATACATTAAAGAGATTGAAAAACTTCAAAATCAAGTTAAAAACATTGAGACTTCAATGGGTGACCTAGATAAAGATGGTGTTCCTGATTATTTAGATCTTGAGAATAATTCTTTAGCCGGTGCAGCTGTTGATACAAAAGGAAGAACTGTTGATTTAAATAAAAATGGTGTTCCTGATGATTTAGAAAAATACATTGAGCAAAACCAAAAAGATTTTTCAAAAATCCATACTGCTAATACCGTTTCTCAATTAGTAAATGATGGTTATATTTCTGTTTTCTTTGAAACAGGTAAAGTTGATCCTACAGACATTTCATCTCCTGGTATTGATTTTATTAGAACATACTTAAAAAATAATCCAAAATCTTCTATTGAGATTCTTGGGCACGCAGATGAAGTTGGAAGCAGTGAAAGTAATGTTTCATTAGCAAAAGCAAGAGCAGAATCAGTTAAAGCAATTTTAGTAAAAGCTGGTATAGACGAGTCTAGACTAATAGTAGTTTCTAAAGGTGAAGATACTTCGGTACAAGCAGATTCTGAAGGTGCTAGAAAATTAGTTAGAAAAGTGACTTTCAAAATTAAATAAGTTATAATTTCAACAAATTAAAACCTCTGTTCACAGAGGTTTTTTTTATTTCGATAAAATGAGAACAGATAGAACTAATTTTCTCAATGATATTAAACAAGAGTCTTTAGGAATTGTGAACGAATTCACTTCAATTGAAGAGCAATTTCAAAATAAAACCCTACGCCCTATTTTGAAATTTCAAAATGAGTTGCTGCTACAATTTTTTATTTCCTACGCAACCAAAAACAAAGAAGTGTTTTTTAACTTATCTACTAGTAATAAAGAAAAGTATATTGAAAATTCGCTCCAGTCAGATACTGTTTTTCGAAATCAATCTATTGGAATTATTGTAGGCCTTTTTTCTATAGAAGAATATTATGAATATAAAAAAAACACTTCCAATCTTAATAAACGTATTTTGAATATGCTTATTGAAAGATGGAAGAGTCAATTACAATTATTAGACAATAAATAATTCCTATTTATTAGTCCTCATTATCTTCGTTATTAGTTTCAATTACGGAAGTATTAGATGGTGTTGATCTAATTTCAGTATGTCTAATCTCTCCACCAGTGGTGCCTGTTTTTTGAGCAAAATAAACACCAACAATCGAAATTAAAATTGCAGCATACGTAGTAATTTTCGACTTAATATTATTAGTTAAGTTGAAATAGAAACCAACAATAGAAACAGATCCTAGAACATATAATATTAATGCAAATTTCTCTGCTATTTCCTCATGTTCATGAATTATTTTTTTTCCAATATTTGGCATATCCTCTACCATTTCTTCGGCTCCCTCACCAGTTGCCATGCTCGCAGCAGCAAAGGACGCCAGCCATGAGTGAGAGCGAGCGGCTATCGTTGGATCGTATTCACGCGGCAATTCAGAAATCAAAAGCCGCCAAGGATGACTTGATCGAGGCGACGGCCAGCGACGTGATGTTGGCTATAAAAGCCATCGGATGCGCAAGCCTGATGTCTAATGCCATGCTGCCACATAG
>NZ_JBJTND010000070.1:0-34382 GCF_046073885.1 Flavobacterium sp.
TTTGATGTAAGAGCTACCAAAGCTGATGACTACTACATTACCATCACAGAAAGTAAAAAATTTACTGAAGAAGACGGTTCTTTTCATTTCAAAAAACATAAAATTTATTTATACAAAGAAGATTTCACTGCATTTAAAGAAATCTTGGAAGAAATGACTTCTTTTGTATTAAACAATAAAGGAGAAGAAGTAATTTCTGAAAGACACCAAAAAGATTTCAAAAGAGAATATACTTCTGAATCAAATGAAGAAATTACTTCTCAAACAGAAAAAAACTTTACCGATATTGATTTTGACGATATTTAATAAGCAATCAAAATAAAAAAGTCCAAAAATTAATTTTGGACTTTTTTTATACCTAATTCTACGATTACTTTTTTGCTTTAAATAGATCATCAATGACCCAGGCCGGACCAATAAGTAAAAACTGCAAGTCATTAATAAAAGATGGTTTTTTACCTTCTATTTTATGTCCGTAAAATTGTCCTATCCATGCTGCCGCAAATACCGTTAGCGATAAAACCAACAAGTTAGTAAACTGACTGATATAAAAATTAGTAAACAAACATAAGAATGCAAATACAGCAATTTTTATTGCCATTACTACAGACAATCGTATGTAAAAAAACAAGATAAGAACAAGTGCAACAGTTGCCCAATTTTCAATCAGCGGACTACCTAAATTCAAATTATTTGAAATAATTGAATTTGGAATACACATTAATAACCCAATAATTGAAAAGAAAATTAAGGGCACACAGATATAATGTATTTTCTTGTTCGTTGGATTTTGATGACTAACAGCGTACTCATCAAACCAGTCTTTTAAGGTTTTCATTTTCTTATTGGTACGATACATAGGCCAAAACTTTATCTATTTCTGCATCAGATAAATGGGCTTTCTTTTGCATATCAAACAAAATAGGAATCCAATTTTGCCTAGAATAACTTTTAGGATCGTAAAGTTTATGGCATTTTGCACAATTATTTTCAAATATACCTTTTCCTTCAGCGATATCAGGAGGTAAAGTTGGTTTAACATCAGCCACCGTCTCCGTTCGCGCTTCAACAACTGGAGGTACTATTTTAGGAGAACAAGAATAAATTACTAATCCAATTAATGCTGCAGAAATGATTTTGAGTTTCATATTTTTAATTTTTAAAAAGTAAATATAAAAAAATCCCGATAGAATTAACCATCGGGATTACTTTTTACTATAAACTAAGATGTATTATCTCACATCCATTAGTTCAACATCAAAAATCAACGTAGCATTTGGCGGAATTACACCTCCAGCACCTCGCTCACCATAAGCTAAATAAGACGGGATTACAAAACGAGCTTTATCTCCTACTTGTAACAAGGCAATACCTTCGTCCCAACCTTCAATAACTTGACCTTGACCCAATCTAAATTCAATTGGCTTTTTTCTTGGATATGACGAATCAAATACTTTTCCAGTTTCTAAAGATCCTTCATAATGAACTGAAACGGTTTTACCGTTTTCTGCTTTTGTTCCAGATCCTTTTTGAATCATTTTATATCGCAATCCGCTTTCTGTTTTATCAAAACCAGCAGCTAATTTTTCCATCGTTTCTTCAGCTTTCTTTTTCGCCTCCTCGATTTTTTTCAAACGTGCACCTTCAAAAGTTCTAAAAGCCTCAATTGCATTCCATTTTTCTGCCTGCTCTCCTACTCGAACTACTTCAATTGTTTCAATTAAATCACCTTGAGCAATAGCATCCACAATTTCTTGTCCTTCTACTACATGACCAAAAACAGTATGTTTATTATCCAACCAAGTGGTAGGAACATGAGTGATAAAAAATTGAGAACCGTTTGAAGCAGGTCCCGAATTTGCCATAGACAATACTCCTGGCTTATCATGCTTTAAACTTGGATGAAATTCATCTTCAAAACTATAACCAGGACCACCGGTTCCAATCCCTTGTGGGCAACCTCCCTGAATCATAAAATCTGGAATTACTCTATGAAATTTCAAACCATCAAAATAAGGTTTTCCCATTGGTCGAGCTGAATTTTCAAGTTGTCCTTCAGCCAATCCAACAAAATTTCCTACTGTTCCTGGGGTTAAATCGTGTGTTAATTTCGCTAAAATGGTACCTTTAGTAGTATTGAATTTAGCATATATTCCATTTTCCATTTCTTGTGTTTTATTAATTTGATGCAAATTTATAATATTATTAAATATAAACTCTAAAATTGTACCTTTGGATTTGAAATAAAAAATGTATGGAAAATTCAATTTATAGTAAATCAGATACCGAAAAAATAATTGCAAGAATTCAATCACTAACCAATGAAAATATTGCGCTTTGGGGCAAAATGAATGTAGATCAAATGCTTAAGCATTGCTCAGCTGCAGTTGATGTAGCCTATGGAGAAAAAGTGGTTGAAGTAAAATGGATGATGAAATTGCTAGGCAGATTGGTAAAAAATAAAGTATTCAATAGTGAATTTCAAAAAAACAGCCCAACAGCCAAAGAGTTTGTTTTTTCTGAAAGTTACGATTTAGAAGCTTCAAAATTGGAATTAATTCAAAAATACAGTCGGTTTTCAAATGAAGGAAAAGAATCAATAATAGTAATGAATCATCCTTTTTGGGGCAAAATGAGTTATGAAGATTGGGATAAACTAATGTGGAAACACATTGACCACCACCTGAGACAATTTGGAGTGTAAAACCATGAAAGAAAATAAAGAATACCTAGAACTCAATAAAAATACATGGAACAATAAAACAGAGGTTCATATTGCCTCCGAATTTTATGACATGAAAGGTTTCTTAGACGGAAAATCAACCTTAAATTCAATAGAACTAGAACTATTGGGTGATGTTTCAAATAAGAAAATACTGCATTTACAGTGCCACTTCGGCCAAGACACCATGACTTTTTCAAGAATGGGTGCTAAAGCTACAGGAGTTGATTTTTCGGATAAAGCAGTTGAAAAAGCAAGAGAATTTGCAGCAAAATTAAACTTAAATACTTCTTTCATTTGCTGCGATATTTATGACGCACCAAACCATCTTGATGAAAAATTTGACATTGTTTTCACAAGCTATGGAACCATTGGCTGGTTTCCCGATTTAGAGAAATGGGCCAAAGTAGTTTCTCATTATTTAAAACCAGGAGGAACCTTTATTATGGCCGATTTTCATCCGGTAGTTTGGATGTATGACAATGAATTTAAAGAAGTATTTTACAATTATTTTAATATTGAACCAATTATTGAAGATGAATCAGGGACCTATGCTGATCGTTATTCTGAAATTGAAGCCAAAACAATTACATGGAATCACCCTATTTCGGAACTATTAAATGCTTTAATAAATAGCGGTTTGGAGTTGAATTGTTTTAACGAATACGATTATTCACCCTACAATTGTTTTAATAATACAGAAGAATTTGAACCAAATAAATTCAGAATCAAAACTTTTGGAAATAAAATTCCGATGGTATATGCTATAAAAGCAACAAAAAAAAATCTACTATCTTTGCCCAATGCGAATTGACATAATTACTTTACTTCCCGATTTATTAAAAAGTCCTTTTGAAGCTTCTATAATGAAAAGAGCTATTGACAAAGGATTGGTAGAGGTACATTTCCATAATTTAAGAGATTATTCAACCAACAAACAAAAGTCGGTTGACGACTACCCTTTTGGTGGTGGTGCCGGAATGGTAATGACCATTCAGCCAATAGACGATTGCATCACCCATTTAAAAAGCCAAAGAAATTACGATGAGATTATCTATATGTCTCCTGATGGTGAAACATTAAATCAAAGAATGGCTAATACTGCATCGCTTTATGAGAACATAATTATTCTTTGCGGACATTACAAAGGAGTTGACCAACGAGTAAGAGACCATTTCATAACCAAAGAAATTTCAATTGGCGATTATGTTTTGAGTGGAGGTGAAATTGGTGCCATTGTATTTTGCGATGCCATTATTCGATTAATTCCTGGAGTATTGAGTGATGAAACTTCTGCACTTACAGATAGTTTTCAAGACGGTTTACTTTCTGGACCAATCTATACTAGACCTGCCGATTACAAAGGCTGGAAAGTCCCAGAAATCTTAACCAGCGGACATTTTGCCAAAATAGATCAATGGCGCGAAGATATGGCCTACGAACACACTAAAAATCGCAGACCTGATCTATTAGAAGAATAAAATTTAGGTTATGGATAAATATTTTAAAATTTTTAATTCATAATTTAAAATAATTCTTACATTTGCACCCACATTTGACTAACCTCTGGCGAAAACCGTGAATGTTGCTCAGATTTTAAACCATAATTAGCATTAAAAATGGCAAATTTAGTAGATTTCGTAAATAACGAATTATCAACAAAAAAAGATTTCCCTGCGTTTGGAGCTGGTGATACTATCACTGTTTACTACGAAATTAAAGAGGGTGAAAAAACAAGAACTCAGTTTTTTAAAGGAGTTGTTATTCAAAGAAAAGGAGCAGGTGTAACTGAAACTTTTACAATCCGTAAAATGTCTGGATCAGTTGGTGTAGAGCGTATCTTCCCAGTTAACATGCCAGCTTTACAAAAAATTGAATTGAATCAAAGAGGTAAAGTTCGTAGAGCTCGAATTTTCTACTTCAGAGAACTTACTGGTAAAAAAGCAAAAATTAAAGAAAGAAGAAGATAATTCTAACTTTCTATTCATAAAAAAAGTCTCAATTTATTTGGGACTTTTTTTATGCAAAAAAACCACCACCAAATTATTAAATTATAAATTATTAAGACAAAAAATAGCAAATTCGTAATTCAATCGTTTTCGTGGGAAATCATATTCTTTTTTATCTCATTTTCATATCTTTGCTATCAGTGAAAATTTAAAACTCAATAATAAACATTCAATACGAGGTTTTCGTTTAGTATAAAACAAACAACAAAATGTCACAATCTAAAATCATTTACACCATTACCGATGAAGCTCCTATGTTGGCTACATTTTCATTATTACCAATTATTAAATCATTCGCTGCTACCGCAAATATCGATGTTGAAAGTCGCGATATTTCATTGGCAGGAAGAATCATAGCGAACTTTCCTGAGCATTTAAAAGAAGAGCAACGCCTTGGAGATGCGCTTACAGAACTAGGACAATTAGCAAATACCCCTGAGGCAAACATTATTAAATTACCTAATATTTCTGCTTCGGTACCACAACTTAAAGAAGCAATTAAAGAACTTCAATCTAAAGGATATGCGCTTCCTGATTTCCCTGAAGATGCTCAAACAGAAGAAGAAAAAACGGTAAAAGCCAAATATGCAAAAGTCTTAGGTTCTGCAGTAAATCCGGTATTACGAGAAGGAAACTCAGACCGTAGAGCTCCAAAAGCTGTAAAAAATTATGCTAAAAAACACCCACATTCTATGGGAGCATGGTCTGCAGATTCAAAAACACATGTGGCAAGCATGTCGGAAGGTGATTTTTATGGAAGTGAAACTTCGGTAACCGTTAATGAAGCTACCGATGTTAAAATAGAATTCGTTGACAATAATGGAAATGCAACCGTATTAAAAGCGAGCACTCCTTTAAAAGCGGGAGAAATAATTGACAGTTCAGCTTTAAATTTGAATAAATTCAAACAATTTATAGCTAAAGAAATTGAAGATGCTAAAGCAAAAGGAGTTTTGTTTTCAATTCACATGAAAGCAACCATGATGAAAGTTTCTGATCCTATTATTTTTGGTGCTGCTGTAGATGTTTTTTACAAAGATGTTTTCATTAAATATGCCGACTTATTTAAAGAATTAGGAGTAGATACTAAAAATGGTTTAGGTGATGTGTATGCAAAAATTGCAGGTCGCCCAGAACAAGCAGAGGTTGAAGCTGCTATTAATAAAGTGTATGAAACTAGCCCGGCTTTAGCCATGGTGAATTCAGACAAAGGAATTACCAACTTACACGTTCCTTCCGATGTAATTATTGATGCATCTATGCCAGCGATGATTCGTACTTCTGGTCAAATGTGGAATAAAGATGGAAAAGGACAAGACACTAAAACGGTTATTCCAGATCGCGCTTACGCTGGAGTGTATGTGGCAACTATTGATTTTTGCAAAAAGCATGGTGCCTTCGACCCAACAACTATGGGAAGCGTACCGAATGTTGGATTGATGGCTCAAAAAGCGGAAGAATATGGTTCGCACGACAAAACATTCCAAATGAGTGCAGCGGGTGTTGTAAAAGTTACCGACACCAACGGAACTGTATTAATGGAACAAAAAGTTGAAGCAGGTGATATATTTAGAATGTGTCAAGTAAAAGACGCTCCTATTCAAGACTGGGTTAAATTAGCTGTAAATCGTGCACGTTTATCAAATACTCCTGCCGTTTTTTGGTTGGATGAAAACCGCGCTCACGACAGACAATTAATTGAAAAAGTGAAAACCTATTTAAAAGATCACGATACTTTAGGTTTAGATATTAGAATTTTAAATCCAATTGAAGCAACCCATTTTACTTTAGATCGAATTGTAAAAGGTTTGGATACCATTTCGGTAACTGGAAACGTACTTCGCGATTACCTAACCGATTTATTCCCAATTTTAGAATTAGGAACTTCTGCTAAAATGCTTTCTATCGTTCCATTAATGAATGGAGGAGGATTGTTTGAAACAGGTGCTGGTGGATCTGCTCCAAAACACGTAGAACAATTTATCGAAGAAGGCTATTTACGATGGGATTCTTTAGGTGAATTCTTAGCTTTAGGAGTTTCATTAGAACACTTAGGACAAGTATTTAATAACTCGAAAGCCTTGGTATTATCTGAAACTTTAGATGCAGCAACCGAGAAATTCTTAGACACTGATAAATCTCCAGCACGAAAAGTGGGTGAAATAGATAACAGAGGATCGCATTTTTATTTAACTTTATATTGGGCTCAAGCTTTAGCAGATCAAAATAAAGATGCCGATTTAAAAGCGCTTTTTGAACCAATTGCAAAAGAATTAACTGAAAACGAAGCAAAAATCAATTCAGAATTAATTGGTGCTCAAGGTTCGCATCAAGAAATTGGTGGCTATTACAAACCAAACCAAGAATTGTTATTTAAAGCGATGCGCCCAAGCGCTACTTTAAATGCAATTTTAAATAAATTAAACTAAAACCATTTTTAGATTATTAAATAAAAAAGACGACTAGTAGTCGTCTTTTTTATTTTTATTTTTCATCGATTTTCTTCAAAATCTTATCCTTGTATTCAATCAATATTCGGGCCTTGTATCCAATACCAAGATTCCAATATTGATTAGTAATAAATTCCTTATTGGCATCATAAAAAGCAAACTGCCCCGTATTTGGAGAAAGCTCACCATAATTTAATGCCTCAATTTCAATTACATTTATTCCTTTATCCAAATCCAATGTGATTTCTTGAAACTTAGATTCTAAATACACCTTGGGTACATACATTTTTCCATTTACCCAAACACGAACAAGATCACCATCTATGGCACCATAATCTCTTGAATTCAAATTTACTTTTTGGGTATACACCACAAATTGACCTAAATTCATATCCCGATTGTACAATTCAGGTCGAATACCATCTTCTTTTAGTTGCTCATTAAATTTTTCGGTGTAATCTTCAGCTGGCGATTTTAAAGCGTAGGATTTTGGATTTTGCTCTACTCCTACTTTTGGAATCTCTGGCAAACCTTTTAAAAATTTATCATCATTATTTTTTTGCAACTGACTTTGAAATTTTATTTCCGGAAACAATGATGTAGTAACTTTTTGGGGTACAGTAGCTTTCTGATTAAGATTCTTATCAGGTTTAGCAGAAATATTAATTTTACGCTTAGACGCTTCAAATTGTGCTGAAGCATTTAAGGAAAAACCAACCCATAAAATCAGAAAAAATAAATTTCTCATCCCAAAAATTAAGTATGTAAAAGTATTTAAAAAATAAATACAAGTCGTTAATTATTAACCAATCATTAACATTCGTTAGTAGCCATTAAATGATTAAATTTGTGAAATTTGCAAATCAAAATAAAGCACTATGCAATTAAAAAACAAAGCAGTACTACTGCTCATTTTTCTTATAAGTTCCACTGGATTTTCTCAAGAAAAAATGACCATCAGCGGAACAATTTCCGATAAAAAAAACAATGAAACTCTTATTGGCGTGAGTGTTGCTATAAAAGAACTAAAAGCATTCACCGCAACCAACGAATACGGATTTTATTCGCTTACCTTGCCAAAAGGGGATTACGAAATTAGCATTAGTTCGGTAGGATATGAAAGCATCACCGAGAAAATAGATTTAAACAAAAACATTAGAAAAGACTATAAGCTAACGGAAGTTGGCCAAGTGCTTGACGAAGTTGTATTCTCTGAAAAAAATAAAACCAACACACGCAAACCCGAAATGAGCGTGAACAAATTATCTATTGCCACCATCAAGCAAATGCCGGTAGTGCTGGGAGAGGTAGATATTATTAAGTCGATTTTACTCTTACCTGGAGTAACTAATGCTGGCGAAGGACAATCGGGGTTTAATGTTCGTGGTGGTGGTGCCGATCAAAATTTAATACTTTTAGATGAGGCCACTATTTTTAATTCCTCGCATTTATTTGGTTTCTTTTCGGTTTTTAATCCCGATGCCATCAAAGATTTAAAATTATACAAAGGAGGAATTCCTGCTCGTTTTGGAGGAAGAGCCTCTTCGGTATTAGATATTTATCAAAAAGACGGAAACAGCAACGCTTTTCACATGAATGGTGGAATTGGTTTAATTTCCAGTCGCTTACTTGCCGAAGGTCCAATTGTAAAAGACAAAGGTTCCTTTTTAATTGGTGGTCGCGCTTCGTATGCCCATTTATTTTTGAAGTTATCCAACAATAAAAATTCGGCTTATTTTTATGATTTAAATACCAAATTGAATTACAAATTCAACAAAAGTAATAGTTTGTTCCTTTCGGGTTATTTTGGAAGAGATGTATTTTCGCTAAACCAAAGTTTTACAAATACCTACGGAAACTCAACTTTAAACTTGCGTTGGAATCATTTATTTTCGGATAAATTATTTTCAAATTTATCAGCAATTTACAGCGATTACTATTATGGTTTGAATCTAGATTTTGTTGGTTTCAATTGGGATTCAGGGATTAAAAATTATAATTTGAAATACGATTTCAAATATTATGTAACCAATAAAATCAAATTGAATTATGGTGCCAATGCCATATATTATGATTTCAATCCTGGAACTATCAATCCTTCATCGGTTACCTCAGGAATTAATTTTAAACAAATTGAAAAGAAATATGCCTTTGAACCTTCTTTTTATTTGGATGCCGAAGAAAAAATTACCGACAAAATAAATATAGAATACGGATTCCGTTACAGCATGTTTTCGAGACTTGGAAGCTCTACAAAAAACTTATACGCCAATGATCAAGCGGTAACTTATGATTCGGATTTGAAAATTTATGAAAAAGCAACTCCAATCGGAACTGAATATTATGGCAGAAATCAGTCAATGGCCAACTTTAATAATATAGAACCTCGCTTTTCTGTTGCCTATGAATTTTCTGAAAACAAATCGGTGAAAGCAAGCTACAACCGAATGGTTCAATATTTACAATTGGTTTCCAATACGGCTTCGCCAACTCCTCTTGATGTATGGACGCCTAGTGACAGCTACATCAAACCACAAATTGCCGATCAATGGGCTTTAGGATATTTCACCAACATTAAAAACGACACCTATTCTCTTGAAGTAGAAAGTTATTACAAAAAAATTCAAAACCGTATGGATTACATTGATGGTGCTGATTTAATTGCTAATGAAGCCATCGAACAAGTAATTTTAAATGGGGAAATGCGTTCGTACGGATTGGAAATTATGCTTCGAAAAAATACCGGAAAATTTAACGGTTGGATTGCCTATACCCTATCCCGTTCTGAGCAAAGAACTCCAGGAAGAACGGCTTTAGAAACCGGAATCAACAATGGAAATTGGTACCGATCAGCCTATGATAAAACCCATAATTTAGCCATTACTGGATCCTATAAATGGAATACAAAATGGACTTTAGGAGCTAATTTTATTCTGCAATCAGGGCAACCGGTTACTTATCCAAATGGGCAATATACCTATCAAGGAATTACCGTTCCAAGCTATGGATTGCGTAATGAAAATAGTTTGCCATTGTACCACCACTTAGATGTTTCGGCCACGCTAACACCCAAACACAATGCTTCAAGAAAATGGAAACGCGAATGGGTATTTAGTATTTACAACCTCTATTCAAGAAAAAATGCGGCATCCATAAGCTTCAGACAAAATCAAGATTCAGGTCAAAACGAAGCCATCAAATTATCAATTTTCGGAATAGTTCCGGCGGTTTCTTACAATTTTAAATTCTAAAATAATGAAATATATTATCTCCCTTTTAGCCCTTCTAGTTTTTGCAAGTTGTGAAACTAAAGTAGATATTCCTTTAGATACTGCTAATCCAAAATTGGTTATTGATGCCAATATTTTATGGCAAAAAGGTACTTCGGGTAGCACCCAAAAAATAAAACTCACCACTACAACCGATTTTTATAGCTCGATTATTCCGATAGTTTCGGGTGCTCTAGTAACCGTTTCAAACAGTTCGAATACCATTTTTTCATTTGTAGAAACTCCAAACACTGGAGAATACATTTGCTCAAATTTTGTTCCCGTGATTAATGAAACCTACACTTTAAACATTCAATATGCAGGACAGCATTATACTGCAACCGAAAAATTATTAGCCACGCCAAATATTGATTCAGTGGAACAAACTACTGTTCAAGGATTTGGAGGTAACGTGATTCAGGTGAAATACTTTTTCCAAGATAATGGTTCGGAAATAAATTATTACTTAATTGGTGTAAAATCTCCACTTGATGTTGCTCCAAAATACCGAGCTCAAAAAGATGAATTTTTCCAAGGAAACCAAATGTTTGGCTTTTATACCGATAAAGATTTAAAACCAGGCGATCAACTGTTTTTTAGTTTGGAAGGCATTACTTTGCGTTATTATAATTACATGCAGAAATTAGTTAATATTTCGGGAAGTGCAGGCGGTAGCCCATTCTCTACTCCACCCGTTACGCTAAGAGGAAATATAATTAACCAAACCAACGATGCAGATTTTCCATTGGGTTATTTCCACTTATCTGAAATTGACACCAGAAATTACACAGTTAATTAAAGCCTGAAGATAGAAGTTAGAAGATGGAAGTCTGAAGTAATATTTTTTCTAACTTTAAACTTTAAACCCTAAACCAAAAAACATGTCCTCACACCACATTGTTCGCGACGACCAAGAACCTGCATTAATCATTGCTAATGGGGCTCCTTGCAGTTTTGATTTATTAGGACAACTCCTAGAATGGTCTCCTATAGTGGTAGTTTTAGACAATGCTATCGATCGTGTTTTGCAATTGGATATAAAAGTAGATGTACTTTTAGGTGATTTTGACGGTGATTTTGACCCCGAAATCTACAAGGAAAAACAATATCCTCTTGAGATTGTGCATACCCCAAATCAAGAAAAAACCGACTTAGAAAAGGCGCTTGACTATTTGGTTGAAAAAGGACATAAAGCAGTAAATATTGTTTGGGCAACCGGAAAAAGAGCCGATCATACACTTGCTAATATTACCAACATCGTTTCATATCGAAATAAAATTAAAATTGTAATTATTGACGACCATTCTAAAATATTCCTTTTGCCAAAAAGATTCGAAAAATGGTATACCGCGAACACTCCAATTTCGTTAATTCCTGTTGGAAAAGTAACTGGAATCACAAGTCAGAATTTATTTTATTCCTTGCAAAATGACGACTTAATTTTAGGTTATCGATCAGGAAACAGCAACCATGTTTCACAAGATGGAATCGTTACTATAACCCATGAAACCGGTGATCTTTTGTTAATGGAATGCATCGATTAAAAACAATCCATTTTTAGCGAAACTTCGTTAACTTTGTGAGTCGAATAATTTTCTATGAAATTCCAAGTCGTATCCGATTACAAACCTACAGGTGATCAGCCACAAGCCATTGAAAAACTTTCAAAAGGGATTCTTAATGGCGAAAAATACCAAACTTTACTCGGAGTAACCGGATCGGGAAAAACATTTACCGTTGCCAATGTGATTCAAAATGTAGAAAAACCAACCTTGGTTTTGGCTCACAATAAAACTTTGGCAGCACAATTGTATTCTGAGTTCAAGCAATTTTTTCCGAATAATTCGGTACAATATTTTGTATCCTATTACGACTATTACCAACCCGAAGCCTTTATTCCGGTAACGGGAACCTATATTGAGAAAGACTTATCGATTAACGAAGAACTTGAGAAACTTCGTTTGAGCACCACTTCGGCTTTGCTTTCGGGGCGCCGCGATATCATTGTTATTTCTTCGGTTTCTTGCCTTTACGGAATTGGAAATCCGGTGGAGTTTCAAAAGAATGTAATTAAAATTGACAAAAATCAAATCATCTCCCGTACCAAATTATTACACCAATTAGTACAAAGTTTGTATTCAAGAACCGAAGCCGATTTTGGTCCGGGGAATTTCCGAATTAAAGGCGACACTCTTGAGATTTTTCCAAGTTATGGAGACGATCCATTTCGTATTCACTTTTTTGGAGATGAAATTGAAGAAATTGAGGTCTTTGATGTGAAAACTTCGCAAGTAGTTGAAAAATACGAAAACTTAACCATCTATCCCGCCAACATGTTTGTAACCTCGCAAGATGTGTTGCAAGCCGCCATTTGGGATATCCAACAAGATTTGGTAAAACAAGTCGATTATTTTAAAGAAATTGGCAAACACTTGGAAGCCAAACGACTGGAAGAACGCACCAATTTCGACTTAGAAATGATACGCGAGTTGGGCTATTGCTCCGGAATTGAGAATTATTCCCGCTATTTAGACCGCCGTATTCCCGGTACGCGTCCGTTTTGTTTGTTGGATTATTTCCCTGATGATTTCTTGATGGTGGTAGATGAAAGCCATGTAACCATTTCGCAGGTGCATGCCATGTATGGTGGCGACCGAAGCCGTAAGGAAAATTTGGTGGAATATGGTTTCCGACTTCCGGCTGCCATGGACAACCGACCGTTGAAGTTTGAAGAATTTGAAAGTCTACAAAACCAAGTCATTTATGTTTCGGCGACTCCTGCCGATTATGAATTGCAAAAAACGGAAGGGGTTTATGTAGAGCAGGTAATTCGCCCAACCGGACTACTGGATCCGATTATTGAAGTGCGACCAAGTCTGAATCAAATTGATGATTTAATAGAAGAAATTCAGCAGCGTTGCGAACTAGATGAGCGCGTATTAGTGACCACACTAACCAAGCGTATGGCCGAAGAATTAACGAAATACTTGACCAAAGTTTCCATTCGTTGTCGCTATATTCATAGCGATGTAGACACTTTGGAGCGTGTAGAAATCATGCAGGATTTGCGTAAAGGATTGTTTGATGTATTGATTGGCGTGAATTTACTTCGTGAAGGATTGGACTTACCCGAGGTTTCGCTTGTGGCTATTTTGGATGCAGATAAAGAAGGCTTTTTACGTAGCCATCGCTCGCTTACGCAAACGGTAGGTAGAGCCGCTCGAAACATTAACGGGAAAGCCATTATGTATGGAGACAAGATTACGGCCTCGATGCAAAAAACCATTGATGAAACCAACTACCGCCGCGAAAAACAAATCAATTACAACACCCAAAATAACCTACAACCCAAAGCACTTAATAAAAGTTTGGGTAATGCTTTAGGCAATCACTCGGTTTCAACCCAATACTACGAAAACCAAGCGTTAAAAGCGGCAGAACCCGAAAGTTTATACTTATCCAAACCCGAAATTGAAAAGAAAATTAGGGAAGCACGAAAAGCCATGGAAAAAGCAGCCAAGGAACTCGACTTTATGCAGGCAGCCAAACTGCGTGATGAGATTAAAGCATTGCAGGAGAAGATATAAAAGGCACTTTGGTTTTGTGATTTATTTTTTATTATTTTGAAACAAATTAAAAAAACAAAATAAAATGGGATTATTTTCAGCTTTACTTGGTAACGCAGGTGCGGTAAGCCAAGAAGAATTAACAAAAAAATTTGGTCAATTACTTACAGACGGAGAAGAAATAGAATTGGGTTTCAAACTTATTCGTGATACGTTTATCTTCACTAATAAAAGACTTATTTTAATTGACATTCAAGGAATTACAGGAAGCAAAACGGAATACAAATCCATTACCTACAAAAGCATTTCTAGATTTAGTATTGAAACCGCAGGTACATTTGACTTGGATGCCGAATTAAAAATTTGGATTTCTAGCGAAGCACAACCAAGTATTAAAAAACAGTTCAATAAATCGGTGAATGTGTATGATGTACAAAAGGTATTGGCACATCATGTTTTGAAATAATATTCAATTCATTGGTTAGTATTAGCCAAATGGCTTTCAAAAAGATTAGAGAATCACATCCTTGCGATGTGATTTTTTATTAGATTTGTTTTGAAGTTATTAATTACAAATAATGAGTAAAAATCTTCTTGAAAGAACATCTTTATTTATCGAAAAATCTAAAAAAATTCACGGGGATAAATATGATTATTCTAAAGCAGAATATATTGGAAGTAATACCAAATTACTTATAATATGTCGTGAACATGGAGACTTTTTGCAAACACCAAGTAATCATTTAGCTGGTAAAGAATGTTTGAAATGTTCTTATAAAAAAAGGGGAGAAAACCTAACTAGTACAAATAATAAGTTTATAGAAAACGCAATAAAAATTCATAGTAATAAATATGATTATTCAAAGTCGGCTTATGTCAATGCAAAAGTCAAAGTATGTATAATTTGCTCTAAACATGGTGATTTTTATCAACTTCCATCAAAACATTTATATGGGAATACATGTCCAAAATGTGCTGACGAAATTAGAAATTCAAATAATATCAAAACAAAAGAAGATTTTATTCTAGAATCCAAAATTAAACACAATAACAAGTATAGTTATGATAAAGTAAAATATCTAAATGCTAAAACTAATGTTATAATAATATGCAATGAACATGGTGAGTTTTTATGCACTCCAAACAATCATCAAAGAGGAAAAGGTTGTCCAAAGTGCGTTGGCAAAAATAAAAATACAGAAGATTGGATAGCAGAGGCAAAGCAAAAACACGGAAATAAATATAACTATTCTAAAGTTATCTATGAAAAAAGTAATCTCAAAGTATGTATAAGCTGTAATGAACATGGAGAGTTTTGGCAAGTTGCACAATACCATTTGAGCGGAAATGGTTGTCCCGAGTGTAAACAAAGTAAATTAGAAAAAGAAGTTTCATCAATTTTGAATAAATTAAATATTAGATATGAAAGTCAGTATAATCCTATATTTTTAAAAAAAGGAAAAGGACAACAAACTTTAGATTTTCATATTACTGATTACAGTATTGCAATTGAATGCCAAGGAATACAACATTACAAGCCTGTAGATTTTGCAGGAAAAGGTAAAGAATGGGCAAATAATTTATTTGAAAAAAATAAAAAAAGAGATGAAATTAAATTAAAAAAATGCTTATCTAATAATATTAAAATGATTTATATTATAGACAATAAAGAGTATTTAGATCGCAAATATCATTTTGATAGCGCACAACCCTTTTCGGATACTATAAATTATAAAATTATGCACATAAATCAATTATATAATTATTTAACTAATTTAATTGAAATTACTACTTTTTTAAATAATTCTTAATACAAAATAACCTAATGCCGCAAATCAATCCGCACATCAACTTTAATGGAAATGCCGAAGAAGCATTCACTTTTTATAAATCGGTATTTGGTGGTGAGTTCACCAACATTATGCGCTTCAAAGACTTGGCTAGCGAGGCGTTTCCAGTTGCAGAAAAAGAAGCCAACAAAATAATGCACATTGAATTACCAATTGGCGCTACTTCGTTAATGGCAAATGATGTACCTGAAATGATGGGGCCAACAAACGAAAACGAAAACCGCTCTAAAATTGTAGTCAAAACGAAAAGTAAAGAAGAAGCCGATCATATATTTAATGGCCTTTCTGCGGGCGGGCACATTGAATTCCCAATTTCCGATAGTCCGTGGGGAACTTACTTCGGGATGTTTAGAGATAAGTACGGCATTGAATGGATGGTGAGTTTTGAGCAGAAATAATACTACTTATTAATTACTCTGCTCTTGAAAAACTTCCAATAAATAATCGGGAGAAACCATTCGTGTTGGCGATTGTTCCATTGCTTTTAAAACGCGTTTCATAGCAAATGGATCCAACCCCATTCCAATACAAATTTCATGAATGCGTTTTTCTTCGCGCTCGTGCAAGACACCATCGCTGTGCATTAGGAGTGCCAATCGGTAAAATTGTTGAATGCGCTCAAAGTCGTCTTTGATTACTTCACTTTTATTTTCAGAATGAAACAACTGCTGAAATTCGGCTGAATCAATTCCTAAATCCTCAGCAATCAAAGAAAGAAATAGGTATTCATTATCGTGCAACTTTCCGTCTACCACTGCAAAAGCAATCATATCGGACAATAAACTTATTTTTTGTGCTTGGGTATTATTCAAAATGTTTATTTTTAGCTAAATTATTCTTTTTCTTGGAATCTAACCGCTATTGAATTGAAATTTATATTGACCTTATTATCGGTATTCTCTTTTTTATTTGCTGCTGCTCAAAGTACTGCCAGTAAAAATGTAAGCACTTTTACTCTTGAAGCACCACAGCTGCATTGTAGTAAAAAAATATGGCTGTACCTACCCGAAAATTATTCAAAATCCGCTAAAAAATATCCGGTGATTTACATGCACGACGGGCAAAATTTAATGGATATCAAAACTTCCTATGCTGGCGAATGGAGTGTAGATGAAACACTAGACAGCTTGAAGGCTCAAGTCATCGTCATTGGGATTGAACATGGTGGTGAGAAAAGAATGGAAGAATTAACACCCTATAAAAACGAAAAATACGGTGGTGGAAATGCAGACAATTATCTGAAATTTATTGTAGAAACTTTAAAACCTTATGTAGATAAAAACTACCGCACCAAAACCACTGCTAAAAACACAGCTATTTGGGGAAGTTCATTGGGCGGATTGGTTTCCTTTTATGGAGCGCTAAAATATCCTGAAGTATTTGGAAAAGTGGGTTGCTTCTCCCCTTCTTTTTGGTTTAACCGAAAAGAAATTTTCGAATTAATGAATCAAACTAAGTCCTTTAAAACCAAAATCTATTTTCTTTGTGGCGATAACGAAGGCGATGCCGATATGGTAGAAGATCTCAATAAAATGGAGTATCAAGTAAACACCAAACGCTGTGAATGCCAAATGCTGAATAAAAAACTTATTGTTAAAGGCGGAAAACACAATGAAAAATTATGGCGCGAAGGTTTTAAAAAAGCGTACCTTTGGCTTTTCTAGAAGTATGAAGACGGAAGTTGGAAGAAAAAAAAATAAAAATAAACTTAGAACCTTAGAAACTTAGTTTCTTAGCACCTTAAAAAAAAATGAACAACAACGATATTTTCAAAAAACTACGTGTAGCCTTAATGTTGCGTGACGACCAAATAGAAGAAATTTTAAAGCTGGTTGACTTCCGAATGTCAAAAGGTGAATTGGGTAACTTTTTTAGAAGTGAAGACCACCCAAAATATATGGAATGTGGCGATCAAGTGCTGCGTAATTTCCTAAATGGATTGGTGATTTATTTGAGAGGAACGAAAGAGAGCCCGAAAATACCTGCCGAAGTCATTGCTAAACACAAAACAGAAGCAAGGCCAAAAATGGAAGGAGCTCCTAAAAAGGAATTCAAACCAAAAACCGATTTCAAGAAAAAACCAGGTTCAAACCTGAAATTTGCACCCAAAAAACAAACTAAGAAAATTGAAATTGTAGAAAAAGTGCAATACAAAAATGGTAAAAACACCAAAGGTTAAATAAAAAAATCCCGAGCAAAACTCGGGATTTTCTATATAAAGTAGTTTTCTCTAAATTAAGAAAGCGCTTTTTGCACTTGGTCTGCTGCTTCTTGAAATTGTACCGCAGATAAAATTGGCATTCCAGAATTGTCAATTAATTCTTTAGCAATTTCTGCATTGGTACCTTGCAAACGAACAATGATTGGCACTTTAATCGCGTCACCCATGTTTTTGTATGCATCCACAACTCCTTGAGCAACACGATCACAACGAACGATTCCTCCAAAGATGTTAATCAAGATCGCTTTTACATTAGGATCTTTTAAGATAATTCTAAAAGCCAACTCCACACGTTTCGCGTCTGCAGTTCCACCAACGTCTAAGAAGTTTGCAGGCTCAAAACCAGCATATTTAATTAAATCCATTGTTGCCATTGCTAATCCCGCTCCGTTTACCATACATCCAACGGTTCCGTCAAGATCTACATAATTTAAACCAGCCTCTTTAGCTTCAACTTCAATTGGGTTTTCTTCTTTAATGTCACGCATTTCCGCATATTTTGGTTGACGGTATAAAGCGTTATCATCAATATTTACTTTTGCATCAACAGCAAGAATTTTATCATCAGAAGTTTTTAAAACCGGATTGATTTCAAACATAGAAGCATCCGATCCGATGTAAGCATTGTAAAGTGAATCTACAAATTTCACCATTTCTTTAAATGCATTTCCAGAAAGACCTAAGTTAAAAGCAATTCTTCTTGCTTGAAAACCTTGTAATCCAACTGCTGGATCAATTTCTTCTGTGAAAATTAAATGTGGTGTATGCTCAGCAACTTCTTCTATATCCATTCCACCTTCAGTAGAATACATAATCATATTTCTACCGTTGGCTCTGTTTAATAAAACCGAAACATAAAATTCAGACGTTTCACTTTCTCCAGGATAGTATACATCTTCAGCAATTAATACTTTATGCACTTGCTTTCCTTCCGGCGGAGTTTGAGGCGTGATTAATTGCATACCAATAATTTGACCCGAAATTTCAGCAACTTGATCTAAGTTTTTAGCCAACTTAACACCACCACCTTTTCCTCTTCCACCAGCGTGAATTTGAGCTTTAACTACATACCAGCTAGTGCCAGTTTCTTCTGTAAGTTGTTTTGCAGCAGCAACTGCTTCAACCGGATTATTAGCCACAATACCACGTTGTACGCGTACACCATATTTTGCTAATATCTCTTTTCCTTGATATTCGTGTATGTTCATAATAAAATTTTGTCTTTTTATAAAGTGCCACAAATGTAATTAATTACAATCAATTGATAAAACAAATGTATATCAATTTAGTAACTTTATTTATGATTTTTTTGAAGCACAATCTTTTGGTATTTTCAGTAATGGCAATTCCCGCTTTTCGTTTCAATCTGCCATTTCAAGGAAAAAAAACTTAACAATACCACCTTCATTAATTGCAATGTCAGGATTTTCACTACAATCGGGGCTAAAAATTATCATTTTGAAAAAAAATACTATGCATAAACCACAAATTCGTATAAATGAGACTTCTTTTTGTATAGACAAACTCCTGATTTATCTTTGCAATCAAATAATATAAATCCATTACCATGCAACCAAAAGACTTACTAACACTTGCCGAAGAATTTGGCAGTCCGTTGTACGTTTATGACGCCGCAACAATCGAACAACAATACAACCGATTGAGCGCTGCTTTCAGTAAAGTAGAAAACCTTCGCATTAATTATGCCATGAAAGCGCTATCCAATCTTACCATATTAAAGTTGTTAAAGAAGTGTGGCTCTGGTTTAGATACGGTTTCCATGCAAGAAGTACAACTGGGTTTGCATGCAGGCTTTAGTCCCGATAAAATTATTTTCACCCCAAACGGTGTTTCTTTTGAAGAAATTGAAGAAGTTGCAAATTTGGGAGTTCAAATCAACATTGACAATCTCTCAATTTTAGAACATTTCGGAACCAAACACCCAAAAATTCCGGTTTGCATTCGTATCAATCCTCATGTAATGGCGGGAGGAAATGCAAATATATCTGTGGGACATATTGATAGTAAATTTGGTATTTCAATTTATCAAATGCCCCATGTATTGCGTATTGTAGAAAATACTGGAATGCACATTAACGGAATACACATGCACACCGGATCCGATATTTTAGATATTGAAGTGTTCCTTTATGCAGCTGAGATATTATTTGATACCGCTAAACAATTTAAAGAATTAGATTTTCTTGATTTTGGATCTGGATTCAAAGTTTCCTATAAAAAAGGCGACATCGAAACCAATATAGACGAACTTGGAAAAAAACTTACCAAACGTTTCTTATCCTTTGAAAAAGAGTACGGACGAACGCTAACTTTGGCATTCGAACCGGGAAAATTTTTAGTAAGCGAAGCAGGATTTTTCATGGCTAAAGTGAATGTTGTAAAACAAACCACTTCTACTGTTTTTGCAGGAATTGATAGTGGATTTAATCATTTAATTCGACCAATGCTTTATGGATCTCAGCACACCATTGAAAACATTTCTAATCCAAAAGGAAAAGAGCGTTTTTATACCGTTGTGGGTTACATTTGTGAAACCGATACTTTCGCTAATAACCGTAGAATTGCAGAAATAAAAGAAGGTGATGTATTGTGTTTTAAAAATGCTGGAGCTTATTGTTTTTCTATGGCATCCAACTACAATTCGCGTTTTAAACCAGCAGAGGTATTATGGAAAGACGGTAAAGGACATCTAATTACAAAGAGAGAAACCTTCGAAGATTTGATAAAAAATCAAATTGAAATTGAATTATAAATTGAGAAGTTATGAATAAAAAAACCACTAATTATTTAGTGGTTTTTTTATTAATCATATTGGGATTAGTATCCAAAACCTCCAACAACACCTTTCCTTCCGTTCCGTTTGGAAATGTAATTTTTAATTTTTGAGCTAGAGTTGGAGCAATTTGTGTAATATCTTTATGATCATGCGTTTCACCTTTGGGCACATTCCATCCATAAAATAGTAACGGAACATGAGTATCATAACTGTAAGGAGTTCCGTGATCGGTACCCGTGGCAATAAAATGATCTATATAACCTGGTTTGTTTAGAATTACCATATCGCCGTCTTCGGTTGCATCATATCCTTTAGCGATACAGTTTAAATAAAAATCTGCTCCGTTAGAAGCAAGTATTTCTTCTTCGGTATATACTCTTTTTACTTGATCCTGAGTCATTAAATACTCTTTAAAAGCTTGTTTTACTTTACTTAATTCTAAACTTTTTGCCTTTATTAGATCTTTATTGAAATGCAGATTAAAGTTTGAACAATTTAAAACTAGATCTTCACCAAAAGTCTCAACTGAGAATTTCTTCAATCCTTTTAAAATATCTTTAGGAAACACATTATCTACATTGTATTTTTTATCTTTTAAATACAAAGGATTTTCTGCACCGGCATGGTCGGCAGTTAAGAAAACAAGGTAATTGCCTTTCCCAACCATTTTATCCAAATAATTTAAGAAATCAGCAAGTGTTAAATCCAAGCGCAAGTAAGTATCTTGAATTTCCATAGACCGAGGACCTAAATTATGTCCAACATAATCCGTTGAAGAAAAACTTACAGCCAAGAAATCAGTAATATTGTCTTTTCCTAACTCTTCATTTTCAATAGCTTTTTTTGCCAATTCCAACAATAAATCATTTCCAAACGGTGTTGCACGAAGAATTTCAGCATTTTTCTTTTCTAGCATTTCCTTTAAATTATATGGAAAAACCGGATTCGCTCCATTTAGTTTTCCTTCATAGGGATTTTCGTCTGCCAGACTTTCATTATAGGTTTCTAAAGGTTTTAACAAATCCCAACCTTTATTAATATAAGTCATGAAATGCTTTTCATTATTAAATTCGGTAACCCAATCTGGTAATTTTTCACCATAAAAAGTACTCGATACAAAGGCGCCTGTTTTACTGTACCAAAAAGCCCAATTGGCAAAATGTCCGGCAGGCAAAATGGCGCCTCTATCCTTCAAACTCATTCCAATAACTTTTCCTTTAAAATTGGTAGCTAAGCGCAACTCATCTGTAATTGTAGTAGTCAATAATTTTTTTGGAGACATCTCTCCTTCTGCTTTTGTACCGTCGCCAATGGTTTTTACCGAAGCATCATCGGTGCAGTAAATTTCTTTACCTAATTTTCTGCTAAACCAATCATTTCCAACAATTCCGTGAACTGAAGGAGTAGTTCCAGTGTATATAGAAGCATGCCCAGGAGCGGTAAAAGTGGGCATGTAATTATAATTCATATTATGAAATACATAACCATTATCCATCAATCGTTTAAATCCATCATTGGTGAAATCATTTGAAAAACGATATAAATAATCCATTTTCATTTGATCTACCACAATTCCAACAACCAATTTAGGTCGTTCTTGAGCTTGAAGATGAAACACGAAAAGAAATAAGAAAAAACAAAGCGCTTTTTTCATGATAAATATTTTTACAAAATTACAAATTTTGATTGGGGCATTACAATAAGAAATCGTTAAGAAGTGTCTTAAAAAGAGGTAGATATAAGTTCTGTTTTAGCCTCTTCTAATTCAGAGATAATATCTTTTATAATAGCGTCAACTGGTTGGATATCATGAATTAATCCAGCTATTTGACCAATTTCTAATTCGCCCTCTACCAAATCGCCTTCAAACATACCACGTTTGGCTCGGCGTTTTCCTAATAAATTCTCCAAGTCTTCTTTGGTTGGGCTTTTGGTGTACAATTCCAATACATCGGCACAAAACTTATTTTTTATCAATCGAACTGGAGCCAATTCTTTTAGCGTCAAAATGGTATCCCCTTCTCCCGTTTCTATAACTGTTTTTTTGAAATTATCGTGAGCTGAACTTTCAGTAGAAGCTACAAAACGACTTCCCATTTGAACTCCATCCGCACCAAGAACCATTGCAGCAAGCATACCGCGACCTGTTGCTATTCCACCTGCAGCAATTAATGGAATTGTTATATTTTCTTTCACCATAGGAATCAATGTTAAAGTAGTCGTTTCTTCTCTTCCATTATGTCCTCCCGCTTCAAATCCTTCGGCTACCAGAGCATCTACACCGGCTTCTTGTGCTTTTAAAGCAAATTTTGAACTGCTTACCACATGTACCACTGTAATTCCTTTTTCCTTCAAAAAAGAGGTCCATGTTTTTGGATTTCCTGCCGAAGTAAAAACAATTTTTACCCCTTCCTCCACAATAATATCCATAATTTCTTGAATATTGGGATACAACATGGGCACATTTACACCAAAAGGTTTGTCGGTAGCTTTTTTACATTTCTGAATGTGTTCTCGCAAAACTTCGGGATACATAGAGCCAGCACCTATCAAACCCAATCCACCACTATTACTAACAGCACTCGCTAATTTGTATCCACTATTCCAAATCATTCCACCTTGAATAATTGGATATTTTATATTGAAAAGTTGGGTGATTCTGTTCATTATTCTTTGATTAATTTACCGGTTTGGGTCATCGAACTACTTTGAATTTTGTAAAAGTAAATTCCGGGTTGTAGGTCATCCAAGGAAATAGTTGAAAGTGAATTTATTATTGTTTTTTCTAATACTACTTGACCTAAAGCATTATAAAATAGTACTTCAACCTTATTAATATCGCTTGGAAATGATAGTGTGATGTTACTAGAGGTTGGATTAGGAAACAAAACAAATGTATCTTTTTTATTCGCTATAGAATTTAAATTAGCAGTATCTAATGCCAATTGGAAATCGGGGATTCCATATCCAAATAAATAATCTGGATTTGTATATCGATCAGCCGATTGTTTTACAAATTGAACAATTTGTACATTAGTTGCCCAAGGAATTGCTTGCCAAAAACAAGCAATCATTCCGGCCATAATTGGACACGAAAACGAAGTTCCGCTAGCGGTCACAACGCTGCCTAAAGTATTTGATAATACAGCACTTTGCCCTTGAGCCATAACATCGGGTTTAATTCTATCGTCAAAACTTGGTCCAATGGAACTAAACGAAGCATACGATCGATCGGCTTTTACAGCACCAATTGCTAAGACATCATTGGCCTCTGCTGGAACACCCACATGGGGCTCAGCGCTATTAGCAGAATTTCCAGCACTTGCAAGAACTACTATCCCTTTACTAAATGCAATATTAGCGCCCTGCGAACCAAATGCACTATTCCCTGTCATATCAGAGTACGTATGTCCGTAATTGGCATTATCAAATCCGAAATAACCTAAAGATGAAGTAATAATATCTACTCCAACTCGATCTGCTTCTTCAGCTGCTTCAACCCAATTGCTTTCCTCTACAGGGTTTTCCGAATTGACATCTTCAGTTATATAAAGGTAATATTTAGCATCGGGCGCAGTCCCAACCAATTGCCCATCTACATAGCCACCCATTGTAGAAAGCACCAAAGTACCATGATTGTACCCAGTATAAAAATTATTGGATTTATTTACATAATCATATCCTCCCAAAATTTGATTGTTGTCACGCAACCTTTGAAAGGGCGACACTACATCTACACTTGGAAAACCGGCATCTAAAACGGCTATAACTTTTCCTGATCCGGTGTAATTGGATTGATGTAATAAATGGCCATTTAGCATTTGTATTTGATTGGCTGAAGTTCCGTAATTGAAATTCGTCTGTACCTCCATTGATTTATTTATTGGAGAATTAATTGCAGGAACTGCCATTTTATTATTCAACGAGTTGTCTGCAAAATGCACATGATTTACAAAAGGAAATGCCAATAATGCTTGAATATCGGTCACGCTTCCGCGGATGTGCAAGCAATTCAACCATTTGGATTTTGCCATAATGGTAATTCCCGTTGCAGCAGTGATTTGATTCACATAAGAAACTTCAAGTGGTGCATCATTAATTGCTAATGCAATACCTTGAGCCGTTCTTCGATCTAGTGATCGCTGCGAAAGTTCGGATAAGGGATTGCTAAAAAAAGCTGCCGCATTGGGTTTGTCATTAAAATAAACCCAAGCATCTTGCTGAGAAAAAGATACGAAGGTTGTTAAAAAGGCAATAATAAGTATCAGTTTCTTCATAGCTTTATTAATTTTAAAGTCTAAATTACGAAATTACTCCCGAACCAACTAATTCTTCACCTACATTCCAAGCAACAAATTGACCTTGGGCAATTGCCGATTGCGGTTGTTCAAATGAAACATACAATCCACTTTCAAATTGATATAAAGTAGCTTTTTGCAATTCTTGTCGGTAGCGAATGCGGGCCATAACTTCCATGGATTGACCATTTTGAAGTTTTAAATCGGGGCGAATCCAATGTGTCTCTGAATTTTCAATTCGCAATGCTTTTTGAAATAAACCAGGATGAGCATGGCCCTGACCTGTATATATTTCATTAGTATTCACATTTGTAGCAATAATAAATAAGGCTTCTTTGGTTCCACCAACATTTAATCCTTTTCGTTGACCGATTGTAAAATAATGTGCACCTTGGTGTTTACCGACAACTTTTCCGATTAAAGGAGTATATTCGATTGGAGTTGATTCGAAAATTAATTCTTCTTCCAAATTTGAAAAAGTAGGTTTCACACGGTTATAAATTTCATGATTTGCAGCAACTTCATATATCAAACCTTCTTTGGGTTGTAATTGCTGTTGCAAAAACTCCGGAAGCCTAACTTTCCCTATAAAACAAAGCCCTTGCGAATCTTTCTTTTCGGCAGTAATCAACTCCATTTTGGCGGCTATTTCTCGAACTTGAGGCTTGGTTAATTCACCTATTGGAAACAAGGCTTTTGCCAATTGTTCTTGTGATAATTGACATAAAAAATAGGATTGATCTTTATTTCCGTCTTTACCGGCTAGCAATTGATAGATTGGTTTTCCATCAATTTCTACTTCACCTTTTCGGCAATAATGTCCGGTTGCTACATAATTGGCACCCAAACTTAAAGCAATTTTCATGAAGACATCAAACTTAATTTCGCGGTTGCATAAAACATCCGGATTTGGAGTTCTTCCTTTTTCGTATTCGTGAAACATGTAGTCAACAATTTTCTCTTTGTATTGTTCACTTAAATCAACCGTTTGAAATGGAATTCCTAGTTTTTCGGCAACCAAAAGCGCATCGTTACTGTCTTCAAGCCAAGGACATTCGTTAGAAATTGTAACTGAATCATCATGCCAATTCTTCATAAAAAGACCAATAACCTCATAACCCTGTTCTTTTAATAGATAGGCTGCAACGCTTGAATCCACACCACCAGAAAGTCCAACTACTACACGCTTCATGTTTTGAAATGTAATTTATACTGTACAAATTTACATCAAATAATAAAAAAAAGTATATGCTTTAATCACTAAAACATATACTTAAGTAAATTTTATTTATTTGTTAAAAATCTTTTTTAAGGCAACCTTACTTTTTACTATTTTTTTTCGGAGTTTGAGGAGACATATTCTCTTGAGTGATTTTGCCATTAGTATTTAATTCCCAAATTCCAACCTTAAATCCTTTTTCAAATTTGCCTTTAGCAATAACCACATTTTCGGGACTTCTAAAAACTGCAGGACCATCATACTCTCCTTTCTTGTAAAATTTTTCTTCAAGTGCAATTCCGTTTTCAGCATATTTTTTATAAATACCTTCCTTAATACCGTTTATGTAGTTGGTTTCTTCAGCAATTTTACCATTGGGATAATATACTTTTCTAATCCCCGATAAAACTCCATTCACATAATTTTCTGTAGACATAATCACTTTGGAATTTTCATGGTAGTACTTCCACTCGCCTTCGTATACTTTGTTTACTAATTTACCTTCACTTACTTTTAATCCTTTTTGATCATAAAAAATGGTGTAACAAGAATTATCTTTCGAATTGAATTCTCTAGTTGCAATTACTTTACCTGAAGCGTTATCATCAAAAAACTTGAACATCCCAATTTCCTTACCATGGTCAAAAGTTCCCTCATAACGCGGTCGCTTGGATTCTTCATATGTTCCTTTCCAAACACCATGTTTTTTCCCAATGGCATCCACTTTATTGTATTCTTGGGCAAAAAGTGAGGAAGTAAATAAAAGTAATAAAGCTAAATATTTCATGATTCTATATTTTAACAACTATAACTGAATTTCTATTTTTTTAGTATAAATCTTAAAAGCGAAAAAGCCATCATCACTGACGGCTTTTATTTATTTTTTTCCTTTTGCTTTTTGTTCTTCCGCCTGTTCCATTGCCTCACGAAGTTTCTTTTGAAACTTTCCTTCTTTTACAGGTTTTGTTTTATTTTCTTGGATTTGAGCATGGATTTTATCACTGTCGATAAAATATTTTTTAATCACCAACATAATTCCTATGGTAATTAAGTTAGACATGAAGTTATACAAACTCAATCCAGATCCATAACTATTAAAGAAAATCAACATCATAATTGGTGAAATGTAAATCATCATTTTCATCATCTTAGTCATATCGGGCATACCTTCTTGTTGTGGTTGCGCCATTTGATTGTCTCCCGAAGTCATTTTCATATAAAAGAAAATTGCAATTGCTGCTAAGATTGGGAACAAACTAACATGATCTCCATACAACGGAATATTGAATGGTAATTTGAAAATTTGGTCAAAAGAAGATAAATCATCTGCCCATAAGAAAGGTTGCTGTCTTAATTCAAATGCCGATGGGAAAAATCGGAAAGAAGCCATCAAGAAAGGCATTTGTATTAAAGCCGGGATACATCCAGCCATTGGATTAACACCTGCTTTAGAATACAACTTCATTGTTTCTTGTTGTCTTTTAACAGGATCTTTAATCTTTTCACTTATCTCAGCAATATCGGGACGCAATACTTTCATTTTTGCTTGAGACAAAAATGATTTGAAAGTAATCGGCGACATAGCAATTTTTATCAAAATAGTAAAAATGATAATTGCTAATCCATAAGTCATAAATCCGCCTAAGAAACCAAATAATGGAATAAAAATCAATCGGTTAATCCAACCAAAGATTCCCCATCCTAGAGGTATTACCTTATCTAAATTTTTACCTTCATAAGAGTTTAATACTTTGTAATCGGTTGGACCAAAATACCAGTTCATTTTATAATCCAATTCTCCTTTACTATTAAATGCTAATGGCGCTTTGGTTTTAAATTCTTTAGTGAAAACCGTATCTACTTTAACATCATTAACTAAGGTAGAAGATTGAATTTTGGACGTTTTAAACGGAGTATTGGTCAATAAAATTGTTGAAAAGAAATGTTGCTTATAAGCAATAAAAGAGGCATTTTCTGGAGTTTCTTCTTTATCTTTTCCTTGCCCTACGTAATCAATTTTTTCATCGCCATACTGAAAATAAATTTCAGCATTTTGATTTTCATAAGAAACACTTTTTTCATTTCTGTAGGTTTTTAAATCCCACTCTAAATTGGTTTCTTTTGAAGTATTTAAAGCCGAACTTAACCCTTGTGAACGAAGGTCAAAATCAACCATATAATCATTTGGCTTCAACGTATAATTGTATTCTAAATAGGTTGAAGGCCCAGTTTTTAACTTCATTGACAACACTTTGTTTTCTCCAACTTGCTTAAAAGTTGGTTCAAAAAACAAATCTTTAGTATTTAAAACACGATTGTCTTTAGTTTGCAATGCCAAATTAAAATTAGCATTGTTATTTTTGATTAATTCAACTAATTGTCCGGAACCTTTAGCAAATTTTTCATATTTTTTCAGAACAGCTTCAGTAACATAACCTCCTTTATTTGAGACAGTTAACTTCACTAAATCATTTTCTAAAACAGTAGTTGCCTCTTTAGCTGATGGAAGTGTAGCCGAATAGGCAAAGTTTCCTAAAGCACCCTCTAGTTTTTGCATTTTAACCGTATCGCTAACTGTAGAATCTACAACTACTTTCGACACTTCTTTTGCAGGAACTTGCTTTGCTTTATTAAGCTTGTCAATTTGCGCTTGTTTCGCTTTTTCGGCTTGTTCTTTTTGTGCTGTTTTCTGACTGTTGTACATCATCCACATCACGATAAGGAAAATTAACCCAAAGCCAATTATCGAATTCTTGTCAAATTTCTTTTCTTCCATTATTGTTTATATTTTAAATAAATCGAAATGACTTATTGATTTCTATTTTTTATTTTTAACCATCGCAGCAACAAAGCTAACAAAAATTGGTTGCGGATTTGCTACAGTACTTTTGTACTCGGGATGGTATTGTGCACCAATAAAAAACGGATGTTCTTTAATTTCAACAATTTCTACCAAGCCGGTATCCGGGTTGATTCCAGAACTTATTAATCCTGCTTTTTCTAGATCGGCAGCATATTTATTATTGTACTCATAACGGTGACGGTGGCGCTCTTCAATTTGTGATTTACCATAAATTGATTTTGCCAAAGTACCCTCTTTGATATCACATTTCCATGAACCCAATCGCATGGTTCCTCCTTTATCGGTAATGGTTTTTTGGTCTTCCATTAAATCAATTACCGGATTGCTGGTATTTGGATTCATTTCGGTAGAATTAGCATCGGTTAAACCCAATACATTTCTTGAATATTCAATAACCGCCATTTGCATTCCTAAACAAATTCCAAAAAACGGAAGGTTATTTTCTCTTGCATAACGAACGGTTTCTATTTTTCCTTCTATTCCTCTTTCGCCAAATCCTGGAGCTACCAATATTCCATCGATACCTTTTAGTTTTTCGGCTACATTATCCTGATCTATAAATTCCGAATGGATGCTGATTACATTTACTTTAGTTTCATTGGCAGCACCTGCATGAATAAATGCCTCTAAAATAGATTTATATGAATCTTGTAATTCTACATATTTTCCAACCAAACCAACATTAATGGTATGTTTTGGATTTTTTAATCGGTGCAAAAAGTCATTCCATTGAGATAAATCGGGATTTGATTTTTCAGGTAAATTCAATTTTTTCAAAGCCACCAAATCCAATCCTTCTTCCAGCATTAAATTAGGAACTTCATAAATAGTTGAAGCATCAATAGATTGTATTACTGCTTCGCGTTTTACATTGCAAAACAAAGCTAACTTTTGACGTAATTCATCCGAAAGTTCGTGCTCCGTTCTACAAACTAATATATCTGCTTTGATTCCGCTTTCCATTAAAGTTTTCACGGAATGCTGTGTAGGCTTTGTCTTTAATTCTCCAGCTGCAGCCAAAAAAGGAACTAATGTTAAGTGAATAACTATTCCGTTGGTATCACCCAATTCCCAAACCAATTGTCGCACCGATTCGATATAGGGCAATGATTCAATATCTCCAACCGTTCCTCCAATTTCAGTAATTACAATATCAAAATCGCCTGATTTACCAAGCAATTGCATGCGTTCTTTAATTTCATTGGTAATATGAGGAACAACTTGAACGGTTTTACCTAAAAACTCACCGCGACGCTCTTTTTCAATAACCGAAAGATACACTCTTCCTGTTGTTACATTATTAGCTTGTGAAGTTGGCACATTTAAAAATCGTTCGTAGTGACCTAAATCAAGGTCGGTTTCTGCTCCATCATCTGTTACAAAACACTCTCCATGCTCGTAGGGATTTAAAGTTCCAGGGTCTACATTAATATAAGGATCAAACTTTTGAATGGTAGTTCTATACCCGCGTGCTTGTAATAATTTTGCTAAAGAAGCTGCTATAATTCCTTTTCCTAAAGAAGAAGTTACACCGCCTGTAACAAAAATGTACTTGGTTGGATTCATCGTTTTTTTTTTAGAACAACTAAATACTAGTTGCCCAAACTTGTTGTTGTGTTGTTATGTAGTTGTTTTTTCTGGTTTAAAAACGAAGCAAAAGTAAGAAATAAATTGGATGTTTTTTAATAAAATCAAATCTAAAATTTGAAACTATTGTTTTGGATATTTCTTTTTGATATTCCGAACCAACTCCTCTAAACCATTTAATTTAAGCTCGTATATGAGCTGTAATTGAGCGCCTAATTCTCCTTTTGGAAATCCTTTATTGCTGTACCAAACTACATAATATTCTGGCAAATCAATGAGGTAATAGCCTTCGTATTTGCCGAAAGGCATTTTAGCATGCGCTAGTTTTATGAGTTGTTTTTGTTGGTCGTCCATTTATTTTCTGTGAATCGAAGGTGTTGAATTGCTTTTTATTGTCTTCGGCAGGCTCAGACACACAAAAATTTTAAATTACTTCCAATTAAAAACTACCTCTTTTTTAATATCGGGGTGTAAACTATAATAAACAGGACAGGTCATGGCAGTGCGTTCTAATATAGTTTTGGTTTTTTCATCGGCAGTCAGATTCATATCGAAAGTCACCTGAATTTCTGAAATTCTTCTGGGTTCAGCAGCCATAATTTTAGTAACCTCAGCAGTAGATCCCGAAAAATCCACACCTAAATCTCGGGCTTTAATTCCCATAACCGTCAACATGCAAGAGGCCAAACCATTGGCAACCGAATCAGTTGGAGAAAAAGCTTCCCCTTTCCCGTTATTATCGGTAGGTGCATCGGTTATTATTTCTGAACCCGATTGCAAATGAATGGAAGAAGTTCTTAAATCTCCTAAATAAGTTACCTTAGATGTTGGCATTATTGTGCTTGTTTTATGGTTAAATCTTCGTCGTAATACAAAATATAAATTCCGTTATTGGCATAGCCCCCGGAAAGTTTTTTAGCATAATCAAATTTACTTTCAACCTGCTCCGTAGCCGATGCATTGGCACTTTCGTCAAATGTTTGTCCTTGTGCCAAACGCAACAATGTATCAAAAGTTAAATCAAATCCGCGAATTGCATATTGATTAGGGAATATTCTGTTTTTCTTTTTGTATGCATTTGCAAATAATTGAGCTTCAATCGTTTCGTTTTCTCTAGTTGCAGAGGGAAAGGCCATTTTCAATTTGGTCAATCGCGAAAGCGCAATTTCTTCAAAATCGAGGGTTTCATTGGGCTCCAAAATAACCAGCTGAAGTGGATAGTCTTTTAATGCACTTTGCATGGTATTGGTTACAGTAAAAATAACTCCGGTTTTTTCAGAAACCAGAATCACATAATTCATTCGGTTTTTTACAAAATACTTTTTGATGCTATCACCCACAATACCCCCTTTTTCATTAACACCAACCAACTTTACTCCTTTTTGATATTCCTGAAGATATTGCTTAATTGAATTCTTTTTAGGATCCAATACCGCAATAATATTTCCGTTTTTGGCATTCATATAATCAAACATTGCGTTTTTCATAGCATCATTTTGTGGCATTGACTGAAATAAATTGGAGTACGATTTTCCATCCTCTTTAGATAATGGCGAAATCACTGGAATATTTTTACTCTCTAATGCACTTGCTACTTTTTCAACATTGACTTGATAAAACGGACCAATAACGGCATCGGGATTTACAAAACTACCTCCCGAAATAATAGATAACGCAGACGTTGAATTTTTGGTTTCTTCAGAATCATAGATGGCAATATCGACATTCATTCCTAAAACTTTGGCCGAATCAATTGCCATTAATGCTCCCGAATAAAAATCGAGGGTCATGTTTAAGAATTTATCTTTTTTCAAACGCTCTGAGACTGAAGTCAATGTATCGCTTTGAATTTTGGATGCATTGAAAGGCAGAAACATAGCCAATTTCTTTTTTTGTTGATTAGAAATGGTTTTAGATAAATCTTTTAAGGAATTTTTATTTTCTTTGTTAAACGAAAGATTCGCTGGCACTTTCAACACCATTCCTTCTTTTAATCCGTTTTTTAAATCGGGGTTCCACCCAATTAAAGACACTTCCGATACATTAAAGAGACGTGTCAAACTATATACAGTCTCCCCTGCTTTAACAGTATATTCTAATAAATCAGTTGCTTTTACCTGAGGTTTTTCTGCTGCAACTACTGGTTTTGGTGCAGAAGCTGGAGTGGTATTCGATTTAATTTTTAATGTAAATCCTAACGGAAGACTTTCTTTTATATCTGGATTTTGAGTTTCTAATTCTTCTACAGAAACACCATATCTTTTAGCTACATTATATTTGGTATCACCGGTTACAACCACATAGCTAATTTCTTTAGCAGAACCTTGCGGCTTTGGGGTTGAAGAAGTTGAATTTAATTTTGGCACACTACTCGGAATCAACAAAATAGCATTCTCTTTAATTCCGTTTTGCGAGTCGGGATTTAGCTTATAAATATCGTAGGGAGTTACCTTATATTTTTGTGCTATTGACGGAATTGTTTCTCCTTTACTAACTTTATGTTTAGTAAATCCTTGTCCGAAATTTGAAAAGGAAATCAACAACACCAAAAAGCAAATAACTCTTTTAAACATATTTTAATTTTTAAACATTAGGCACTCTGTTGTAAACATCCTGAACACTAACCTATTCCCATTCTATAGTTGCAGGTGGTTTTGAACTAATATCGTATACTACTCTATTTACACCTTTAACTTTATTGATTATTTCGTTTGAAATTTTCATTAAGAAGTCATACGGTAAATGCACCCAGTCGGCAGTCATACCATCGGTAGATTCAACTGCACGTAGCGCTACCACTTTTTCATAAGTTCGTTCATCACCCATTACACCAACGCTATTAACAGGTAATAAAATTGCCCCGGCTTGCCATACTTTATCATACAATCCGTGTGATTTTAATCCTTCAATAAAAATCGCATCTACTTCTTGCAAGATACGCACTTTTTCTGGAGTAATATCACCTAAAATTCGAATGGATAATCCAGGTCCTGGAAAAGGGTGACGCCCCAATAATTCGGGATCAATTCCTAAGGTAGCACCAACTTTTCGAACTTCATCTTTAAATAACATACGAAGTGGTTCTACCACTTTCAATTTCATAAAATCGGGTAATCCACCTACATTATGGTGTGATTTTATTGTTGCAGAAGGTCCTTTCACCGAAACCGATTCGATTACATCAGGGTAAATAGTTCCTTGAGCTAACCAGGTAACGTCTTCGATAATTTTTGATTCATCATCAAAAACTTCAATAAAAACGCGACCAATAATTTTTCTTTTTGTTTCTGGATCATCAACACCCGCTAATTCACTTAAAAAGCGATCGGAAGCATCAACACCTTTCACATTTAAGCCCATGTCTTTGTATTGGTGCAATACATTTTCGAATTCATTTTTGCGAAGCAGACCGTTATTTACAAAAATGCAGTACAGGTTTTTGCCAATGGCTTTGTGTAATAAAACTGCCGCAACGGTTGAGTCTACACCTCCCGAAAGCCCTAGAACAACTTTATCTTTTTTAACTTTTTC
>NZ_JBJTND010000071.1:0-12034 GCF_046073885.1 Flavobacterium sp.
TATGCTCTTCCTAAAAGATGATTATCCGGCAACGGCTGATTATTTGACGGACCAAAAAGATGGCTCCTGGCTCCTCGAAGTAGAGGTGAATAGTATGGAGCCGGTGGAGCGGATTTTGAGGGGAATGCCGGGGGAGGTGGAAGTGGTTTGATGTATTTTTTATGTTCTTTCTTTATCTAATTATTATTGAAGTGTGGGATTAAGAAGTCTATTTGTGATTTAAACTAATGATTTTTTGGTTATAATTGAGTTAGACGAAGGCGGTCTTGTCGATATCGCAAACAGGGCAATATTACTCTTTAAAATAAATAGACAAAAATGAGTTACAATAAAATTGAAATAATAGGACTTCGCGGTTATGGCGACAAGCAGACTTTAAACCTTGCAATTCCAAACGGTAATGAAGGAAGTGGATTGACCTGCATAGTTGGTCCAAATAATTCTGGAAAGTCAACCATATATGAATCTTTCAGAGCGATTTCTCAAAATAATCCACCAAGTTTTACTGAAGGAAGAAGAAATAAAGTTGCTGGTGATAAAGTCGAAATTAAATTGAGTAAAAATGACGGAACTTCTATTGTACTAAAAACAACTGTAAATGGTGGAAGTGAAACTAGTTTTCTTGAGAGTGGATTAAATAAAGACAATGTAAAAATCTTGACACTTCCTTCAAGAAGGACATTCTCTCCTTTTTTTGGTAAAAATACTTGGAGCCGAGACCAATATATTAATAGTTCTGAGCTTTCCGCAGTCAGAGGTTCACAGTTTGACAGCTTTGCTTGGCGTTTATTTACTATTCAAAAAAATCAAGCAGAATTTAATTCTGTTTTAGAAAAAGTATTAGGAGTAGTTCCGAGTTGGGTTATTGAGCAATCAGATAGTGGGAACTATTATTTGAAGTTTAATTATAATGGTTCGTTCCACAACAGCGACGGAACTGGCGAAGGACTTTTAAGTATTTTTACAATCGTAGATACTTTGTATGATAGTAACGATAATGACTTTATTGTTATCGACGAACCTGAACTTTCACTACACCCTTCTCTTCAGAGAAAGCTAATGCATCTTATTTTGGAATATTCTGAAACAAGACAAATTGTAATTTTAACTCATTCTCCATACTTCATCAGTTGGACTTCATTAGCGAATGGAGGAATGATTTCAAGAACTGTTAAAGAATTTATAGGAACTAAAATATATGAATTACAGCAAGCTACAGGTAAAGCGATTCTCTCGTTAGTAAACAACTTGAACAACCCTCATATTCTTGGACTTGATGCCAGAGAAATATTCTTCCTTGATGATAAAATTATTCTCGTTGAAGGGCAAGAAGACGTAATATTTTTAAACTTAGTTTTTGATAAAATCGGGACTCAGCTTAACGGTGATTTTTACGGTTGGGGAGTGGGTGGTGCTGACAATACAGATAAGGTTGTCACGATGCTTTCTGATTTAGGGTTTAAAAAAGTTGCTGTAATTTTTGATAACAATAAAAGCTATCTCATTTCGAGCCTAGTTCAAAAATTCAAAAACTATATATTTAAAAATATTCCTACAGATGACGTAAGAGATAAACCTGACAAAAATATTGAAGGATTAATTGATTATGGAGGGAAAACAATAAATGAAAAACATGTAGTCACAATTAATCGACTTTGTGCAGAGATTAACACATATCTTGCTTTATAAGAACCAAGCTCGAAAACGAGATAAGGTATTTTAATTCGAAATCAATATGCTAACAAGACAATTGGAATTGACAAATGAACAGACTTCACCCTTGTTCAGACTTATGTGGATACATAATTCAGCAGAAACAGATAGAAGGCATTTTGACAATAATATCTGTGCTTTTCATATTGGCAACGGATTTATTCTCTCAGTCGCACATAACATTAAGTCAGAAGCTTTATTATTTAAATCAATTGACAATGCAATATTTAAAACAGATATCTTACCGCATTTGAATGATGAACAGACACAATTGTTTAATGATTGCTATCCATTAGATTTCCAGACCAATAAAAGATACATTAATATTATTAATCAAGCTGACTTTCAAAAAATAGTAGACACATTAAAGCAAATAAATTTCGACACAAGGTGGCTACAATTGACACATAGGAATATTTGCAAACCATTTCTAATTATACAATTCAAGAACAATCAATTTTATAATGACGCATCATTAACAGGACATTTTAACCAAAATACATACTTCCACGAACCAGCAATTAATAGACATACATTTTTAGTTGAAGTTGAACTAGTAGAAGCATATTATAACGAAGATATAGCCTTATACAAAATAGTAAATACTCATAAAGATGTCATAAATCGTCTTCCAAGCATTGAGGCCGATTTCTCTTTGTTAAACGACAATCAGCCTAATATATATTGTTTGCAAAGTTCTCCTAATAGTGAAGTAGGAAAACTGATTAATAAGGCACAAATTGAAGGTTATTTAGAGCATTTTGGAATTTTCCCAGATACATTTGGAGGAAATTATACTTTTGAAGGAGCTCGTTATTTGATTAAGGGATATTTCAGATTCGGTTCTTCTGGTGCACCTTATGTTTTTTTTGATAACGAGAATGATAAATTTAAAGTTAACGCAATCCAAAGTGAAGCCTGTCCTGTTCAACTCTCAATTGAAAATAAAAGAGAAGGTAATTTTCAATATGTGAATGCAATTGCATCACCTTTAAATATTATACAAACTAGACTTCAATCTCATCTAACATCAAGGACAACAAAAATAAAATTAGAAAAATAGTTTACAATAGCACCTGTGGGAGATATCAGGTTTATTTGATTTTTTTTGCTTCTTATCATTACAGGTTTTTTTTACAAGACTTTAACTTAGTCCATACAAATTGCTCATTTACAAAATCAAAAAAGCTGTCTGTGTGTAAGCATGAATATGACAAAGAGAATTTTAAACTTAACTTAGCAGATAGAAATAATTTAAAATATTACCTTAAAAAATGGCAAAACAGAAGAAAGAAATAAAGGAAAAAGCAATCGAAGTAACTCTCTGGGAAGCGGCGAATAAATTGAGAGGAAGTGTGGAGCCAGCGGAGTACAAGCACGTAGTATTAGGATTGATTTTCTTAAAATTTGCAAGTGATAAGTTTGAACAACACCGTGCATTGCTGATTTCAGAGGGCAAAGAGAAGTATATTGAGATGGCTGACTTCTACAATATGAGTAATGTTTTCTTTTTGGAAGAAACTAGCCGATGGAGTTACCTTATAAAAAGAGCCAAACAAAATGACATTGCGCTGCTAATTGATACTGCATTGCATACCATTGAGAAAAACAATAAGGCTTTGAAAGGAGCTTTGCCCGATAATTACTTTTCTCGTTTAGGTTTGGATGTAACTAAATTAGCTTCATTGCTCGATACAATCAATGATATTGATACAACCATAGATCCAAAGCAAGATGTGGTTGGTAAAGTATATGAATATTTCCTTTCCAAATTTGCATTGGCAGAAGGAAAAGGCAAAGGAGAATTTTATACTCCCAAAAGCATTGTTAACCTGATTGCCGAAATGATTGAGCCTTATAAAGGTATTATCTATGACCCTGCTTGTGGTTCGGGTGGTATGTTTGTTCAATCTATCAAGTTTATTGAGGCACACAATGGCAACAACAAGGAAATTTCTATTTACGGACAGGAATACACCAATACTACTTACAAGCTGGCAAAGATGAACCTTGCAATACGGGGGATTAGTGGCAACCTTGGTGAAAAAGCAGCCGATACCTTTGCAGACGACCAACAAAAAGACCTGAAAGCAGATTACATAATGGCTAATCCACCTTTTAACCAAAAAGATTGGCGAGCCGAAAACGAATTGAAAGACGACCCACGTTGGAGAGGTTATGATGTGCCACCCAAAAGCAACGCCAATTATGGTTGGATTTTAAATATGGTTTCTAAACTTTCCGACAATGGCATTGCAGGTTTTATATTGGCAAATGGTGCATTGAGTGGCGGTGGCGAAGAATACAAAATACGCAGAAAGCTGATTGAAAATAATTTGGTGGAAGCTATTTTAGTTTTGCCTCGCAATTTGTTTTACACCACCGACATCAGTGTTACGCTTTGGATTTTGAATAAAAATAAAAAAACTCAAAGCAAAAATATTGGTGATGAAAAACGCCAATACCGTGATCGTGAAAAAGAAATCTTATTTATGGATTTGCGACAATTGGGCGAACCGTTTGAAAAAAAATACACGCAGTTTTCTGATGATGATATAAAAAAGGTAACGAGTAATTACCACCAGTGGCAAACCAAAGAAATTGAAAACATTCCTGAGTTTTGCTATTCCGCTTCGCTAGAAGAAGTAGCCAATAAAGATTTTTCGCTTGTGCCAAGTAAATACATTGAGTTTGTAAACCGAGACGAGAACATTGACTTTGAAGAAAAAATGGAAATGCTAAAAGGCGAAATTGCCGACTTGTTAAAAGCCGAAGCTTCTTCAAAAAATGATTTGCTAACCGTATTTAAAGAATTGGGTTATGAAATCAAATTATAAACCTTTAGGCAAATATATTCAGCCTGTTATTGGGCGAAATAATGATTTAGGCGATTTGCCATTAATGGGTTTGAGTATTCAAAAAAAGTTTATTCCTTCTATTGCGAATACAATAGGAACTGATATGTCAACATATAGAACCATATATAAAAATCAATTTGCTTTTGGCCCTGTTACTTCGAGGAATGGCGAGAAAATTACTATTGCATTGTTCAATGATTATGATAAAGCTTTAATTTCTCAGGCTTACATTCCTTTTGAAGTAAAGGACAATAACGAACTAGATACTGAATATTTGATGATGTGGTTTCGTAGACCTGAGTTTGACCGTTACGCAAGATTTAAAAGTCACGGCAGTGCAAGAGAAATTTTTGATTGGGAAGAAATGTGTAATACACTTCTACCAGTCCCCCACATTGACAAACAACGAGAAATCGTAACAGAATATAACACCATCCAAAATCGCATAACCATTAACCAACAACTGATACAAAAACTGGAAGAAACCGCACAGGCGATTTTTGCGGAATTTACTTCGCAAAATCTTGATGAAAGTATAGGAACAACGTTATTAGACTATATTGACACTGCAAATACTGGGCTTGATGCGATTAAAAGAGCACCGATAGTTAATGAAGATACAGGAATAAAATGTTTGAGAATTCAAGATGTATCAAGGGATGCAAATGTTAATGACTGGGGATTTACTAAAGTAGAGAATCATAATTTTATAAAATTTCAACTTAAAAAAAATGACATTCTAATTGCAAGAACAGGAGCAACAGTTGGAGGCAATATCTTCATTAGAAAAGATTTAAATGCAGTTTTTAACAATGGATTAATAAGAGTTAGAGCAAACAGTAAAATAGTGCATCCTAATATTCTTCAAATTTTTTTTAGAACTAAAGAATTTGTAGAACATATAAACAGTATTGCCTTTGGAACTTCAACCCAGCCAAATATTCAAATTGGTGAATTACTGTCATTTCAAGTTTCGTTTCCTTCAATTGAAGTTCAAGCAGGCTTTAAAGAATACTTAATTAAGGTTGATAACTATAAGTATGAATTAATGGAACAAATAAACTTGCTTGAAAAGTTAAAAGACTCTCTACTTTCCAAATTAGCAACAATTTAAAATAGCAAATGATATGAAATGGCTTGATGAAATAATAGAATTTCAAAAGAAGCAAAATGAAATATTTCAAAAATCAATTCCGGCCAATGTTTTTTATAATCATTTCGATGCAGTTACAACTTTTATAGATCATGATCTAGCGAAAATTGATTTAAGAAAAATATCATATTACAATAGTTTAATTGTTAGAAATACTGAATTTGATATAGAAAGATGTAAAAGACTTTTTTGGAATTCTTGGAGTACTGAAAACGCTTTCCATCTGTCAATTCCTGACTCTGAGTTCTATAAATTTGCTTTACACTGGCATTTTCCACAGGCTTATTATTCTATTTATTTATGTATGACTGCATTTCATGAAACCCAAGGAATAGCTAATGATAACCATGAAAAGTCGATAAAGTTATTTGGAAATTCTGTTAAAGATGGTCATTATCCAAAAGCAATTAGTTATTATGCGACGGGGGGATATAATGATTTTTCATTTACAGGGATAAGCAATATTGATCACAAAGATTTTAATGTATTAACTAAAATTGTTAGTTTAAAAGACGCAGAAATGCAAATTGCTAGTTTTTTAAAATCTACAAGAATTCAAAATGCAGAAAATAAAAAAAATCGAGGTTTAAAAGAATTTTCAAAAAACAAGAATTTCCAAAACATAGATGGCGAGTTGGTAAAACGTTTTACGAAAAAACATTGGGATATGATATATGCCAAAATACCTGAAACTACATTACTCAATTTGATTTATAGATTAAGAATAAAAGCAAATTATCTTGATATAGAAACTTTTATCAATGCTGATCTAGATTTCGAAAAATTTCACGGAAAGATTGGGAAAGTGGTTTCTTACCTGAATTTTGTACATGAGGCATATTTTTGTAATTGTGTAGGTGTAAAAGAATATGAAAAAATTCTAGAATCCTTTAGGGGTCACGTCTTTAAAAATCTAGCATTAAAAAGATTTGAAATAATTAAAAAGATCCAATAAAAAAGAATGAAACTTGATGAAATTCACTGAAGATAAATTAGAAAGAGCATTTACGGAATTATTGGCGCAAGAAGGATTCCCTCACCACTTAGGAATTTCCATAGCACGCAAGCCTGACGAAGTATTGATAGAAGAAGATTTGAAATCATTTCTCTTAACTCAATACGCTGGCCAAGGCATTACTGTAAATGAAATCAAATCTATTATTCTTCAGCTCAAATCACTTTCTGCTACAGATTTGTATGAAAGTAATAAGATATTTTTGAAACTACTTTCGGATGGTTTTATTCTTAAAAGAGAAGACCGAAATCAAAAGGACATTTACATTCAGTTAATTGATTTTTCAGGATTAAATAATCACCGCCAACCTGACCCAGAAAAACTTTTTTCGATAGTAGCAGAAGAAAAGGTAGCATATGGAACGGATAACAATATTTACAAATTTGTAAATCAATTAGAGATTTTAGGTTCAGAAAAACGCATACCAGACGGTATCGTTTATATTAATGGCTTGCCTTTGGTTGTTTTTGAATTTAAAAGTGCCATCCTTGAAGAAGCTACCATTCATGATGCTTTCAAGCAATTAACGGTTCGTTATCGAAGAGATATTCCTGAACTTTTTAAATTCAATGCTTTTTGCGTTATCAGCGATGGTGTAAACAACAAGTCAGGTTCATTTTTTGCGCCGTATGATTTTTTCTACGCCTGGCGAAGAGTAGCAGGCTTAGCTAAAGAAGTGGACGGCATCGATAGTATGTTTACACTTATTCAAGGGATGTTTGATAAAACTAGATTAAGAGATATTATTCGAAATTTTATTTATATACCTGATAGTTCGAAGAAAAACGAAAAAATTGTCTGCCGTTACCCCCAATATTATGCCGCACGAGCTTTATATGACAACATAAAACTTGCTCAAAAGCCTGAAGGTAATGGGAAAGGTGGAACCTATTTTGGCGCAACTGGTTGTGGTAAAAGTTATACAATGCTTTACCTCACACGTTTGTTGATGAAAAGCGAATACTTTGAAAGTCCAACCATTGTATTAATTACAGACCGAACCGATTTGGATGATCAACTCTCTGGTCAATTTACCAATGCTAAAAACTTCATTGGTGACAATACTGTAATCAGTGTAGAGAGCCGAGCGAATTTGCGAGAATTAATTCAGGACCGTCAAAGTGGGGGAGTTTTTTTAACGACCATTCATAAGTTTACGGAAGATACTCAACTACTTAGTGATAGATCAAATGTGATTTGTATTTCTGACGAAGCGCATAGAAGTCAAGTGAATCTTGACCAAAAAGTGAAAGTAACAGAAGAGGGAGTTACTAAAACCTATGGTTTTGCTAAGTACTTACACGACTCATTACCCAATGCAACATTTGTAGGCTTCACTGGAACGCCAATCGATGCTACACTTGATGTGTTTGGGAAAGTGGTAGATGCCTATACAATGACAGAATCTGTTAAGGACGAGATTACAGTAAGAATTGTATATGAAGGCAGAGCTGCTAAAGTGTTATTGAACAATTCCAAACTAAAAGAGATTGAAGATTATTACTCCAAGTGTGCTGAAATCGGAAGTAACGAAAACCAGATTGAACAGAGCAAAAAAGAAATGGCACAGATGTATGCCATTATTGGTGATCCTGAGCGTTTAAAAGCAGTTGCAGAGGATTTTGTAAACCATTATGAGAATAGAGTTTCAGAGGGTTCGACTGTAAAAGGCAAAGCAATGTTTGTTTGTAGTACTCGTGAAATTGCTTATGAATTATATAAAAATATTATCGCTTTAAAACCTGAGTGGAATGAAATTCGAGCTGCGGAGGAAGGAGCAGAACTTACGGAAAAGGATAAACGCGAATTAAAGCCAATTGAGCGAATAAAGCTTATTGCTACTAGGGGGCAAGATGACCCGGAGGAAATGTATAATTTGCTAGGAACAAAAGACAAACGCAAGGAACTTGACCGACAATTCAAAAATGAAAAATCAAATTTCAAAATTGCAATAGTTGTAGATATGTGGCTCACAGGTTTTGATGTGCCGTTCTTAGATAGTATTTATATAGATAAACCAATACAACGACATAATTTAATCCAAACTATTTCCAGGGTTAACCGTAATTATGAGGGCAAGACCAAAGGTTTAGTAGTCGATTATATTGGTATCAAAACACAAATGAATTTGGCGCTAAAGCAATACAGCGAAGGCGACAAAGATAATTTTGAAGATATCGCTGAATCAATAATTATCGTGAGAAATCACATCGACTTATTAGCGAAATTGTCCCATACATTTGACAGCTCAAAATATTTCAAAGGCACTACCATTGAGCAACTCAATACGCTAAACTTGGCTGCTGAATTCTCACAGCAATCCAAAGAGTTTGAAACCCGTTTTATGGCCTTAGTCAAACGATTAAAAGTAGCCTATGATATATGCTCAGGTAGCGAGCAATTAACGCAATCAGAAAGAGATCATACGCATTTCTATTTAGCGGTTCGTTCCATTGTTTTCAAACTAACTAAAGGAAATGCCCCTGATACAGCACAAATGAATGCTAAAGTTAGGGAAATGATTAAAGAGGCGCTTCAAAGTGAAGGAGTTGAAGAAATCTTTAAACTTGGGGATGACGCTGAAACAGAACAAGACATTTTTGATGAAGATTACTTAGCTAAAATTGATAAAATAAAATTACCCAACACCAAGATCAAATTGCTTCAGCAGCTATTGGCCAAAGTAATTGGAGAAATCAGAAAAGTTAACCGGGTCAAAGGAATTGATTTTAGTAAAAAAATGCAAGTTTTAGTTGACCGCTATAACAATCGAGATGCAAATGATATTTTGAGAAGTGAGGTATATGAAGAAATGGCAAGTGCGCTAACGGATTTAATTTGGGAAGTCCATCAAGAATTTTCGGCTGGGGACGAATTAGGAATTGACTTTGAAGAAAAAGCTTTTTACGATATTTTGAAGGAGTTATGTATTAAGTACGACTTCAAATACCCTGACGATAAAATGATTGAATTGGCTAAAGCAGTTAAAGATTTGGTTGAGGGGCAAGCTAAATTCCCGGATTGGAATAAAAGAGATGATATTAAATCCTCTTTAAAAGTTGGATTGATTCTATTATTGGATGAGTTTGGATATCCTCCAGTAGACAAGGACGAGGTATATGTTGAGATTTTTGAACAGGCAGAGAATTTTAAGAAAAATAATTAAAATTAGTATATAAAGCGTACTACCGATCCATGAAGCTATTTAAAATTGAAAATAACAAATTATCATCTGTTTCTATAAATCAATTCGCACTTGAAAAAGAGATTCAGGTATTGATTGAGAAGAATGTGAATGAATTGTTCGAATTGGAGTTTGTTAAATCTGAATTGAAGGTTCAGAATTTTCGATTTGATACGCTTTGTTTCGACAAGACTAGTAATTCATTCGTAATCATCGAGTACAAAAGAGGAACGAATTACTCTGTAATTGATCAGGGATATACCTATCTATCTTTGCTATTGAATAACAAATCCGATTTCATTTTAGAGTACAACGAAACCACTGGTTCGACTATTAAAAGGGACGAAGTAGATTGGAGTCAATCACGAATAATCTTTATTTCTCCCAAATTCTCTGATTATCAAAAAACATCCATAAACTTTAAGAATGTGCCTTTTGAATTATGGGAAATTACTAGGTTTAAAAATGAATTGATAGGCTTGAATCAGATAGTTACCGAGTCTGATGTAGATATCAATTCAACAGTTAATTCAGATACCAATAAGAGTGTTTTAAATCAGGTTTCTAGCGAGATAATTAAACTTGATGAGAATTATCACCTCAACAAGAGTAAGAATCGTCCAGAAGTGATCTATGAGATGTACAGAGATTTGAAGGAAAAGATTTTGAGCTTAGGAGAAAACATTGAAATTAAAATTGGGAAACAAACCATTGGATTCAAACAAAATAAAGTTTTCACTGATTTAATCATATATAACAAAGGGATTGGTATTGTTTTAAATCTTAAAAGAGGTGAGTTGAATGACTTTGAGAATCGAACAGAGGATATAAGCGAAAAAGGTCACTGGGGGAACGGAGAATATAGGATTTGGATAAATACCATTGAGGAGATTGATTATGGATTCAGTTTAATTAAACAATCCTTTAAGAAGCAAAAAAATCAATAGTTTTGAGTGTATTGTTAATAAAATATGTGGGGTGAAATTTGGGGTTACAAGAATAAATTAAACTTAAAATAATATCATTAAATATTTAAAACATTTGTCCCTGAAACCCATCCCAATTACTATTTTTTGCTGATCTCTCAAACGGGTCAGCTAATCCTAATTGCTCAATCGTGTAACCATCTTTTCCATAGTTACAGGGAGCACAAGAGGATACCAAGTTTTCTAAACTGGTTCGGCCACCTTTATTCCAGGGAATCACGTGATCTGCTACAGGCCAGGTGATATGTATAATTCCATGTGTGCTGAGATTAGTTTCACCTCTAGAAAAAAGGGGAGAGTTTAGGCTCTTAATGAACGTCCTAAGAAATTCTTGCGAAATCAATTTCCCGCCACAGTATCTGCAATGATAGGCATCTCTTTCAAAGACTTTTTTCTGGATCTTAGCAGGCGAACGAACGGGATCACGAAGGCTAATATCGATGGTTTCCGGAGGAGTGATGTTTAGATGAAGTTTTCGGTGCCTACCTGACATTTGGCCATGTTCTATATACCATTCAGTAATCTCATCTGATCGTATTTGACTTATTATCTCTAAGCATACGTTTTTGTTTCCAGCTATAAATGCCTCCACCGCACTAATAAATAGATCAACTTCGTTGTTCATCCACTCTGGCTTAGGCAAGGGACTTTCCTTACTCCAAGCATTAGTATCAGTTCCTAATTCAGTACATATGTTCTTGCCTCTGCACATAGAAAATTAATGAAAGGTGGAAATGATAGGTAAGTGATCACTTAGTTTATTGCCGAAGATTAAGTCATGCTCCTCCGTTTTACAATGAATTAGATTTTCTATCAAGCTTGAACTTGTATACATATGATCTAACTGATGGATGATCTTTCCTCCTTTGGAATTCCTAAATGTAGGAACTAGTTCATTCTTGTAGTGCCTTAAACATTCTTTGAGACCTAAATTTTCTAATCGTTGAATATATTCCAAGCTTCCAATTGGTCCACCTTTCCATAAATAGTCAAAAGTTTCTGATGAGTTGAAATCACCAGCTATTATCCAATTAGCATCTTTATCCTGATCATATAGCCAAGCGTGTAAAATGTCAAAAGCCCACATTCTTTTGTTTAGAGATAATTTGATTTCGCTAATATTCA
>NZ_JBJTND010000072.1:0-10214 GCF_046073885.1 Flavobacterium sp.
CAATGGCTTGTTTGGCGTGAAAAATTCCATAAAGTACTTTACTCTTGTGGTATATTTCACTTTCGGGTGAATTAAGATATTTGGCAGCTTTTTTATCATTAGTCAAGATTCTTCCACCAAAACCTAAATTTCTACCAGATAAACTTTGAATAGGAAACATAACTCTCCCTTTGAAACGATCAAAATGCTTTCCATCTTCTCTAGTGATGGTCAATCCTACCTTTTCTAAGAACTCTAATTGATACCCTTTTGCTAAGGCTTCTTTGGTAAATGCATCCCAGGATTCGGGCGAATAACCTAACCCGAATTTGGTAATCGTTTCGTTGGTAAAACCTCTCTCTTTAAAATACGACAGCCCTATAGCTTTTCCTTCTTCAGAATTTAAAAGCGTTTCGTTAAAATAAATTTTGGCAAATTCCGTAACCAAATACATGCTTTCCTTTTCATTGGCTTCTATTTTATCATCTTGAGAAACTTCTGTTTCTTCAATTTCAATATTGTATTTATTTGCCAAAAACCGAATAGCTTCTGGATAAGTAAAATGTTCATGTTCCATTAAGAAAGCCACTGAGTTCCCCCCTTTTCCCGAGCTAAAATCTTTCCAAATTTGTTTCACAGGAGAAACCATGAACGAAGGAGAACGCTCATCAGAAAAAGGACTCAAGCCCTTGAAGTTACTACCGGCACGTTTCAACTGAACGAAATCGCCAATAACCTCCTCTACTCGAGCAGCTTCATATACTTTATCAATGGTTTCTTTGGTAATCAATTTTAGGTTCTAAGATTATAGGTTCTAAGTTTTCAAAGTTACATGTTTTTTAAATAAAAATCCCACCTAACGGTGGGACTTTTTATTTATAATTGATGCTTAAATGAGTTATAATATCAACATTGCATCTCCGTAAGAATAGAATTTATATCCTTCTTTGATGGCTTCTTCGTAGGCTTTTTTCATTAAATCGTGTCCACAAAATGCAGAAATCATCATCAACAAAGTTGACTTTGGCGTATGAAAATTAGTAATCATCGCATCTGCAATACTAAAATCATAAGGAGGGAAAATAAATTTATTGGTCCAACCTTGGTATGGGTTTAATGTTCGTTGAGAAGAAACAGAACTTTCAACAGCGCGCATTGATGTAGTTCCTACCACACATACTCTTTTCTTTTTTGCTTTTGCATTATTTACAATATCGCACGCTTCTTGTGTGATTTTTAATTCCTCAGAATCCATTTTGTGTTTCGATAAATCTTCAACCTCAACCGGATTAAAAGTACCTAATCCAACGTGAAGCGTTACTTCGGCAAAATCAATTCCCTTAATTTCTAATCTTTTTAATAAATGTTTAGAAAAGTGCAATCCTGCAGTTGGTGCCGCTACTGCTCCTTCTTCTTTTGCATAAATAGTTTGGTAACGCTCTGCATCTTCTTCTGTTACTTCACGATTGATGTATTTAGGAATTGGCGTTTCACCAAGTTCTGTTAATTTATTTCTAAATTCTTCATAAGATCCATCATAAAGAAAACGTAATGTTCTTCCACGAGAAGTAGTATTATCAATTACCTCAGCAACTAAAGAATCGTCTTCACCAAAGTACAATTTATTACCAATTCTAATTTTTCTAGCAGGATCAACCAAAACATCCCAAAGACGTTGCTCTGCATTTAATTCTCTTAATAAGAAAACCTCAATACGAGCCCCTGTTTTTTCCTTATTTCCATACATTCTTGCAGGGAAAACTTTGGTGTTATTTAAAATCATTACATCCCCATCATCAAAATAATCGATAACATCTTTGAACATTTTATGTTCTATAGTTCCTTTTTTTCTGTCAACAACCATTAAACGAGCTTCGTCACGGTTTTCTGCTGGAAATTCTGCAAGTAATTCTGTTGGGAGATTAAATTGAAAATGAGATAATTTCATTTGTAAAGAGTTTAAGTTTATGATTGTTTCACTTAGATGTATAAATCAAGGTGGCAAATATACGATGGTGAGATAGGCGATGTCAAGTGTTTTGCCTTTTATTTTTTTATTAAGTTGCTTAGGCACCAAGCCTATTAGGTTCCTAGATGATTATATTTCTGCAACTTGAAAACCAAGGGATTTTAAATCACTCCAAAATGCCGGATAGGATTTAGAAACCACTTCTGCATTTGCAAACGTGAGCGGCATTTTTATGGCTAAGGGAGCAAATGCCATAGCCATTCGGTGGTCTTGATAGGTTTTGATATTTGTATCGTGTAATTCGACATTTGGAAACCCTTGTATTGATATCGAATCTTCGGTAATTTGAACCGATGCGCCAAGCGGTGTTAATTCGTTTTTTAAGGCCTCCAAACGATCGGTTTCCTTAATTTTTAAGGTATGCAAACCCGTTAATTTACATTCTATTCCTAAGCCAAAGCAAGTCACAGCAATAGTTTGAGCAATATCGGGAGTACTGTTAAGATGGAAGTTGAAATTATCCGGTTTAAAGTTCGAAATTTTACTGATTGTAATGGAGTTATCAGAATTGAAAACCGTTTCTACACCAAAATTTTCATAGATTTCTACTAAAACAGAATCCCCTTGCAAACTATTTTTCTTGAAATTAGACAAGGTGATTTCGGTGTCAATTTCTGACAAAGCTACAATTGAATAAAAATAAGAAGCAGAAGACCAATCACTTTCAACGTGTATTGATTTTGAACTTTCAATAAATGGTTTGGGAGGTATTTTTATGCTATTATTTACAAAGGAAGTTTCGACTCCAATTTCACCTAACAAATCCAAAGTCATCTGAATATATGGTCTTGATGTGATTGCTCCCTCAAGGGTTAACTCCAATCCGTTTTCAAGCTTGGGGGCTATTAACAACAAGGCAGAAACAAACTGACTGCTCACATTTGCTGGAAGCGAAACCCTACTTTGAATTAGTTTTTTTCCGACAATTTTAATAGGAGGAAAACCCTCTTTTTCAATGTAAGTAATTTCAGCACCAAGTTGATTTAATGCATCAACCAAAATTTGAATGGGTCTTTCTTTCATTCTTGATGAGCCTGTTAAAATAACTTCAACACCCTCTTGAATAGCAAAAAAAGCTGTTAGAAAACGCATTGCCGTACCGGCATGATGCACATCTATAATAAACGATTTTTGATTTTTGATTTTTGATTTTTGAAGTGCTTCAACCATAACTTCCGAATCATCGGAATTTGACGCATTTTCAATAGAAATATTTGGATAAAGTGCCTGCAACAACAACAATCGGTTGGTTTCCGATTTGGATCCCGTGATTGCTATTGTAGCGTTTTGAATTTTGAATTTTGAATTTTGAATTTTCAGATTCACAATTATTTCAGCTTGGAATTATTTTGATGGCGGTCGTGATCGCGATTGGTTTTTAAATCTAACTTTTTATCAAAAGCAGCTTGCAAATCGATGCCTGTTTGATTGGCTAAACAAAGCACTACAAAAACTACATCGGCCAATTCTTCGCCCAAATCTTTATTTTTATCAGATTCTTTTTCGGATTGTTCGCCGTAGCGTCTTGCAATAATACGAGCCACTTCACCTACTTCTTCGGTAAGTTGAGCCATATTGGTTAATTCATTAAAATAACGAACACCGTGATTTTTAATCCAATTGTCTACTTCGAGTTGGGAGTTTTTAAGATCCATAATTATTCTTTATTTTTTGTATCAATTATTATTGTCACAGGTCCGTCATTAAGCAATGCTACTTTCATATCGGCTCCAAACTGTCCGGTTTGCACTTTTTTTTCAATTTCGACTTCCATTTGAGCTATGAATTTTTCATAAATAGGAATAGCAGTTTCGGGCCTTGCTGCTTTTATGTAGGAAGGACGATTTCCTTTTTTGGTGGTAGCATGAAGTGTAAACTGACTCACAATTATCATCTCGCCAGCAACATCCTTCACCGAAAGATTCATGACCTCATTTTCATCACCAAAGATGCGCAGATTGGCAATTTTTGAAACCAACCATTGAATATCTTCTTGGTTATCGGCTTCTTCAATTCCAATTAATATAAGTAATCCTTTTTGAATTTCAGCAACAATATTACTTTCAATGGTTACCGATGCTTGAGTTACTCTTTGAATTACAGCCTTCATAATTTACAATTATTCTCTTGTTTTATCACTAGCAATTCGATCGTCTTTATAAATATCGGTGCGGTAATGTTCGTCATCACCTTCTAATATTTTCAAATAACTATTGTAACGCGTCCAAGAAATTTTATCTTCTTCTAATGCTTTTTTTATGGCGCAATGAGGTTCTTCTTTATGTAGGCAATTATTGAATTTGCATTGGTCTTTTAATTTGAAAAACTCAGGAAAATAACCACTTATTTCCTCTTTTTCCATGTCTACAATTCCAAATCCCTTGATTCCTGGCGTATCAATAATTTTTGCATCAAATGACAAATCATACATTTCAGCAAAAGTAGTGGTATGCTGTCCTTGCTTACTTTGTTCTGAAATGGTTTTTGTTTTCAATAACAAACTTGGTTCTAATGCATTTACTAAAGTCGATTTTCCAACACCAGAATGTCCAGAAAACATGGTGATTTTACCCACCATAAGTTCTTTTAATTGATCAACTCCTTTATTTTGAGTAGAAGAAACTCGAAGGCATTGGTAACCAATTTGCTCATATACATGTTGCATGTAAAGCTGCTCCTCTAAAGTCTCATCGGTTAAGGTGTCAATCTTATTGAAAACCAAAATAGTGGCTATTCCATAAGCTTCCGCAGTGACTAAAAATCGGTCAATAAAACTAAAGGTGGTTGGTGGATTATCGATGGTGATTAAGAGAAAAACATAATCCAAATTGGAAGCAATAATATGCATTTGATGCGATAAGTTCACCGATTTTCGGACAATGTAATTTTTCCTGTCGTGTATATTATGAATCGTACCTGTAGTTACATCTGAAGTTTCATCCAATTCAAAATCTACAATATCTCCAACTGCAATTGGATTGGTACTTTTAATGCCTTTCACCCGAAACTTCCCTTTAATACGACATTCTACAAAGGTCCCGTCTTCCGATTTTACGGTGTACCAACTTCCAGTAGATTTATAAACGAGTCCGGTCATAGACATTAACGATTGATGATTACCGATATTTGATTTTAGAATTAGATTTATGCAAAAATAAGCAATTCAAAAATCAAATATCGTTAATCGACAATCAAAAATCTTATGAATTAAAAATCTTCTCTTGATGTGCAATACTTTCTTGGTGAATGGCTTTAAAAAATTGAACAATAAATTCTTCGCTCAATCCTTTTTGGTTTCCGTCTGAAATCATTTTTTCTAAGACTTCATTCCATCTTTTGTTTTGTAAAACCGCCACATTTTTCTCTTTTTTAAGAGCGCCAATGCTTTCAGCTACTTTCATTCTTTTTCCAATTACTTCCAATAATTTAGAATCAAATTCATCAATTTGCAGACGCAATTTTAACAAATTTTGCTGGTAATCATCGGCATCATCGGTTTCCTTTCGGATAATTAAATTGGAAACAATATCTTTTAATTGCGTTGGAGTAACTTGCTGAGCGGCATCACTCCATGCATTATCTGGGTCAATATGGGTTTCAATAATCATCCCATCATAATTAAGATCAAGTGCCTCTTGGGTAACCTGAAAAATCATATCTCTTTTTCCAGTAATATGGGAAGGATCAATAATAAAAGGCAAATCAGCATATTTATGTTGCATATCGATTGCAATTTGCCATTCGGGATTGTTTCTGTATTTGGTTTTTTCATAAGTAGAAAAACCCCTGTGAATAATTCCGAGTTTCTTAATTCCGGCATTATGCAAACGCTCTACTGCACCAATCCAAAGTGACAAATCGGGATTTACTGGATTTTTCACCAAAACTATTTTATCTGTATTTTGCAAAGCATCGGCAATTTCTTGAACTGCAAAAGGGTTTACAGTAGTTCGAGCGCCAATCCAAAGCACATCAATATCATGCTCTAAAGCCAACTGAACATGGTGCGCATTGGCCACTTCAATTGCCATGAGCAAACCGGTTTCTGCTTTAGCTTTTTGCAACCACTTCAATCCAATTTCCCCTACACCTTCAAAACCTCCTGGGCGTGTTCTTGGCTTCCAAATACCAGCACGAAAAATAGACACATTAGAGCCTTTCAACTCCATAGCAGTTTTTAAAACTTGCTCTTCCGTTTCTGCGCTACAAGGTCCGGCTATTACTAGTGGATGAGATAAATTAAGTTCGCTGATCCAGCTTTTCATTGCTTTTTTGTCTTTCATTTTGCTTGTTGCAAATTCCAAATTATTTTATGGAATGATTTGAAGCAAAATTACTAAACCAATAGCAACTAACACAGAAACAATTGCCAAAACTGAATTAAAATTTTCATAATTATCATAATTCAGCAATTTAGCCGTTATCTACTTTAGGGCTTTAGTATTCCTTTATTAATTATTACATTTGCTTCAAATATCAAATCTATGTCAATAGAAGTTCAAAATATCTCTAAAAGTTATGGCACTCAAAAAGCGCTAGACGATGTTACTTTTTCAGTAAAAAAAGGGGAAATAGTTGGTTTTCTTGGTCCGAATGGCGCCGGAAAATCGACTTTAATGAAAATACTAACGACTTATATTACTGCAGATGAAGGAACGGCATCGGTAAATGGAAACGATGTGAACCTAAACCAAAAAGCGGTACAACTTTCTGTTGGATATTTAGCAGAACACAATCCGTTGTACTTGGATTTGTATGTTAGAGAATATTTGGCATTTAATGCCGATGTATATAAAGTGGCAAAATCAAGAATTGAGGAGGTAATTCAATTAACTGGATTAGCTTCTGAATGCCACAAAAAAATAGGTGAATTATCTAAAGGTTACCGACAAAGGGTAGGTTTAGCGACCGCGCTTTTACACAATCCAGATGTATTAATATTAGACGAACCTACTACAGGATTGGATCCGAATCAATTGGTTGAAATTCGAAATGTGATAAAAAATGTAGGTAAAAACAAAACTGTTTTTCTTTCTACACACATCATGCAAGAAGTGGAAGCCATTTGCGACAGAGTGATCATCATCAATAACGGAAAAATTGTAACCGATAAAAAACTAGATAAATTGGTTTCTGAAATTCAAGAGCAAGTGATTGAGGTTGAATTTGATAAAGCAATTGATGAACGCTTACTTTCCAAATTATCCGAATTAAAATCCAATAAAAATACCCACGATAAAGTTTGGGAACTGACTTTTGAAACAGAAAAAGATTGCCGCCCTTCTGTATTTGACTTTGCGCAAGAGAACGGATTGAAGATTTTACAACTGAACTTAAAAAGTAAAAATCTAGAGGAAATTTTTAGAGAAAAAACCGCAAAATAATGAGTTTACTTTTTTAGGATGAGAAAATTTTGTTTGGTTTTTCTTTTATTATCAATCGTTGTATTTGGTCAAGATAACAAAGATACCAATGCCATAGAAGTTTCTTTATTTCATGGAAATGTAATTCCGCATACGAGCGATTTATATCATTTACAAGGCCATCCTGATGGCATGATGGTAAGCTTACTTAAACAAACTCACGGTAAAGATGAATGGCATTCGGCCTATAATTTTCCGGATTATGGAGTTTATTTCCAATACCAAAATTACAACAACAATTTTCTTGGAAAGTGCTACGGGGTTGGGGCTTTGTATAATTTTTATTTTTTTAATAGACACTTAGAATTAAAAGTTTCTCAGGGAATTGGATATGCTACCAATCCTTACGACAAAGAAAATAACAATAAAAATAAAGCTTTTGGATCTACATTTTTATCCAATACGAATTTTGGATTGCAGTACAAAAAAGAACTTTTAATCGATAAACTTGGGATTCAGGCTGGAGTTTTATTCACGCATTTTTCAAACGGAAGAACCAAAACTCCAAATAGTGGAATCAATACTTTTTTGGTTAATGTGGGGTTAAATTATGATTTTTCAAATTCGAGCAAAAGAACAATAGATACTGCAGCTGTAAAGAAAAACTACAGTGAATCTATAAAATATAATTTTGTTTTAAGAAGTGGATACAATGAAAGTGCTATTATTGGCAGTGGATTATATCCTTTTTATCATGCTTCATTTTTTATAGACAAGCGTTTTAATAGAAAAAGCGCTTTGCAATTTGGAACCGAATTGTTCTTAACTAACTCAATAAAGGATTACATTAAATACATGTCTAATGCTTATCCTGAGATGAATCTAGATCCCAACACCGATTATAAACGGGTAGGATTATTTACTGGATATGAATTGTTTGTCAACAAAATATCTCTAGAAGCACAAGTAGGTTATTACATATATCGACCTTTTAAAGACGATTTAATTGTATATGACAGAATAGGTTTTAAATACCATTTTAACCCAAAAATATATTCTAGTTTCTCTGTAAAAACACATCTATTTTATGCAGAAGCGCTGGAGTTTGGCCTAGGTGTAAGATTATAAAAATGAAAAAAATAGTAGTATTTATTAGTTTTCTTTTGGTTTTCATTTCTTGTGAAAAGCCAAGTGAATGCATTGAGAGTACGGGTGATATTGTTACTAAAATCGTTCCCGTTAATCCGTTTTCACGAATAAAAGTATATCGTGGTATTGCTATTGAAATTACTCAGGGACCAGAATATAAAGTTGAAATAAAATCGGGAAGCAACTTGATTAACAATATTTCGGTTACCCAAAATGACAACCAATTGATATTTACCGATAACACTACTTGCAATTGGCTCAGAGAATACGGACAAACAACCATATACATTACCACGCCCACATTAGAAGAAATTTATTCAAAAACCGAGCGTGACATTCGTTCCAATGGTCTACTCACTTTCCCTACCTTAAAAGTATATTCCATTGATAAAAATGGGGATGGAGAAAGTAGTGCCGGTACCGGAGATTTTTACTTTACGATTAACAACAACTTAATGCAAATTGAAAGTAATAATGTATCTAACTTTTTTATTTCGGGATCCACAAATACGGAAATAATTAATTTTTGGGCAGGAGATAGCAGAATAGATTCTTCCAATTTAACGGCACAAAATATTAGTGTTTTTCATAGGGGATCGAATGATATGTTTGTAAAACCAATACAAAGTATCACCGGAAAAATGTTTAGCACTGGAAATATTATCCTAAAAAATAACCCTCCCATTGTAGAGGTACAGCAATTGTACCAAGGCCATATAATTTACAATTAGTACTTTAAAACACCTTTGTTGCAATAGCTTTAATATTTTCTGCTTTCCCCATAGAGTAATAATGCAATACCGGAATTCCGGCAGCAACCAGCTCTTTACTTTGTTGAATACACCAATCAATTCCAATTTGTTTCACCACATCATTGTCTTTGGCTTTAACCACTTCCATAATCAAATCATCGGGTAATTCAATACTAAATCGATGCGGAATTAAATTGAGTTGCTTCTTGGTAGAAATAGGTTTTAACCCAGGAATAATTGGAATTGTAATTCCTGCCGTTCTACACTTATCTACAAAATCAAAGAACTTTTTATTGTCAAAAAACATTTGAGTGATAATATAATCAGCGCCATTTTTTATTTTCTCTTTCAAAAAATGAATATCACTATCCAAACTTGGAGCTTCCATATGTTTCTCTGGATAACCGGCGACTCCGATGCAAAAATTAGTTTTAGCCGAATTTTTTAAATCTTCATCCAGATAAATTCCCTTATTTAAATTATTGATTTGCAATACCAAATCGGAAGCAAATTCATTTCCTTCTTTTTCGGGTTTGAAATAGGTTTCGTTTTTTAAGGCATCGCCACGAAGCGCTACCACATTATCTATTCCTAGGAAATCCAAATCAATCAAAAGGTTTTCAGTATCCTCTTTCGTAAAACCTCCACACAAAATATGCGGAATGGCATCTACATTGTATTTATTTTGAATAGCAGCACAAATACCCACCGTGCCTGGACGTTTTTTTACAATTTTCTTTTGCAATAATCCGTTTGGCAATTCCTTAAACTCATACTCCTCGCGATGGTAGGTAACATCAATAAACGGGGGATTGAATTCCATTAAAGGGGCAATGCTGTCAAAAATAGACTGAATATTTTGTCCTTTTAAAGGTGGTAAAATCTCAAAGGAAAACAAGGGTCTTCCGTTTGCTTTTGCTATATGTTGGGTTACTTTCATTT
>NZ_JBJTND010000073.1:0-9828 GCF_046073885.1 Flavobacterium sp.
AAGCAAATAAAAGAATTATTGATGCCACAGCCTCCAGAATTGGATACAAATTTAATTAGATTTTGAATTTCTTTTAAATCCATAATTAATTGTTTTAGTTATAGTTTATTGTTTGTTATAAGCCCATTTAAGGTAGATTGAACCCCATGTAAATCCACCACCAAAAGCAGCAAAAATAAGATTATCTCCTTTTTTAAATTTATCTTCAAAATCACTTAGCAACAAGGGTAATGTTGCTGAAGTAGTATTTCCATATTTTTGAATATTAACCAATACTTTATCTTCTTCAAGTTCCATTCTAGAGGCTGTGGCATCAATAATTCTTTTATTTGCTTGGTGCGCAATTAACCAACTTACATCCTCTTTTGTTAGATTATTGCGTTGCATGATTTTTTCACTTACATCTGCCATTCCAGAAACTGCATATTTGAAAACCGTTTTTCCATCTTGAAAAACAAAGTGCTGACTGTTTTCAACTGTATCTTTAGATGCTGGTAAAATAGATCCACCTGCATCAATTTTTAAATATTCTCTACCTATCCCATCCGAACGAAGGTATTCGTCTTGTAATCCTAATCCTTCATAATTTGGTTCAAATAATACAGCCCCTGCGCCATCTCCAAAAATGATGCATGTTGCTCTATCGGTATAATCAATAATTGAAGACATTTTATCGGCTCCAATTAACAATACTTTTTTATATCTACCCGATTGAACATAGGCAGCAGCAGCAGACATTCCGTAAAGAAAACTAGAACAAGCAGCAGATAAATCATAAGCAAATGCATTTACAGCGCCTATTTGAGTTGCTACATATACCCCAGTTGTTGCAACAGGCATATCTGGTGTTGCGGTAGCCATTATCACTAAATCTATTTCAGCCGGATTAATGTTTCCTCTTTTTATTAAATCTTGAGCAGCTTTTATTGCTAAATAGGAAGTTCCTTTTCCATGATCTTTTAGTAATCTTCTTTCTTTAATTCCGGTTCTTGATGTAATCCACTCATCATTAGTATCTACTAAAGTTTCTAGAACTTGATTAGATAAAACGAAATCTGGAACATACCCCCCGACAGCGGTAATTGCAGCTGTAATTGTATTCATAATGTTGATTTAGCGCCTCTTTTTTATTGTAAATTAAAAGAGGTGGAATTTACAAAAAAATATTTAGTTATAATTTAAAATTCATAAAAAACAAAAAACTCTCACAGGAAGTGAGAGTTTAAATGTAAATTTAAATATAGATTAAGCAACAGCCTCAGATTTATCGATAACTACTTGTCCTCTATAGTACATTTTACCTTCATGCCAGTAAGCTCTGTGGTATAAATGTGCTTCTCCTGTAATTGGACAAGTTGCAATGGTTGCTGCAGTTGCTTTATAATGTGTTCTTCTCTTGTCTCTTCTTGTTTTGGAGACTTTTCTCTTAGGATGTGCCATTTTACTATATTATTTATCCGTTAATAGTTGTTTTAATTTGTCCCATCTAGGGTCAATATTTTCTTCTTTTTTATTTTCTATTTTTTGTTCTTTAATCGTAAGTTCTGAAAGTTTCTTTAAAGCCTCGGTTTGAAGAGTCCCGTCTTTTATCCCAGGGTGAACTCTTTTAATTGGAACCGACAATATAATCATTTCATAAATATATTGTGCTATATCTATTTGATGCTCGCCGTGCGGAAGCACTAAAAGTTCTTCATTATCATCGTTGAATTCTTCCCCAAATGTTACAACTAATTTAATTTTTCCTTTGATTGGTAAATCAAAGATTTCATTAGTTAAATCACAAGGTACTGTAACAGTTCCTTTGTGCTTAAAGGAAAGCTCCAACATGGTGCTTTTTTTTTCTAAAACTACATTTACTTGAATAGCACAATTTTCATATTCGTGATATTCAAATTTATCAAAGAACGCTTTATTGATTTGAAATTCAAATGGATGTTTTCCTAACTTTAATCCTATGAAAGGAATAAAAAATTCATTTGTAACTTTCATTATTTCATCAATTTGCCCTAACTGAAGATTCAGCTTTGGGAGTGCAAAGATATAAATTTATTATAAATCTAAAAGACTTATCGGTATTTTTTTGAATATTACTTTTTTTCTTTCGTTTTTAAAGGATCTTTGGTCAATTCAACATACTCATTTCGAGCATGAAAAATATCTAATGCCAAATACACCGCTTCTTTAAACGAACCAAAATCGGCTACTCCTTTTCCTGCAATTTCATATGCAGTTCCGTGGTCTGGGGAAGTTCTTATCTTATTTAAACCCGCAGTATAGTTTACTCCTAAACCAAAAGATAATGTTTTGAAAGGAATTAAACCTTGATCGTGATAGGAAGCTATAACTACATCAAATTTTTCATATTGACCGCTCCCAAAAAATCCATCTGCAGGATAAGGTCCGAAAACAAAAATTCCTTTTTCAAATAACTTCTTAATGGTAGGCTTAATTACGGTCTCTTCTTCATTTCCTATAATTCCACTATCACCAGCGTGTGGATTTAATCCTAATACCGCAATCTTTGGTTTATTTATTTTGAAATCCTGTTTTAGAGATAAATTAATGGTTTCTATTTTTTGAGTAATTAGCTTCTCTGTTAGGTGTTTTGCAACATCATTAACCGGTACATGGTCTGTAAGTAATCCAACTCTTAAATTGTCTTGTACCATGAACATTAAGGCATCACCACTTAATTCTTTATCTAAATAATCGGTATGCCCTGGAAATTTAAATTCATCCGATTGGATGTTGTATTTGTTAATAGGAGCAGTTACTAGCACATCAACCAAGCCATCTTTCAAAGCTGCCGTAGCGGCCATAAATGATTTGATTGCATACTTTCCAACCGTTTCATCGTTTTGACCAAAGTTGATATCAACACCTTCTCTCCAAACATTAAGTACATTAATCTTCCCTTTAATTAATTGGTCTATTCGATCAATTCCGTGAAGTGCTACTTCCGAATTTAAGTTTCTTTTGATAAACGAAACAATCTTAACATTTGCAAAAATTACAGGCGTGCAAAGTTCTAACATTCGAGTGTCCTCAAATGTTTTTAATATTACCTCGCTTCCAATACCGTTTAAATCTCCAATTGAAATTCCAACGATTATATTTTCTGCTTTTTTCATGTGGGTTGTTTCTTATTTATTCCTACTTTTGAAATGCAAATTTAGTAAAATAAAACGACAAATGTTTACAGGAATTATTGAAACGCTTGGAATTGTAAATGGGCTTACAAAACAAGATGGAAACTTACATATTACTGTTAGTTGCCCACTAACAAGCGAATTAAAAATAGATCAAAGTGTTGCTCATAATGGAGTTTGTCTTACGGTTGTCTCAATAGAAAACGAAATGTATACCGTAACTGCCATTCAAGAAACTATAGACAAGACAAATGTGGGTGATTGGAAAGAAGGAGATTACATCAATTTAGAGCGCGCTATGAAGCTTGGTGACCGACTTGACGGACATATTGTTCAAGGACATGTTGATCAAACAGGAATTTGCAAATCAATCGAAGAAACAAATGGCAGTTGGCTATATACATTTTCCTATGATGCTAGCTTAAACAATATTACAATTGAAAAAGGTTCTATTACAGTAAATGGCGTTAGTTTAACAGTAGTGAATTCTTTGGTAAATGAATTTAGTGTTACTATTATTCCGTATACTTATGAGCATACTAATTTTAAAACTTTTTCAATTGGCACTAAAGTTAACTTGGAATTTGATGTAATTGGGAAATATGTTGCAAGATTACATTCTCTTTAATAAATAATTATACCATAAATAAAAAAGCTTCAAGAAATCTTGAAGCTTTTTTTGTATTTATAGAATGCAAATAGTAATCCTGCAATTACTAAAACTATCATTTCATTTGATATTGGCAATGAAGGTGGTGGAATTGGAGCAGCAGGTTGCGGCGGATTATTGCTTGCAAAACTACTATTGCAAATCAATAACACGAAACATGCTAATACTATTTTCCCCATTTGAATTTTCATAGTCCGTAAAAGTAAAAAAAAAAACGCTGTATCAAAATTTATTTAAATAAATAATTTTACAAAAAATTGTTTTTCCGAAAAGGATGTTTTATAAACACAAAGCCGCCTCAATTACTTGAGACGGCTTTATTGTTTTTTTAATGGAATATTAGTTTTTAACTATTTTTTGAGTGAAGTTCATTTTGTCTCCACTTACTTTTAGCACATAAATTCCATCTTGTAAGTTGTTTAAGTTTAAAGCTTTTTCAACATTAAAATCTTCATTATTGTATTCTTCTACAATTCTTCCATTAATGTCGATTATTTGAATAGTTGCTTTACCAACATAATTATTGATTCTTACATTTAAGAAACCGTTTGTTGGATTTGGGTAAACTCTAAATAATTCTTGATTTTCAAAATAGTTTACACTTAACGTACAGTTAGATCCAGTTGCAGGAGTTGCACCTGGCGTAGGAATTGTAAAATCTTCCACTTCATCAATTGAATTGTTATTATCTCCAGAACTAGCATTTAATCCAAGTCCTCTTCTAGCAAATACTTCCCAAATTAAACAATAATCTTGTCCGTTAGTTGTAGCTAAATCAGCTGCTAATATTGCATCTCTAGCCTGAACAAAAGAAGGACTACAAGGTTGTAATTTAATTGCGTCTAACACCAATCGCATTACTTTGTTGTTTCCACCTGTTCCTGTATATTTATTATCATCATATCCGTATTTATTGATGTAAGCCCAAGTTAAGTCCCATAGCATTGTTGCCCATACTTCTCCCACATTGTGTGTTTCTGTAACCATTACACCTGATCCGTTATCAACTTGATTAAGATTTACAGTGTTAAAAGTTTCTGGATTAACTGTCATATCCGTAGAATATGGATAATTACGTAATCCATCTCCAGTAATATCTTGATTAATTACAAATGTAGCCATCCCTCTTGGAGTTGCCCCTACATCACCTGGTTTAATTGATAACATCAAGGCAAACCAATCAGACCAACCCTCACCCATTTGTTCTTCATTTTGTAAACAACTAGAATTTGCTCTTCCTCCAGCTAAACGAGTTGAGATTCCATGACCAAATTCGTGAGCAATAACTCCATTATCCAAATCCCCATCTGTGTTAACAAACACTTCAAGTGCAGTTGGTGATTGAATTTTTCCGTTTACTACAACACCAGATTTTATTTTATTAATAATTGCCTCACCATTATTTAAAGAAATGCTAATTACAGGAATAGTAATGTTAGCATCTGCACCCGACATACCTATACTTGCATTTGGGGCTGTAACATCATTATTTACTATTATAACTGCAGTGGCACCAGCAGCTTTTGCATTAAGTGCTTTAGCAACAAACGTACAAGGGTTACCTCCATTTGCTACCGAAGTAGATCTTCTAATAATAGTTATGTGACCATTAATTGCTGCTGCATTTACTGCTGCCGCACATCCATCTGCATTGTCAGTTTGACCCACATCTGGAGTTCCATCATCATAAAGAATAATATCTGATTCAATACTTGCTGGCGCAACAGGAACATTAACGTGACCTGGATTAAATCCGTTATCACTTGCATACTCTGGGCCTGCTATTTCAGCTGGAGAATTAATTGTAAGTAACTGTGTGATTTTTCTATAACTCCATAAATACATTTGCATTCTTGGCTTTGAACCATCAACAGGGGTACTAAAATTTGCATTATTTAATGTTGGAGTAGCTGCAGTAGATCCATCTTGAGCATCTGCATATACGAAATCTCCAGCAGCAGGAGCTGTTACAGTAGTATAATTGTTATTTTGGAAATTACCATTTGCTTCATTAAATCCATATTGAAACCATAAATCATGTAGTACATTATTCATGTAAAACAAATTAGTACAAGATGCATCAATATATGTGTTTGCTGCAACTGAAGTTCCAGGATAAGGATAATCAAAAACAAGACCCGTATTAGTTGGCGCGTACCCAGTAGCTGTTGAAGTAGCAGAAGTTGAAGTAGGATTAGTATTTCCATAATCTGCTCTAGCCCAAACATTATTTCCTCTTGTATAAGTATAATTTAATGCTGCAGAGGTACCCGTTAAAGTATTTGCATTATGCCAACCTCTTGGAGAAGCTGTTGGATTTTCAGGATTTGCGATTAAATCTCTTGAGTGATGATTTGGACTTTCATAATTAAAAGGAACAACTCTGTAAGATCCTCCTTGAACTTGTATTGGAGAAAATACACTTTCTTCTTTAAATAAGTTCTTGTAAAATGAAAAATTAGATTTTGCACTAGAGGCAGAACTATGACCAAAATCACATGAAATTACCATGTCTTTTTTCTCTAAAAGAGTTCCATTTACAGCATCGATTCTAACGCTCCATAAATGTTTGTAATCTTGAGTATAAAAAGTATAATTCCAAGCTAGTTTTAATGAATTAGAAACCGGTTGAAAAACTAATTTTGCGGTAATAGGATCTTCAGTTAAATTTCCATTTGATAATTTATATTCTTTAGAGCTGATAGTCTCCGTAATATCAGTGAAAATTGGACTTTCATTTAAGGCCATTAATGCTTTTTGAAATGCAGCAACAACAGATAAACTTGGAGTTGTTGTATTTGCTTTTTGACTAATATTTGGAATAAAACCATTTAACACATTAATGATTTCATCGTTTTTTACCCAAACATTTGAAACTGCATTGTATATTTCAATACCTTGATATTGTTGTGCTAACCAATAGGTATCAATATTTGTAGATTCAGAACTACCAGTACTTTGGATGTACCAATCATTAATATCCTGGCTAGTTAAATTGAATTTTGCTTTGTTTTGATCTAAATACGATTGGATTTTTTCTTTACTCACTTGAGAAAAACCTAATACTGTAAACAAAAGCATTAATACTGATGTAATTTTTTTATTCATGATATAATTTTTTTAGAAATCCATATGGATGAATTTCAATTTATAATATAAATTGTTGGTTAAGTGGCACAAACATAATTTATTTTTTTTCGAAATACAATTAATGTATCAGAAAATCAAAAAATTAACAACTTTATGCCGTAATAATTTTGTTATAAAGTACTGCTTTACCATCCGTTAATAAGGATACAAAATGACAAATATGAAGCAATCTCTCATAAGTGCTTTCTTTTTTCACCAAATGTTTTTCAGGCAATATTTTTAATAATAAAGAATCATAATTGGTTTTGACGCCATCAAAGTCATTATTGTATGCCGTACAGAATTTATCTAATAAATTATTGATGATTTGATATCCTGTAAGCTCTTTTTCAATAACCTCTCTGCTTTGATAAATCTTCTTCACGCTCAATTGAATGATGTCATCAATTTGTGCTTTATATTTACTTTTATCCATTAATGCATAAGGAAAATCACCTTTTAAAATAGCTTCTTCATTTTCAATAAATACGCGAACTGCATCGTTTATTAAATTGCCAATTGCCAAAGCTCTAAGGTAACTTATGCGATCTTCTTTATTGGTTAATGATTGGTATTTTGGCGTATCAATTGTATCTTTTACTAATTTAATAAGATACTCAAGGGCATAATCTTCTGAAACCAATCCCAAATTGATTCCGTCTTCAAAATCAATAATGGTATAACAAATATCATCTGCCGCTTCTACCAAATATGCCAAAGGATGTCTTTCATAACCTATATCGTCACCTGTTTTATTTGGAATTAACCCCAATTCTTCAGCAACTTCTTTAAAGGATTCTTTATCCGATTGGAAAAAGCCATACTTCTTATCAGAAATATTTTGGGTTGGCTTTTTGGGCAAACTTTCTTTTGGGTATTTCATAAATGCACCCAAGACTGCATACGTTAATCGAAGTCCTCCTTCTATTCCTAGCCGCGGACTTGTTAATACCGAAAATCCATTGGCATTGCCTTCAAAATCTATTAAATCTTGCCATTCTTTTTTGGTTAATTGGTCTTTGTATTTTTGACCATTTCCAATAGAAAAATATTCCCCAATAGCTTTTTCTCCCGAGTGTCCAAAAGGAGGATTTCCAATATCATGGGCTAAAGAAGCTGCAGCTACAATAGCTCCAAAATCATTGGCTTGAAATCCATGAATTTCTTTGAGGTGTGGGTATTTTTCTATGATTTTTTTTCCAACCAATCTTCCAATTGATCGGCCTACAACCGAAACTTCTAGACTGTGAGTTAATCGCGTATGCACAAAATCCGTCTTTGAAAGCGGAATTACTTGTGTTTTATCTTGCAAACTACGAAAAGGCGCCGAAAATATTATTCGATCATAATCTACTTCAAATCCCAATCGGGTATCATCTTGCTCCGTTCTTAGTCGTTTACTTGTGTCGCCTTGTCTTTTTAGAGACAACAATTGTTCCCAGTGCATCATATAAGTATGTGTTTATTCCTTTTTATTTGACAGAAAGAAATTTCTAGATTTCTTTGGGTATTGATTATAGCTTTTATCACTCGGATTAGCAATGACACTTTTAATATTAATCTCATCCCCTAATTTAAAACTTGCTTCGGTGTATTGATAATCTAATAAATATTCCCCACAAAAATAATTTCCGTTTTCATCCTTTTCAATTATTCCGGTGTAAATTCCTTTTTCTTTAGCCATTGTTTTTTATTATTTGTTTCAAATGTACGAATTGAAATAGTATTATGCTAAAACAAAAACAGCTATCATGTGACAGCTGTTTTATAATATTCAATAAATTAATTTTCAAATTAAGAACCACACATTTCGCAGTCATCTCCACCACTACCTGCAGCATTACGAGCACGCTCAATCATGGCAGCAAAATCTTCTGCAGTCATTTCTCCATTTTCAACTGGAGCAACAACCTCAACCGCGTCTGCTGGAAGGGCCTCAACTTTAAGTGGTTCTTCTTTTTTATCATTATTTAAAGTAAACTTAATTGCATCAACTGCTGCTTTCGTTCTTAAATAATACATTCCGGTTTTTAAGCCGCTTTTCCAAGCGTAAAAATGCATCGAAGTTAATTTAGCATAGTTAGCATCTTGCATGAATAAGTTTAACGATTGCGATTGGTCAATGAAATAACCTCTGTGACGGCTCATGTCGATGATGTCTTTCATAGACATTTCCCAAACTGTTTTGTACAATTCTTTTAAATCTTCTGGGATATTCAATCCTTGAACCGATCCGTTATGACGCATTAATTCCTGTCTTAATGATTCATTCCATAATCCACGCTCAACAAGATCATTTAATAAGTGTTTGTTCACCACAATAAATTCTCCAGATAATACTCTACGCGTATAAATATTTGAAGTGTACGGTTCAAAAGCTTCGTTGTTTCCAAGAATCTGAGATGTAGAAGCTGTTGGCATTGGCGCAACTAAAAGAGAGTTTCTTACTCCATGTTTCATTACCTCTTTTCTTAAGCTAGCCCAATCCCATCTTCCAGAAAGTTCTTCGTCTTTAATGTTCCAAAGGTTGTGTTGAAATAACCCTTCTGATATAGGAGAACCTTTAAAGCTTGAATAAGATCCTTCTTCTTTCGCCATTTCCATAGAAGCGGTTACGGCTGCAAAATATAAGGTTTCGAATATTTCTTGATTTAATTTTTTGGCTTCGTCGCTGGTAAATGGCATTCTTAATAAAATAAAAGCATCCGCTAAGCCTTGCACTCCCAATCCTACCGGAAGGTGGCGCATGTTAGAGTTCTCGGCTTCTTTTACTGGATAGTAATTTCTATCGATTACTTTATTCAGGTTTCTGGTAACTCGTTTGGTTACGTTGAATAATAATTCGTGGTTGAATTGGTTATTTTCTACAAACATTGG
>NZ_JBJTND010000074.1:0-3263 GCF_046073885.1 Flavobacterium sp.
AAAGAAGTTCTAACTTTGAAGAATAATTTATTCAATTTGAAAATCAAATTAATTTTTTCAATTATTTTATTAGTGAATGTATTGAATTGCATGGCTCAAATGCAATTACCTATGGGCATTCGTGGAGCTACTTCGGTTGAAACTGAAATACCATACGTTTACCAACTGCAAGGAAAAAATTTACAAGCTGGCAATTGGAATATTGTACCCAAAAATAGTGGCGAAATATTATTTATTGATTCTTTACAATCAGTAACTATAAAATGGAAAAAATACAGTAGTAAAGCCAAATTAGAATGGAGTCCGATTCAAAATTCAAACATTAGTTTAGCCACTGATATTACCATAAAAGCTTGTAACGAAACAGAAAAAAATTGCTTGTTTAATCAAGCCCTAAAATCAGGAATGGTAAATGCTTCATCAGTTCTACAAAATGGAGTTTGGATAAAATATCAATGCGATACCAGCAATACAATGAAAGTAGAACTCCAATTAGATGAAAGTTATAAGCATTTATTAACCGCTGAAAAAACAAGTAACATAAAATGGTTTTTTGAAAACAAAGAAATTGGTGAGGGTGAAAAAATAGTAGCCTATATCCCATCAGGAAATCAGAAAATCACATTTAAAATACCTGATTCCATAAATAGTAATGAATTAAATTTATCTATCCCAAATGCTTCGTTTTTAAGAGTAAATGGTATTCCGAAACAACCTATTTGTGTTGGTAATATTTTAAATATTGAAGCTAATGCAACAGATAACAGAAAATTATTATTTACCAAATGGATGATGAATGAAGATTGGTTTTGGTTTGAACATGTTAGCACCAAAATAAAGAACCCAAAATCAGGTAATATTACTACAGTAAACATAGCAAGCATTGATGAATATGGTTGTGTAAATGAATTATCAAATGATTTTGTAGTATCAAATGGTTTTGGTTTACAGGTTACTACAATATTTTCAAAAGCATTACCTGATAGTATCGCATTATTGCAAACTGATACAGTTGGCATCATTCAATCTTCTGTATTTGGTGGTACACCACCTTATCAATATGAATGGAAAGAAAAAGAAAAATTCAATGGTACAACTTTTAGTACCATCCCCACTCTAAAAACATCGAACACAAACATTGAATATTTTCAATTACAAATTACTGATAAATATGGTTGTAAAGCCATCAGTAATGCTTCTTTGAATCCTATTATTTTTAGAGAGCGATATAAAAAATGGTTGATTAAAAAGGCAATGTGGTAAAAAATAGGAGGTTTTTTTCTTAGAATAATACAGATTTTTGCATTATCAATCGAAGAGGAAGTGGGCTCTGCTGGAGAGCAACTCATCAGCAATAGATTGATGTGTGACGGAATAAAAAAGGTCAACTAAAAAAAGGAGCTTTTATTAGCTCCTTTTTAGTTTATATTCTTGAACACCTTTGGCTAAAAAAACTTATTTCGACTGGTTGTTTTTAAAGTGTAAGTACCATTTAATGAAGTTCTTTTTTGCTTCGAATCGAAGACCACGGTGCAGGGTTAGTTTTTCTTTTAGATGAGAAAAATAACTCTCTAATCGATTAGTGGTATAGGGTATTTCTGCATCATCTAAATAACAAAACATATTGGGTAAAGCCGCCATCAGCAATGAACAGGCTGCATGTAGATTTTTATGAGTGTACCAATATCGACCTGTAGTTTCTTGTTTACTTTGAGCATTAATAAACGATTCGTTGGCTGTATAAAAATCATAAAACAGCTTCAACCATTCGTTTCGCTGTTCGTGTGTTTTAATAGCTGTTATTTGTGCAGCAATTTGCAACAATGCTCTTGATTGTGGTAACTTAGGATGTTGGCTCAAATAGTTTTTTACTTGCCTTTTTACATGTACCAAACAGCGTTGCAAATAGACATCTGGAAAGGCTTTTCGAACGGCTTTTAAGATAGCTTTGTGACCATCACAAGTAACGCTGTAAACCTCTACACCCAACTCCTTTAGGTTCTCCAGGTCTTCCTTTATTTCCCTGTATTTCTCTTGGTTTGTTTCTCGATATAGTTGTACATAACGAATGTCGTGGTCGTAGTATAAAATCAAACACAACTTATTGGTAAAGTAACTGCCATCAATGAGCAAATGCACTTTCTTCTTACTGCGGATGGCTACTGTTGGAGCCTCCTTTAAATAGGCTCTGAACAAGCATTGCAGCTTACTTTGGCTCATGCCGCTATCTCTAGTCAAGTACTTATATACCTGCCGTTCTATTATCCATTTTTTAAACCAAACAAACTGATTCGAAGCTTTTACGCTTTCGTTTCTAATGGTAAAACTCATACCACAGGCCGAACATTTAAATCGTTGCTTACCTCTTTGAATACCTCGTTTCTGTATTCGATTTGAACTACATGATGGACACTTTTTATTGCTTTTTTTTCATCCACAAAAAAAGGATAATGAAACCACTTTCATTATCCTTTCTTCTATTGCTTTAACAGTATACGTTTCAGCCGATTTTATATCCTATTTTTTACCACATTATCTTAATTTTATTGATTAAAACTTTATAATCACAAAAAAAGCTGTTGGTACATTCATCCCAAAACCACTATGGCTAGAGGTATTTGACGTAGTGGTAAATGTATTATTTCCAAATCCATTATCTGAAGAAGTAGTCCCTGAAAAACTTTCACTCCCCGATGTAAAAGCAAGACTTGCCTCAGTTCCTAGGCTTAATTTTGACGTAATTGCAAAGCTCAATGCAGCTCGTAAAGCCCCACCCATTGAACTTGAATTATCTGTAGTTTTTGATGTACTAACAAATGCAGTCCCAAAACTTTGAACTGTTTTAACATCAGAAGTACTTTTGTTACTATTCATTAATCCATCAATGCCTACAAGTGCATTCCATTTTGGATGAAGTACAAAGCGCTTCTCAATACCAAGTCTTACATTCATTGCTTGAGTAGATCTTTTATCAAAACCTCCTAAAACATCCGATGAAGCGTTGTTAGAAGTTGTTAATCCCAATCCCGTTGCTAAGCCCCAACCTTTTCTGTTATTGATGGCATAAGTAAATAAATATGGATTGTTTGTAGCTGATGTAGTACCACTTAAATTAAATACCTGACGGATTAATAAATTAGATTGAACGCCAACATAGTGTTTAAATTTGGGTTGAGATAATTCAAGTTCAATGGGTGGGGCTTTACGAGCTGCATTGAGCTTTGCAATTACGTCAAAATTAAGCCTAGGAACTGAGGCAAGTC
>NZ_JBJTND010000075.1:0-13319 GCF_046073885.1 Flavobacterium sp.
ATCACCGCTGTTGGTGGTTATGTTCCAGATTTTGTCCTTTCAAATCAAGTCTTAGAAACTTTAGTCGATACTAATGATGAATGGATTACTACAAGAACTGGGATAAAAGAAAGAAGATTGTTGAAAGAACAAGGAAAAGGAACCTCTTATTTAGCCATAAAAGCCGCACAAGATTTAATACAAAAAGCCAATTTAGATCCAGCCGAAATAGATTTAGTAATCATGGCAACCGCCACTCCAGATATGCCGGTAGCTACAACTGGAGTTTATGTGGCAACACAAATTGGTGCTGTCAATGCTTTTGCTTTTGATTTATCAGCGGCTTGTTCAAGCTTTCTTTACGGAATGTCTACTGCTGCTGCCTACATACAATCTGGTAGGTACAAAAAGGTATTGTTGATTGGTGCCGATAAAATGTCATCAATTATTGATTACACCGATAGAGCAACGTGCATTATTTTTGGCGATGGTGGTGGCGCTGTTTTATTTGAACCAAATTATGAAGGACTTGGCTTACAAGATGAATATTTGCGTTCGGACGGTATCGGTAGAGAATATCTAAAAATAGATGCAGGTGGTTCTATTTTACCAGCTTCTAAAGAAACAGTAGAAAACAGTCAACATTACGTTTTTCAAGACGGAAAAACAGTATTCAAATATGCAGTTTCTGGTATGGCAGATGTGAGTGATAAAATCATGCAACGCAATAATTTAACTAAAGACGACGTGAATTGGTTAGTAGCACATCAAGCTAATAAGAGAATTATTGATGCAACAGCTTCCAGAATGGAACTTGAAGAAGATAAAGTGTTGGTAAACATCCAAAAATACGGAAACACAACTTCGGCTACATTACCATTGCTGTTGAGTGATTTTGAAAATAAATTTAAAAAAGGGGATAACCTTATATTTGCTGCCTTTGGAGGCGGATTTACTTGGGGAGCTATTTACCTAAAATGGGCATACAACAAACAATAAAACTATAACTAAAACAAATAATATTATGGATTTAAAAGAAATTCAAAACCTAATCAAATTTGTATCTAATACTGGAGTTGCAGAAGTAAAATTAGAAACAGGAGATGTAAAGATTACCATCAGAACTACTGTAGAAGGGAATTCTCCAGAAATCACTTATTTACAACAAGCTCCAATGCCTCAGGCCCTTCCGCAAGCAGTTGCTCCAGCACCAGTTGCTGCTCCAGCAGCACCTGCAACACCTGCAGCGGCAGAGGACAACTCTAAATATGTGACTATTAAATCACCTATGATTGGAACTTTTTATAGAAAACCAGCACCAGATAAACCAGCTTTTATTGAAGTTGGGTCTGCAATTTCAAAAGGAGATGTACTTTGTGTTGTTGAAGCAATGAAGTTATTCAATGAAATTGAAGCTGAAATTTCAGGAAAAATTGTGAAAATTCTTGTTGACGATATGTCACCTGTAGAATTTGATCAACCATTATTCTTAGTAGATCCTTCATAATTTAGATTTTTAGATTATTAGATTTTTTCGATTAGTAGATTTTATAACAATTTCTAATAATCCAATACGTGAACGTCAGCAAATGACTAAGCAATCTAACAATCCAACAATCCAATTGTCTAACAATCTAATCATAAAAGATGTTTAAAAAAATATTAATTGCCAACCGTGGGGAAATTGCTTTAAGAGTAATTAGAACCTGTAAAGAAATGGGCATTAAAACGGTAGCAGTTTATTCTACTGCTGATGCAGAAAGTTTGCATGTGAAGTTTGCGGATGAAGCTGTTTGTATCGGTCCAGCACCTAGTAATTTGTCGTATTTAAAAATGCCAAACATAATTGCTGCTGCCGAAATTACAAATGCTGATGCTATTCACCCAGGTTACGGATTTTTATCAGAAAATGCTAAGTTTTCTAAAATATGCCAAGAACACGGAATCAAATTTATTGGTGCAGCACCAGAAATGATTGATAGAATGGGAGATAAAGCTTCGGCTAAAGCTACCATGATTGAAGCAGGTGTGCCTTGTGTACCAGGTTCTGTTGGAATTTTAGAATCGTATGAACAAGCTGAAAAATTAGCTAGTGAATTTGGATATCCAGTTATGCTTAAAGCTACAGCTGGTGGTGGTGGAAAAGGAATGCGTGCTGTATGGAAACAAGAAGATTTACTTAAAGCTTGGGAAGGCGCACGTCAAGAATCAGCTGCTGCATTTGGAAATGACGGAATGTATCTTGAAAAATTAATTGAAGAGCCACGTCATATTGAAATTCAAATTGTTGGAGATTCTTATGGAAAAGCATGTCACTTGTCTGAAAGAGATTGCTCAGTACAACGCCGTCATCAAAAATTAACTGAAGAAACTCCATCTCCATTCATGACTGATGAATTGAGAAATAAAATGGGAGAAGCTGCTGTTAAAGCTGCAGAATATATTAAATATGAAGGAGCAGGAACTGTAGAATTCTTAGTTGACAAGCATAGAAATTTCTACTTCATGGAAATGAATACCCGTATCCAAGTAGAGCACCCAATTACTGAGCAAGTTGTAGATTATGACTTAATTAGAGAACAAATATTGGTTGCTGCAGGTGTGCCAATTTCTGGAAAAAATTATTTCCCAAATCTGCATGCTATTGAGTGTCGTATTAACGCCGAAGATCCATACAATGACTTTCGCCCTTCGCCAGGTAAAATCACCGTTTTACATGCGCCAGGAGGACACGGAGTGCGATTAGATACTCACGTTTATGCTGGATATACAATTCCGCCAAATTACGACTCGATGATTGCTAAGTTAATTACTACTGCGCAAACAAGAGAAGAAGCAATAAACAAGATGAAACGCGCCTTAGATGAGTTTTATATCGAAGGCATTAAAACGACCATCCCGTTTCACAGACAATTAATGGAAGATCCAGAGTATGTTGCAGGAAATTACACCACAGCATTTATGGATACATTCAAAATGAAAGAATAACAAAAAAGCCATCCGAAAGGATGGTTTTTATTTTTTACCATACAAAAAAACCCGTTCTAAATAGAACGGGTTTTTTGATATCTAAAATAAATTTAGATTATGCTTCAAAAGGAATAATAGAAACAAACGACTTATCGCCAGCTTTTTTCTGAAATTTAACAATTCCATCAACTCTAGCGTGTAAAGTGTGATCTTTACTAATGTATACGTTTTCTCCTGGATTATGTTTTGAACCTCTTTGTCTTACGATAATGTTACCAGCAATTGCAGCTTGACCACCATATATCTTAACGCCTAAACGTTTTGAGTGTGATTCTCTACCATTCTTCGAACTACCGACACCTTTCTTGTGAGCCATGATGTTTTGGTTTTATAAGTTATTACTCTTGACTATCTGTTTTTTTAGCTTTTTTAGGAGCTGCTACTTTTTCTGTTGCTTTTTCAGCTTTAGGAGCTGCTTTTGCTTTTTTAGGAGCCGCTGCTTCTTCTACTGCTTTTTCAACTTTAGGAGCTGCTTCTTTTTTAGGAGCTGCTTTCTTTCCACCAGTAGCACTAATTCCTTCAATAAGGATTTGTGTTAAATACTGACGGTGACCGTTTCTCTTTTTGTAACCTTTTCTTCTTTTCTTTTTGAAAACGATTACTTTATCACCTTTTAAGTGTTGTAACACTTTTGCTTCTACTGAAGCACCTTCTATAGCTGGGGCGCCTAAAGTGATAGTTCCATTGTCATCTAATAAAAGAACTTTGTCAAAAGAAACTTTTGATCCTTCTTCATTAGATAAACGGTGAACATAAACCTTTAAGTCTTTGCTTACTTTAAATTGTTGCCCTGCTATCTCTACGATTGCGTACATAACAAATTGTTTAGTTAATTTTTTTAAGGATGCAAATATATAAATAAATATTTGACTTACAACCCTAATTTAAAAAACTTTTTTTGTAATTATCAGATTACTAGAATACCTACTATTCATTTTAATTAAAATTACCCAATAATCGATAAAAAAATATGTACCTTCGTGTAACTTTTTTTGCAATAGACATACTTATTGCTCTATCAACTAATTATGTAATAGTTTTATGAAAAAATCTTTAATCGCTTTAAGTTTAATGCTTATGCTAGGAGGAACCGCTCATGCCCAAAAGGTTGCTTTTGAGGAATATGATTTAGCAAATGGAATGCACGTTATCTTGCATAACGATCCATCAGCACCAGTTGTGATAACTTCGGTTATGTACCACGTTGGGGCTAAAGACGAACAACCAGATCGTACTGGTTTTGCCCACTTTTTTGAACACCTTTTATTTGAAGGAACCGAAAACATTAAAAGAGGCGAATGGTTTAAAATTGTAACTTCTAATGGAGGTACCAATAATGCCAACACTACCGAAGACCGAACTTACTACTACGAAGTTTTCCCTTCAAATAATTTAGAGTTAGGTTTATGGATGGAATCGGAAAGATTGATGCATCCGGTAATTAATCAAATTGGGGTAGACACTCAAAATGAAGTAGTAAAAGAAGAAAAAAGATTGCGTTATGACAACAGTCCATACGGGCAATTGATTCCGCAAGTAAAAAAGCATATGTTTACTAAACATCCTTACCGATGGACAACCATTGGTTCTATGGAACACCTAGATGCTGCTAAATTGGAAGAGTTTCAAGCATTTAATAAAAAATTCTACATTCCAAATAACGCAGTATTAATTGTTGCTGGAGATATTAGCAATCCAACACAAACAAAAGAATGGATTCAAAAATATTTTGGATCTATCCCAAAAGGTCCAGCTATTGTGCGTCAAACGTATGTTGAAGATCCAATTACACAACCTATCAATGCAACTTTTGAAGATTCAAATATTCAAAAACCGATGGTTGTTGCTGCCTATAGAACGCCTTCAATGAAAACAAGAGACGCTAGAGTTTTGGATTTTATTTCTACTTATTTAAGTGATGGTAAAAGTTCAAAATTATACAAGAAAATTGTAGACGATAAAAAAATGGCGCTTCAAATAGGTGCTTTTAGTTACAACCAAGAAGATTATGGAACGTATATTCTTTATGGAATGCCACAAGGGGAGTTTACATCTAAAGACATTATTAATGAAGTAGACGCAGAAATTGTAAAATTACAAACCGACTTAATTTCTGTTACCGATCTTCAAAAATTAAAAAATAAATACGAAAATAATTACGTAAGTGGAAACGCTAGTGTTGAGGGAATTGCAGATAATTTAGCTACCTATTATTTATTGTATGGAGATGTGAATTTAATTAATACCGAAATAGATATTTATAACTCTATTACTCCGGAAGAAATTAGATCCGTTGCAAAAAAATATTTGAATCCAAATCAAAGATTACTTTTGGATTATATTCCTGCCAAAGATAAAGCTGACTCGAGCCCAAGCGAACCGGCAAAGCAAAACAAATAAATTAATAAGAAAATGAGAAAATCAATTATATTATTATCGGGCTTGTTTTTAACTATGACTATGCAAGCACAAGACAGACCACAACCAAAACCAGGACCATCTCCTACAATTAATATTAAAAAACCAGTATCATTTACTCTGCCAAATGGCTTAAAAGTATTGGTTGTAGAAGATCATAAATTGCCTAGAGTTTCTTTTAATTTATCTATTGATACGGCGCCTTATGCTGAAGGCGATAAAAAAGGAGTTGATGAATTAACAGGAAGCTTAATTGGTAATGGTTCTGTAAAAATTGCCAAAGACGCTTTCAATGAAGAAATAGATTTCCTTGGTGCAGATATTAATTTTAGTACCAACGGTGCCTATGCAAGCGGACTTTCTAAATATTCAAAAAGAATATTAGAATTAATGGCTGATGGTGCTTTAAACCCAAACTTTACTCAAGTAGAATTTGATAAAGAAAAAGAGAAATTAATTGAGGGCCTAAAAACACAAGAAAAAAGCGTTCCTGTTGTTGCTGGCCGTGTAGAGAATGTTTTAGTTTATGGTAAAAGTCATCCAGCGGGAGAATATTTATCCGAAAAAACCATCAATAATGTTTCTCTAGATGATGTACAATCACATTATGCGACGTACTTTGTTCCAGAACATGCCTATTTAGTTGTTATTGGAGATGTAAATTTCAAGGAGACTAAAAAAATGGTTGAAAAATTATTTGGTCCTTGGGTTAAAGCAAGTGCGCCAAATGTTTCTTATACAGCACCAAGTAACGTTCAGTATACCCAAATTAATTTTGTGGATATGCCAAATGCAGTGCAATCAGAAATTTCATTGGTTAATTCAGTGAATTTAAAATTATCCGATCCAGATTATTTCCCAGTAATTGTGGCGAACCAAGTTTTAGGAGGGGATTTTAATAGCTATTTAAACATGAATTTAAGAGAAGCTCACGGATGGACTTATGGTGCGCGCTCAAGTATTGGTGTAAATAAATATACTGTAAGTAAATTCAAAGCCAATTCTCAAGTTAGAAACATGTCACGGATAGTGCTGTAGTAGAATTCATCAAAGAAATTAAAAGAATTAGAACAGAAAAAGTTACCGATGAAGCGCTTAACAATGTAAAAGCAGGGTATGTAGGTCGATTTGTAATGCAAGTTGAAAAACCACAAACTGTAGCTCGTTATGCATTAAACATCGAAACCGAAGGGTTACCTGCCGATTTCTACGAAAATTACATTAAAAACATTCAAGCAGTAACTGCAGACGATGTAATGCGTGTAATGAATAAATATGTACTTGCAGACAACATGCGAATTTTGGTTACCGGAAAAGGTGCCGATGTTATTCCTGGATTAGAGAAATTAAAAATTCCTATTTTCTATTTTGACAAATTCGGTAATCCAACTGAAAAACCTAAAATGAAAAAACCAGCTCCAGCAGGTGTAACGGTTAAAACTGTTTTAGATTCTTACATTACTGCAATTGGTGGTGCTAAAGCTGTAGCAGGTGTGAAAACTTTATTTATAACAGGTTCATCAGAAATTGAAGGTGCTCCGGCTCCACTTTCTTATACTTCTAAAAAAGATTCTAAAGGAAGAACATTCACTAAATTAGAATTAGTTGGAATGATGGAATTGTCTAAACAAGTAATTGGAGATACTTCGGGGTATTCTGCTGCTCAAGGTCAGAAGAAAGATTTAACCCCAGAAGAATTTGCAGAGAAAAAAGCAACTGCTACAACATTTGAAGAATTACTATTGTCTAAAAAAGCCGATGTAACTTTAGATGGGATTGAGCCAATAAATGGAAGCGATGCCTATGCAATTAAAAATGGAAAATCAACTTTATACTATGACGTGAAAACAGGTCTTAAAGTTATGTCATCTACAACCGCAGAAAGAAACGGACAAAAAATGACTTCAACAATTAGCTACACAGATTATAAAGAAGTGAAAGGAATAAAAATCCCTCACAATATTGTAATGTCTCAAGGAAGAGATATTGAAATTAAAGTAACTGATGTTAAAATTAACGAAGGGGTAACTGATGCTGATTTTCAATAATTAGAATCAAACTCATATTAAAAGACCGTCAATATTGACGGTCTTTTTTTTAATGTAAGATTATTTTTTGTTGGCTAAATATACCCCAATCAAAATTATAAAGGCTCCAAAAAACTGAAAAGGAGTAAGCATTTCATGATCTAATAAGCCCCAAAAGAAGGCTACAATAGGAATTAAATAAGTAACCGAAGAAGCAAAAACCGGTGAGGATATTTGTATTAGTTTAAAGAAACAAATGTTTGCAATTCCGGTTCCAACAATGCCAAGAATCATAATGAACAACATGGCATGTTGCGTTTGCGGCTGGGTACATGCACTTATAAAATCTGTAGAAAATAATACAAGTAATGCCGGAACCAATAGCACCAAAAAGTTTCCTGTGGTAATACTTAATGGCTTTACATCTGAAAGCAACTTCTTAATCAAATTCACATTTATTGCATAACAAACCGAGGCTATAACTACCAAAATCGCGTAGTAATTGTTGTCGGAAGATTCTTGTTTGCCATTAAAAATTAGCACTGCTGTTCCTATTAATCCAATAATAATCCCAATAAACTGACTTCGTTTAAACGAAAGTCCGAATGCTAAAAATCCCAACCATAAGGTATTTAAAGGAGTAAGCGAATTCAATATCGAGCAAATGGAACTACTCACTTTTGTTTCTGCAATAGCAAAAAGAAATGCTGGAATAAACGTACCAAATAAAGCCGTAACAGCAATGTACTTCCATTGGTGGAGTTTAATTTCGGTTAGACTTTTAAATCCAATCAGTAATAAAAACAAAGCAGTGAAAATAATTCGCAAAGCCCCCAATTGATAGGGAGACAATCCCAAAAGACCTTTCTTAATTAAGATGAAAGAACTTCCCCATATTAAAGAAAGCACGACCAATAAAGTCCATTGAAGTTGTTTGGTTTGCATCGAATTGTATTTGAAAAGACAAATTTGACATAATTTTATGAATTGTCGAATAAAATTTACTGTAATTTTGCTTAAACAAATAGATTAATCCCAATATCAAAAATAAAAACAATGAAAATTCAAAATTCAATTATAGGACTTGCAATGGCTACTTTGTTTTTTGTAAGTTGTAAAAACAACGATAAAGCATCAGTAGAAACAACTAAAAAAACAGATGCCAAAAAGGAAATAGCTGCTGCTGTAAAACCACAAACAGCTTCATTTACTATAGACGGAATGACTTGTCCAGAGGGTTGTGCTAAAACTATCGAAAAAAAATTATCTGAAATGGATGGTGTTCAAAATGCGAAAGTTGATTTTGATAAAAAATTAGCAACTGTAAATTTTGATTTAGATAAATTAAAATCAGACGATTTAGTTAAAGCAGTTGAAACTACCGGTGATGGGAAAACCTACAAAGTTTCCAATGTAAAGACAGGAACTAACTAACATAAAAAAGGAACTCATTGAGTTCCTTTTTTATTTCCACTTTAATGTTTCCATCAAGGTTTGCATGTCATTTCGTATATAATCTGCCGCAGGCATAATCGAATCAAAATTGGGTTTTGCATAAAAATAAACCGCCCCGGTTAGAAAATGTTTTACACTATCAGTAGCATAAAATTGTGAATTGGTAGCGGCATTCCCCGAAACTTTATAAAACATCCCATATACCTTTTTTTCAGAGTTAATAAAAGGTTGTTCTAAAATATCATCCGCTTTAATAACATGCTCATATGTTAATTTTTGAGCATCACGAAGTAACTTATCGATATTGCCATTAACCGGTTTGTAGGTTAAATAAATAGTGGCTTTCATCTTAGGATAATTAATTGAAAAACCACACTCTTTATCTTCTTTAATTTTTGCATCCGAATTCATATTAAATGTAAACGGACAATTATTTTCAAAAGCTACATAATCTGCAATTGGATAATTCAATCGCAACTGACTTGACGGCTTTGGCAACACTTCATTTTTACATCCCACCAACATCATGACACTACAAAATAGTGTGCTTCCATAAATTAACAATTTACCCATCAATGGTTACTTTTATTTTTTTGATTCTTTTTTTGTCTAAAATTACTATCGTAAATAAACAATTTTCAAATGCTATTTTTTGACCTTTTTTCGGAAAATTACCAAGCAATTCTAGAATAAATCCGGCTAATGTTTCGGCTTCTCCTTTTCGATTTTCAAAGATATCTTCGTCTACAGGAATCACTCTAAAAAAATCTTTTAAATTGATTTTTCCATCAAATAAAAAGTTCTTTTCATCAATTTGCGAATAACTGACGTTCTCCTCATCAAATTCATCGCTTATGTCACCTACAATTTCTTCAATGACATCTTCTAAAGAAACCAATCCAGAGGTTCCGCCATATTCATCTACTACAATTGCCAAATGACTTTTCATGCTTTGAAAATCCTTTAACAAATCATCCAACTTCTTGTTTTCTGGTACAAAAAACGGCTCTCGAAGTAGGGTTTTCCAATCAAAATCTTCCGAATTGATATACGGAATTAAATCTTTCACAAACAGAACGCCTTTTATGTTGTCTATATTGTCTTCATAAACCGGAATTCTAGAATAGCCTTTATCAATTACTTTTGGAAGTATTTCCGAAAACGGAGCGTCAATTTCTAATGCGAAAATATCAATACGCGGACTCATGACTTGTTTGGTGTCGGTGTTTCCAAAAGAAACAATCCCTTCCAACAGTTTTTGTTCTTCATGAGTTGTTTCTTCAGTAGAAGTCAGTTCAAGCGCTTGCGAGAGATGATCTACAGAAAAATTGGTTTTTTGTTTTCCTAATTTCTCTTGAATAAAACTGCTAATTCCCCTAAGCGGATAACTTACAGGAGATAAAATCCGACTTAATATTAATATCGGAAAAGCTATAAAACAGGCAAACTTCACATTGTTTCTGCTTGCATATACTTTAGGGAGTACCTCTCCAAATAGTAAAATTAAAAAAGTAACTAATAATACTTCTACTCCAAATTTTACCGCCGGAATGGCAATCATGGAAAACAATTTATCCAACGAAAATGAAAATAAAACCACTACAGCAATATGTAAGAAGTTGTTAGCAATTAATATGGTAGCCAATAATTTTTTGGGTTTCCCTAATAATTGGTGGATCACATTGTGCTTTGTTGGATTGCTTTGAGATAGATCTGATAAATCTTTTTTAGATATAGAAAAAAGCGCTACTTCTGCAGCTGCAACCATTGCAGTGCAAAATAAAAGGCAAACTATTCCAATAATTCCAATGAAAAAGTTGGAATCAAAATTAAATTGTGTAAAACTGGGCTCTGGGTCCAAAGTCAATAATATTGGTTATTTAAAAAGGTAAATCGTTTTCAATAGGATCATTCAAGTTGTCAAATGTACTATTTTTTGACTCAGAATCCTGCATTTGTCTATTAGCTTCTGTATCTTTTTTTACATTTAAAAAAGTAAATTCGGTAACTTGAATTTCGGTAGTGTATTTTGTAGAGCCATCCTCAGCTTGCCATTGGCGCGATTTTATTCGGCCTTCTACATATATTTTATCTCCTTTTGAAAGGTATTTTTCACAAATTTCGGCTGCTTTATTTCGCACTACCAAATTATGCCACTCGGTTGAAGTGATTTTTTCATTGGTTTGTTTATTAATATAAACCTCATTTGTAGCCAAAGAAAACCGACCAATGCTGTTACCACCTTCAAAATAATGCATCTTAATTTCACTACCAAGATGACCGATAAGCATTACTTTATTTAATGTTCCATACATGATAATAGATTTTTAAAGTATATCAAAAATACAAATTAAATAGAATATTTTTCAATAAAATTATAAATTACTATGGGGAAAGGGTATTTTTTAATCTCCTCTGTAGCAATTCCATTTGGTATTTCTTGATTGACGCCAACGCTAAAAAAATTAATATGTAGTTTTTGATGGGATAACTTATGAATTATTGTAGAAGTGTTAAAGGGCACAACCGATTCTATGTTATAGTTCTGAAATTGCTCCAAAATTAAATGGTTTACGGAAGCATAATCCATTTCGGTTTCGGTTTCAATACAAGGGAATTCATATAAATTATGCCAAATTCCTTTTTCGGTTCGTTTATTAATAAGGGTATGGTGTGCAGGGTCTAATAGCACAATGTAATTGATGTACCTATTGGTGACCTTAGTTTTTTTCAACTTAATTGGCAATTGACTAACGGTGCCTTTTTGCAAAGCAGCACAACTGGAGTTCAATACACACTGGCTGCAGTTGGGATTTTTGGGCACGCATTGTAAGGCACCAAATTCCATGATGGCTTGGTTAAATTGTGCCGGGTTGTCGTTTGGCATTAATTCTTGTGCCAATTCGGTAAATTCTTTTTTGGCTGCCGCCGATGCAATATCAGTTGAGACATTTAAATAACGAGCCAGCACCCTAAAAACATTGCCATCTACCACCGGAACGGCCTCGTTAAAAGCAAAGGAAGCAATGGCTGCGGCGGTATATTGCCCAATTCCTTTTAATTGAAGTAAATCATGATAGTTATTTGGGAAAATTCCGTTGAATTCGTGCGCAATTATTTTGGCAGTTTGGTGCATATTTCGGGCACGAGAATAATAACCCAAGCCCTGCCATAGCTTTAACACCTGTTCTTCATCGGCTTTAGCCAAATCAAAAACAGTTGGGAAAGCCTCCATAAAACTCATAAAATAAGGCAAACCTTGCGCAACTCTTGTTTGCTGCAGCATAATTTCCGAAAGCCAAATGGGATACGGATCGGTTGTATTTCGCCAGGGTAAATCGCGTTTATTTTGTAAATACCAAGACAATAATGAGTTATAAAAATGCATTTGAAAATATAAAAGCGTAAAAGTAATTCATTATGTGATTAAATTTTAATCCATTATACTTGAAATATTGTTTTTTTAATTCCTATATTTGCACTCTCAAAAAAATTTACAATAAATATTAAATACGAAAGAAAATGACGAAAGCAGATATCGTAGCGAAAATTTCAGAAAAATTAGGTCTTGAAAAAGGAGATGTTCAAGCAACAGTTGAAGCACTAATGGAAGAAGTGAAAGAATCATTAGAAAGTGGTAATAATGTTTACTTAAGAGGATTTGGAAGCTTCATCATTAAAACAAGAGCAGAAAAAACAGGTAGAAATATTTCAAAAAATACTACAATAAAAATTCCAGCACACAACATTCCAGCATTTAAACCTGCTAAAGTATTTGTAGAAGGAGTAAAAACTAAAACTGAAGTAGCAGTTTAAAAACTTATTATTAATCTAAAAACCTCATACCATGCCAAGCGGTAAAAAAAGAAAAAGACATAAGGTAGCGACGCACAAACGTAAAAAAAGAGCGAGAGCTAACCGTCATAAAAAGAAAAAGTAGTCTAAAAACTACTTTTTTCTTTTTAAACGTTCATTGAAATGGAGATCAGATTATTAGATCGTTAGACTGTTAGGTTTCTAAAAATCTAACAATCCAAGAATCCAGCAATCTAGACTCACCGGGTACCAATACCTGTTAAAATATTGTTTAATCCATCCTTACTGATCGGTTTTATGCTACAAGCTATAAGCGGTAAGCAATTTGCTTTCTGCCTTTAGTGTTCAGCGTTCAGCCAAAAAGTTCGGATAAAAATTTAACGTGTGAATAAAGAATTAATCATCCGATCAAGTTCTGAAGCCGTTGATTTTGCCTTATTAAAAGATGGAAAACTAATTGAATTACACAAAGAACAAGAAGCAAGCAACTTTCAAGTCGGCGATATATTTATTGCTAAAATAAGAAAGCCAGTTGCTGGACTCAACGCCGCATTTGTAAACGTAGGCCACGATAAAGATGCCTTCTTACATTAC
>NZ_JBJTND010000076.1:0-19247 GCF_046073885.1 Flavobacterium sp.
GCTTGGTACGATTACCGTTGAAGATCCAGTACCTCCTGTTGGAGCAGCATACCATAATAAACCAGTTCCAATAGCACTTAATCCAGTAGCAGTGGCTCCCTGACAATAAGTTACAGGCGTAGTTACTGTTGGGAGAGCGGGTGTAGCATTAATAGTGACAACAATTGGAGCTCTTGGTCCTTCACATCCAAATATCGTTTGCGATACATAATAAGTAGTATTACCTGCAGTTGCAGTACTTGGTATTGGTGGTGTAGCTGTACCGGTCCCACCAGTTGCTGCTGTATACCATAATAAACCTGTTCCAGTTGCTGTAAGAGCCGTTGCTGTAGCTCCCTGACAATAGATTACCGGAGTAGAAACCGAAGGTAATGCAGGAGTAGCATTAACCGTAACAGCAATTGCAGCAGGTGGTCCTTCACAGCCCGAAACAGTTTGTGATACAAAATAGGTTGTAGTACCTGATGTAAGTGTACTTGGAGTTGGTGCAATTGCAGATCCAATTCCACCTATAGCAGATGCATACCACAATAATGAAGTTCCTGAAGCACTTAATGCAGTAGCAGTATCATTTTGACAATATGTAATAGGGGTAGTAACAGCTGGAGCAGCTGGGGTAGCATTAATAGTTACTAAAATTGGAGCTCTTGGACCTTCACAACCCGATATTGTTTGTGAAACATAATACGATGTAGTTCCTGTTGAAGAAGTGCTTGGTGTGATAGCAGTAGTTGAACCAGTCCCTCCCGTAGCAGCAATATACCATAACAAACCTGTTCCAGTTGCTGAAAGTGCAGTTGCTGTAGCGTTTTGACAATAAGTTACTGGAGTGGTAACGGTTGGCAATGCAGGAACTGAATTTACTACTACTTGAATTTCAGAAAAAGGTCTACAAGTAACGTCAGCAGGAGTAGGATTTGCAATAGCATAAATATAATAAGTACCTGGAACATTCGGTAACGAACCTGCTGTACCAATTGGAGAAAGATCTAATGTTGCTATTCCACCTGCATTTGGAGTAGAAAATCCTAATGGCGTTCCTCCTGTATACATATTACTTCCAACTTGAGGAGTTGTAAAATAAACATAGCTTATCGCATTACTACCTGTAAAAGTTGTACTAACTGAAAAAGGAGATGGATCAGCTGATAAACACAAAGTTTGTGTTGCTGATGGTGTAGTAATAGTTGGGCAAGCAAGACATGGATTATAGGTAATAGAAAACGATTTAATTCGAACACAAATATTATTTGCACTCTGCATACTCATAAAAATAGTTTGACTAGACCCAGTAATAGGAAATGCAGTTGGATCTGCAATCGGATTTGAAACATTTTGAGCATCAGAAAGTGATGTGTGATAAGAAATATCATAATCACTAGCTGGTAAACTACCTAAAACTACTGATTCATTTGTAGTTAAATCAAAGGTATTATTAGGGGCACAATGAACAATACCTAATGGAGTTTGGGTATCATCGGGATACACTTCAACAGTAACAGGTTTAGAAACCGTTCTAATAGAAGTTCCTGTTCCAGTTGGGTTACACTCTGTATATTTCACTTGAGCGGTGTAAGTAGTTGTAGCAGTTGGACAAACAGAAATTGAAGGATTTGTTCCGATGACAGTCCCATTAGCATCTAACCATTGAAATGTAGCTTGTGATGCTCCAGAAGGAGTAAAACGCCAACCTTCAGAGGGAGAAGCAACAGTTCCTAAAACAGACCAATTACCTGTATTTCTTCCAGGAGCTGCAATACCTGTTGGAGTGGCAGCATTATTTTGAATACCTATAACTCCACTACCTGAATTCCAAGTTGTACAAACAGAACGTTTTTTTACATAAATATCAATAATATTAGTTCCTTCATACAATACCAACTGACTTTCTTGTAATCCTTGGTTGGTTCCACATGAATAAAGTGGCATATTTTTTACGTTGATAATTAATTTTCTACATGGAGCCAAACCATCTACTATATATCGTATATCCAAAGGTGTTGCAGCTGGAGTTGAAATTGCAGGATTAGTATCTTGCATTGGAAAGAAAATACTGTTCTTAAAAGCAGCAATTCCTTGTGCAAGAGTGGGTATTGTATTAGTAAATGCCCAAGGACATGTTGCACCAACACAATTAGAATTAGTAGCGTTAAAAGTTAAAAAAGTATTTGTACTCAACTGAAAAGTATTGTAACAGTTTCCATAAAAACTAAATTTAAATGGAAAAACAACTGGCGCAGAATAAGCATCATCAATGATACATAATGAAGTACCTGCATTTCCAAGAGGTACTAATGGTGCATAAGGAATTGAAGCAACTGTATAACTCGTAGTGGCTTTTTCATCAACATAAGAAGCTGTTAAAGTTGTACAACTTTGATTATCACATAGCGTTTCTGGAGTAGGAATTGCAATATCATTTGGACAACAATTAATTACATAATGTAAATTTCCAGTTGCAGAAGCACTGACACATCCAGTTAATGTATTTGTAATTACAACAGAATAATTTCCTGCAACAGTAGCATTATTAATACTTGGAACATTACCCGGATTGGCAACTGTTGCTGGAACTGTCCAAACATAACTATAAGTTCCTGGAGTTCCTGGAGTAGCAGTTATTACAGCTGGAGAGACATCACCAGTACATTTTTCAATACTATTAACTACAACTTTTGGAGTAGGATTAATAGTAATTGTAAATTGTTTTACATCATTAGCACAACCACTTAATGATCCGGTCACAATAATATTAGCAACGATAGGAGTTGAAGTAGTGTTAACAGCTAATAAGTTAGTAATATTACCTGTACCTGAACTACCAATTGCAAGTAAAGGGTTACTATTAGTCCACGAAAAAGTAGTACCCGGCTGATTGCTAGTAAAATTTAATGAAGGAATCAAAGTACCACTACAAACGGCTTGATTGGTAGGTACTGTTATTGATAAATTCGTTACAGTAACACTAATAGTTTTAGAAAAAGTACAAGTGGTAGATGTTGTAAATGAAATATCATCAATAGCAAAATCATTACCCGCAACTAATATGTTGGTATCATACATTTCTATTGTCGCAGTAGTACTTGCACCTGAATTCCAAGGAAAAGTAAATTGTGTCCAATTTCCACATGTTGAAACAACAGGAGCATTATTTGTACCTAATGTCACTCCGTTAATTTTAACCAAGATTGAGGCTGGATTAGGGGTAGCAACCGTTTGAACCCAATAGCTAAAAGTATAATTTTGCCCCGCAACGGTTGGCACTATTTGACTCCAAAATTTATCATTACCACCATTGGATGACGAACCATCCATAACCATCATATTTCCGGTACCACTAGTATGATCTGGACAAGTGCTAAACGGAGTAAACCAAGAGCTTGGATTTGATACAATACCATAAGCCTTTTGAGCACCTCCAGAAGGCGCACTCGCTAAGTATTGATAATCGGTTCCAAAACCTATATTTCCTAATGTAAAATCTCCATTGTAAACTAAGTTTTTAGTAGAAGACACAGAAGAAGTTACAGTGTAATTCGTATTTACAATCGGACTTACCGTAGGTGTAGCACTTGTGGTAGCGGTTAATGTTGGATCAGCAGGAGTAGCTGTCCAAGAATAAGAACTCGAGCTACCATTAACTGAAAGTGTAGTATTACCCCCAACACAAATTGTAGCATTTGATGAAACAATTAAAGGGTTTGATGCATTTGAAATTGTAATATTATTTTGACTCACAATATTTGCAGCAGCATCAACAACTGAAATTGTGTAATTTCCTACAGGAAGATTATTGAAAACCCCGGTAGTATTAGTTGGCAAAGTAATACCTGTAATTGAATAGGTATAAGGTGGCGTACCTCCATTTGCATATCCAACTATAGCACCATCTGTAGTAGTTGAACAGGAAGTGTTTTGCGCTGAATAAGTTAATGCTAAAGCAGCTGCAGGTGCTGTTAAAGAAATATCATCAATTGCAAAATCATTTCCTACAGGATTGGTATTATAATTTTTCAATTCAATGTTAACACATGCATTAGTCGGTGTAAACGTATAGGATCTTTTAACCCATCCTCCTCCAGCTACTGGTAATGGAGCCAATGTAGTTGAAGGTGAAGTTAGTACATTTGCATTATTAAAAGTTGCTCTAACGTCAGCTTGAGTAGAAGCACCAGTAACAGTACTTGATATAGATTTTATCCAATAACTAAACGTGTAGGTAACACCTACAGTTAGTCCACAAACGCCACCACCTGTATTTCCAGCTTTCCAAAAGCTTGGATTTCCTCCATCGGTAGAACCATCAATAAGCATCATTTTACCTGTTCCAGAATGATCAGTGCCCGTTAAAAAATTTGCAGTATTGTAGGGTTGTGGATTAATTGCAAAGGAATAATCACCAGCATTTGTTGAACCACTTGCAGAAGCTATATAATTGTAACCGGTATTATTAATTGAAAAACCAACTCCAACTCCACCCGACTCAAAATCAACATTAGACAACAAGTTTTGAGCAGTTAAAGCACTGAAAAACAACAAGCTTAATATAGAAAATTGAATATTTTTTCTCATCTTGAAAATTATTTTAAGGAGCGAAATATACTAAAAATTACTTATATTTTTTAGTAAAAATTTGAATTTTTAGAAAAAACAAAATCTAATGGTTTAATAATTTTTTAATAATTATCTTTGCAAGTAATTTCTATTAATAAATTACCATCGAAAATGAGCGATCAAGAAGACTTTAATGACGAATTAGGCAACAATCATATTGGAACAAACGAAGAAACTCCGCTTCGCAAAGATGCATTTGAAAAATCAGAGGAAGAGAAAATTGAAAGCATAAAAAAAAATGTAGAAAATATCCTTTCTACACTTGGGATGGACCTTACCGATGATAGTTTAAGAAAAACTCCTGAACGCGTTGCCAAACTGTTTGTAAAAGAAATTTTTGGTGGATTAAATCCAAATAAAAAACCTAGTTCCTCCACTTTCGAAAATAAATACAAGTACAATGAAATGCTTGTAGAAAAAAATATTACTTTATATTCAACATGCGAACACCACTTGCTACCAATTGTTGGAAGAGCACATGTGGCTTACATTTCAAACGGAACAGTTGTAGGTCTTTCTAAAATGAATCGAATTGTTGACTATTTTGCTAAAAGACCACAAGTACAAGAACGTTTAACCATTCAAATTGTTAGAGAATTGCAAAAAGTTCTGAATACTGAAAATGTGGCTTGCATCATAGATGCCAAACATTTATGTGTCAATTCACGTGGAATTAGAGATATTGAAAGCAGCACTGTAACTTCTGAATTTGGAGGGAAATTTAAAGAAGAAGCTGTAAGAAAAGAATTTTTAGAATACATAAAACTAGAAACCTCGTTTTAATTAGAATACTATGCCATTATTTAAAAATCAAAATCTTAAAATATACAATACCCTTTCTGGCGAAAAAGAAAACTTCAACCCTATTAATGAAGGTGCTATAGGGATGTATGTTTGTGGCCCAACTGTTTACAGCAATGTACATTTGGGTAATGTTAGAACTTTTATGAGTTTTGATGTTATTTTTAGATACCTAAAGCATTTAGATTACAAAGTTCGCTATGTTCGTAACATTACCGATGCTGGTCACCTTACCGATGATGGCAACATTGAAAACGATCGGTTTGTAAAGCAATCCCGACTTGAAAAATTAGAACCCATGGAAGTGGTTCAAAAATATACCGTTGACTTTCATAAAGTCTTAGATCATTTCAACTTTGCGCCTCCAACTATTGAACCAACAGCTACCGGACATATTCTGGAGCAAATTGAATTAACACAAAAATTAATTAATGACGGATTTGCTTATGTAAGTCAAGGTTCGGTTTATTTTGACGTGTTGGAATACAATAAAAGAGGCATGAATTATGGCGAATTAAATAATCGTAATGTAGAAGAGCTACTCTCAAACACACGAGATTTAGACGGCCAAAATGAAAAGAAAAATCCACAGGATTTTGCACTTTGGAAAAACGCTTCTCCTGCTCACATCATGCGATGGAATTCACCTTGGGGTGAAGGATTTCCTGGATGGCATCTTGAATGTACTGCCATGAGCACCAAATACTTAGGAGAAAAATTTGATATTCATGGTGGTGGAATGGATTTAAAATTTCCGCACCACGAATGTGAAATTGCTCAAGGTAAGGCATGTAACGGTACTTCACCGGTAAATTATTGGATGCATACCAACATGCTTACCATGAACGGATTGCGAATGAGTAAATCTACCGGAAACTATATTCTACCAATGGAACTAATTGAAGGTGGAAATCAATTTTTTGAAAAAGAATTTAATGCCAATACCGTTCGTTTTTGTTTCCTGCAAGCGCATTACCGAAGCGTTTTAGATATTTCAAACGAAGCCATGATTGCGAGCGAAAAAGGATTTACAAGATTAATGGAAGGCATTCAAATTTGCAACGAAATTACTCCTAGCGAAACTTCATCGGTTGACATAACAACATGGAAACAAAATTGTTATGACGCTATGAACGATGATTTTAATACTCCAATTTTAATTGCAAATTTATTTGAAGGCGTTCGATTTGTTAATGTTTTAAATGATAAAAGAGAAACAATTTCAGCCTCTGATTTGGCTGAATTAAAAACTACTTTAGAAACATTCACTTTTGAAATTTTGGGTATTAAAAATGAAAAAGCTTCTAACAATACAACCCAAAAATTAGAAGGGGTTATTGAGATGCTTATTGAAATGCGAAAAACAGCTAGAGAAAATAAAAATTGGGCACTTTCTGATGAAATTAGAGATAAATTATTAGCTTTAAATATTCAGTTAAAAGATGGTAAAGACGGAACTTCATATAGTTTCTAACTACTATGAAAAGTATCAATAAAATAGCGATTGCTCCCCTACTGGGATTAATTTATTTTTACAAACAAGCTATTTCTCCTTTTACTCCCGCTTCCTGCAGATACGAACCTACTTGCTCATCTTATTTTGCAGAAGCTCTAAAAATTCACGGAATATTTATAGGTTCCTATTTGGGAATAAAAAGAATATTGAGCTGCAACCCTTGGGGAAAATCAGGCTATGATCCGGTACCAGAAAAAAAATGCAAACACAATTAACTTATAATTAAAATAGTATCTATTTATTATTACTATTTTTGAGAAAAATAATTCAAAACCATGATTTGGAATCCAGCTGAAGGGATACACTTAGGTCCACTTTTTATACGATTTTACAGTTTGATGTTTGTTATCGCCTTTGCTTTAGGCTGGTACATCATGAAAAAAATATTCCTAAATGAAAAAGAATCTCTCGAAAAATTAGATACACTCTTTGTTTGGACTGTGCTTGCAACACTACTTGGAGCTCGTTTAGGTCATGTGTTTTTCTATGATTGGGAATATTTTAGAAATCATTTATTGGAAATTATTTTACCATTTAAATTCGAACCCGAATTTAAATTCACCGGTTTTGCCGGATTAGCTAGCCATGGCGCTGCTATTTCTATAATTATCGTAATGTATTTTTATAGTAAAAACATCATAAAACGTCCTATTTTATGGGTTTTAGATAGAGTGGTTATTTCTGTTGCTTGCGGTGCTATTTTTGTTAGAATTGGTAATTTCTTCAATTCAGAAATTGTTGGAAAAGTAACTAACAATACCACTTTCGGAATTAAATTCATTCGCGATTATTTCTCTAAGCAAGATGCTGTAAATAAAACTGGAATTAGCGATCCCGATGCTGCTTATAATGCAATTGCACACGATCCGCAATACAGTAATTTGTTAATGCAAGTTCCTTTAAAACACCCAGCTCAGCTGTATGAATCGTTCTGCTATATTTTTGTATTCTTCCTACTTTTATTCTTGTATTGGAAAACAAAAACCGCGCTAAAACAAGGATTTATATTTGGTCTTTTCTTGATTTTATTATGGAGCGTTCGTTTTGTAGTTGAATATGTAAAAGAAAGTCAAGGCGGATTTGGTGACAACACCATTTTCTCAACAGGCCAGTGGCTCAGCATCCCATTTATATTAATTGGCTTGTATTTCGTAATCAAAGCAAAGCAAAGCCAATAACATCGTAGTTTTAGCAAATAAAAAAGGTCTGAAAAATCAGACCTTTTTTATTTTTAGTTGGTTTATTGCATCGGACCTGCTTTTTTCTTTTCAAGCAAATTCACTTCCGGTTTTACAATTACTTCTCCTTTAATCTTCAAAGCAACCATCCCTCCTTCAACATTTACTGCATTTGTTTCAACAGTAATTGTTTTTCTAATTGGACCCGGATTCATATTGTATTTCACCGTAATTACTTCCGATTTTCCTGGCAAAATCTCACCCGTAGGCTTACTCGGAACCGTACAACCGCAAGTAGATTGCACATTTTTAATAATCAACGGTTGATCACCTGTATTTGTAAATTCAAATTTTCGAACCCCATCATCAGTATCCTTAGAAACTGTACCATAATCAATTGTATTATCCTTATCTTTAAATACAATTTTTGCCCCGCTTTGTGAAAAAACAAAACTATTTGCAATCATAAAAGCAACCACGAATATCTTTTTCATAAGTCTAAAATTTAATTGTTTTGGTTTAGTAAAATTACCACTTTAAATTAAAAAGCAAAATTTTAAATCTTAATTTTTTATAAAAGTAGTTATTACTTACTTTTGCAGATATATTTACAAATAACATACCAATTTGTTTAAGTTAGTTTTAGGAGCGAATCATGGGGCTTTACTAACAAACTATATTCCTGCTATTCGTTTCAATACTTGAAAAACAAGTATTTCCACTTCTATCAGGGCTAATTAATTATCTTGGTTTTCCTTTTGTAAAATTAATAAATCAAATACAGAATAATAAATATGGCAATTCCTGCGCAATTTAACGCCAAAGAAGTAGAACAAAAATGGTACGATTACTGGATGAAAAACAATTACTTTTCTTCCAAGCCAGATCATAGAACTCCCTATACTATAGTAATTCCTCCACCAAATGTAACCGGAGTTTTACACATGGGGCACATGCTTAACAACACCATTCAAGATGTTTTAATTCGTCGTGCACGTTTAAAAGGATTCAATGCGTGTTGGGTGCCAGGAACAGACCATGCCTCTATTGCAACCGAAGCAAAAGTTGTTGCCAAACTTAAAAGCGAAGGAATCAATAAAAACAACTTAACGCGTGAAGAGTTCCTAAAACATGCTTGGGATTGGACCAACAAATATGGTGGAACTATTCTAGAACAACTAAAACAATTAGGTTGTTCCTGCGATTGGGAACGAACTAAATTCACCATGGATCCAGATATGTCTGCATCCGTAATTCATTCATTTGTTGATTTATACAATAAAGGATTAATTTACCGCGGCTACCGAATGGTCAACTGGGATCCTGAAGCAAAAACTACCCTTTCAGATGAAGAGGTAATTTACGAAGAACAACAAGGAAAACTATATTTCTTAAAATATAAAATTGAAGGTTCAAACGAGTTTTTAACTGTTGCCACTACCCGACCAGAAACGATATTTGGAGATACTGCAATTTGCATCAATCCAAATGATGAACGATTTACTCACCTAAAAGGTAAGAAAGCAATTGTTCCTATTTGTGGTCGCGTAATTCCAATTATTGAAGATGAATATGTAGATGTAGAGTTTGGTACCGGATGTTTAAAAGTGACTCCTGCTCACGACATGAACGATAAAACACTAGGAGAAAAACACCAATTGGAAATCATCGATATTTTCAATGATGATGCATCTCTAAATTCATATGGATTACATTATCAAGGAAAAGACCGCTTTGTTGTTAGAGAAGAAATTGCAAAAGAATTAGAAGCAACAGGAGCACTAGCAAAAACTGAAACGCATTTAAATAAAGTAGGAACTTCAGAAAGAACCAAAGCTGTAATCGAACCTCGTCTTTCAGACCAATGGTTTTTAAGCATGGAAGAATTGGTGAAACCTGCCATTAAATCGGTTTTAGAAACACAAGAGGTTAAGTTATATCCGAATCGTTTTAATAATACCTACAAACACTGGTTGGAAAACATTCGCGATTGGAATATTTCGCGTCAATTATGGTGGGGACAACAAATTCCTGCCTACTATTATGGCGATGGGAAAGAAGATTTTGTAGTTGCAGAAAACATAGAAAAGGCATTGGAATTAGCAAAAGTTAAAACTTCCAACTCCCAACTTCAAACATCAGACCTAAAGCAAGATGAAGATGCGTTAGATACCTGGTTTTCTTCTTGGTTATGGCCAATGGCCGTTTTTGGGGGTGTCTTAAATCCAGAGAACGAAGAATTCAAATACTACTACCCTACAAACGATTTAGTAACAGGTCCGGATATTTTATTCTTTTGGGTAGCTAGAATGATTATTGCAGGTTATGAATATGCTGGTGAAAAACCATTTTCGAATGTTTATTTAACCGGATTGGTTCGAGATAAACAACGTCGTAAGATGTCGAAATCGCTTGGTAATTCACCTGAACCATTAGAACTAATTGAAAAATTTGGTGCAGATGGCGTTCGTGTTGGTTTGCTTTTAAGTGCTTCCGCAGGAAACGACATCATGTTTGATGAAGAATTATGCAATCAAGGAAAAGCATTTTCTAACAAAATATGGAATGCCTTCAAATTGATTAAAGGTTGGGAAGTGTCGAACACTATTTTGCAGCCAGAATCATCAAAAGTGGCTATCGAATGGTACGAAACCAAACTACAAAGAACTCTTACCGAGATAGAAGAAAACTTTGATAAATATAGAATTTCCGATGCATTAATGGCCATCTACAAATTGGTTTGGGATGATTTTTGTTCGTGGTTCTTAGAAATGATTAAACCCGCTTACCAACAACCAATCGATCAAGTTACCTTTGAAAAGGCAATTGAAATGTTGGAAAACAACTTAAAATTATTGCATCCGTTTATGCCATTTTTAACTGAAGAAATTTGGCAACATATTGCAGAAAGAACTCCTAATCAAGCTTTAATCATTTCGGAATGGCCAAAAGCAAAATCATATGATGAAAAGTTAATTTCCGATTTTGATTTCACAATTGATGTAATCTCAGGAATTAGAACGATCAGAAAAGATAAAAACATTCCGTTCAAAGACGCCATTGATTTGAAAGTGGTAAATAATGAAAAGTCAAATACTTATTTTGATTCGGTAATATGCAAATTAGGAAATATCACTTCGTTAGAATACGTTTCTGATAAAGTGGAAGGTGCTTTGTCGTACCGAGTAAAATCAAATGAATATTTTATTCCAATTACAGGAAACATTGATGTAGAGGCCGAAATAGCAAAACTTACAGAAGAGCTAAATTACACAAAAGGCTTTTTAAAATCGGTTGAAGCCAAATTATCAAATGAAAAATTTGTGAATGGTGCACCTGAAAAAGTTTTAGAAATGGAACGCAAAAAACAAACAGATGCCCTAGCGAAAATTGCAACGATTGAGCAAAGTATTGCGGGTTTGAAATAAAATAAGCACTCTATAAAATTAAAGCATTGAGAAATCAATGCTTTTTTTATTTCTATAATTAATGTGAAAATTTTACCTAAAATTCATCGATTTCTAAAAACAATTCACTTAATTTGAACAACATTAATTTCCCAAATCTAATGAGAAACTATTCTATTGAAGACATAAACAATGTCGTAAAAGGTACTATTGTAGGAAACACCTCACATTTAATTACTGCTCCAGAGCAATTGGAATTAGCAAAAGAGACCGAGATTTCCTTTATTGGAAATAAAAAATACGAAAAATATTGGCAAAACTCAAAGGCTTGTGCTGCTATTGTTAATGAAGATATTTCTATAGAACCTGGCGAAAACAAAGCTTTTATTAAAGTAAAAAATGCCGATTTGGCGATGTCTTTAGTTTTAGAATTATTTGCACCTGAACCTCCGCAATTTGCCACCGACATCCATCCTACTGCAGTGGTTGATGCTTCTGCAAAAATTGGAGCTGGAACTAGAATTGGAGCTAATGCTTATATCGGTCCGAATGTAGTTTTGGGAGAAAATGTAACTATTTATCCAAATGTTACCATTTTAGATGAATGCACCATAGGAAGTCATACCACTATTTGGTCTGGAACTGTAGTTAGAGAACGTTGCCATGTGGGTGCCCATTGTATTTTGCATCCAAATTGCACCATTGGAGCGGACGGTTTTGGATTTAGACCTTGCCCAGAAAAAGGATTAGCTAAAATTCCACAAATTGGAAATGTAGTAATTGGAAATTATGTTGAAATTGGTGCCAACTCTTCGGTTGATAGAGGTAAATTTAGTTCAACTATTTTAGGAGATGGTTGCAAAATTGATAATTTAGTTCAAATTGGCCACAACAGCGTTTTAGGGAAGTTCTGTATTATGGCAGGAAATAGCGGCCTTGCAGGATCGGTTACTTTAGGAAACGGAGTAATTATTGGAGGAAGTGCTTCTATAAAAGACCACACCACTTTAGGTGATGGAGTAACAATTGGTGCAGGATCTGGTGTAACCGGAGATGTTGAGGCTGGAAAAACCATGCTTGGATATCCAGCAGTAGAAGCTAGAACGGCTTTAAAACAATGGGCAATCCTAAAAAGAATGGCCAATCAATAAAACTTCTAGACTTTACTATTTTTTATTATTTCGAAATTTAATTCAGAGAAATCTTTAATCACTTTATCTGCTTTGGAGTAATCTTGCAATTTTGTATTAATACTATCGTATCCTATACAATAAATTCCGGCTGCTTTGGCTGCAAGAATTCCGTTGGTACTGTCTTCTATAACAATACAATTTTCTACAGAAGTTTGAGATAATTTAGCTGCATGTTCAAAAATAGCAGGATGCGGTTTTGAATTAGGAAAATCTTCCCCCGAAACTAAATGTGTAAAATATTGATGTAAACCAAATCTTCTAAAAACACGATCAATGGTAACATTAGCTGATGAAGAGGCCAAAACAAGTTGCATGCCGTTGTGGTATAATTCTTTAATTAAATCTTCTACTCCGTCAATTAAACACAAATCTTCTTTACTATCAAAAGCATCGTTAAACAAATTGCGTTTGGCTTCAACTAAATCCGGAACACTCTCTGCAATTTCAAAATGTGATTTCAGTTTTTCGTAGGTATTCTTGGTAGAATTTCCAGTAAAAGTAGCATACATTTCTGGAGTAACCTCTATATTTAATTGCTTAAAATGTTGGTTATAGGCATAATGATGTACCGGTTCGGTATCAACAATTACGCCATCCATATCGAAGATTACGGTTTGTATCATTTGGGTGCTGGGTATTGGATTTATTGTAATATTGTTATTTTCACTAAACTAATTTCTCTTTTTTAGCAAATATCGAATTACAGTTTCAGCCATATGCAATCCAAATAGCCCAGGCATGTAGCTATTGGTTCCGTAAAATGATTTTTTGTAATTACTACCGTCAGTCATTTTCAAACTTGTTTCATCTTGAATTTCGGAAGAAAAAACCACTTTTAACTTATCTATTTTATGTTCTTTTAATCTTCTGCGAATGGTTTTGGCAAACATACAATTCACCGTATTGGTAATGTCAGCAACCTTAACTTTGGATGCCTCCATCTTACCTCCCGCTCCCATGGAAGAAATAATTTTCACTCTATTTCGCTTGGCTCCAATAATCAAATTCAATTTTGGAGTAACACTATCAATACAATCCAACACATAATCGTACTCACTATTCACAATTTCAAAAGCTCGCTCCGGCGAAAGAAATTCTTGAACCTTAGTCAAATTCAATTCGGGGTTAATGTCCATCAATCGGTTACCGACAACCTCAATTTTAGACAATCCAACAGTAGAATGTAAAGCAGGTAATTGACGATTAATATTGGTAATATCTACTACATCGCCATCTACAATGGTTAAGTTTCCCACTCCTGCACGAGCTAAAAACTCGGCTGCAAATGATCCTACACCTCCTACGCCAACAATTAATACCTTTGAATTTTTAAGATTTTGTAATCCTTCTGCTTTGAATAATAATTCAGCTCTTTCTTGCCACTTTGCCATTATTTAAATTGTTTGATTAGTTGGACTAATTAGATTATTATATTTATTGAAAACGAAATTAAAATTGGAATTAATAATTTCTTTCAAATCTGGTAGATTTATGTTTTTATATTTTGCTGCTAATTTATAAACTTCATCCAAAGTTTCTTCAATGGCATCTGTTTCGAGAAAGAATTTATCATTTGGAATGGATTGAAAAACCGATTCTAATTCGGGATTTCGCAATAAATATTTTCCAAACGAAAGATAAAAACCATTATCAATTAAATGCTTAGCAACTTGTTGATTTTTTGAAAATCCATGAATGATAATAGGAACAGTAATTTTCATTCTTTTTTTGATTGCAATCAATTCATCAAAAGCTGCTACCAAATGTAAAACCAAAGGTTTTTGGTATTTCTCTGCAAGTTGAATTTGTTTTTCAAACACCTCAATTTGTAATTCCAATGGAATTTCAATTCGTTTATCCAATCCACACTCTCCTAGTGCTAAACATTCCTTTAATTGAAGTTTTTATTCAATAATTTTTAAATCACTTTCTAATCGATTCTCTTGAATATGCCAAGGATGAATTCCAATAGAATAATTCGGTATTGCAGCATCAAATTCCCAAGGATTTTGATTCACCAATTCTAAAATATTGGGGTTATTCGAATATTTATGAGTATGTAAATTGAAAAATTGCATGGCGCAAATTTAATCTAAAAGTTTGAAAGTCTAAAGTCAAAAAGTCCTTAAAAACCCAATATTACTTTGTAGATTTGCAACTCAGAAATTCTACATGATAAATAAAGCAATTCAAAGTTATTTAAACAATTTTAAAGGATTCTCACGAGAGATTTGGATTCTTACACTTATAACTTTCATTAATCGCGCCGGCACGATGGTATTGCCGTTTTTATCAAAATATTTAAAAGAAAACCTTCATTTTTCATACAGTCAGGTAGGCTGGATTATGGTAAGCTTTGGTGTTGGATCGATGCTTGGATCATGGCTTGGCGGAAAATTATCGGATAAGATTGGATTTTATAGAATCATGATTTTTAGCCTACTCACAAGTGGCTTTGCACTATTTGCAATGCAATTTGTCACCACTTTTACCGGTCTTTGTATAGCGATGTTTTTACTAATGTCGGTTGCCGATATGTTTCGTCCTGCTATGTTTGTTTCACTTAGTGTGTATGCCAAACCCGAAAACAGGACCCGTGCCTTAACTTTGGTTCGACTTGCTATCAATCTTGGTTTTGCTGCCGGACCAGCCCTTGGAGGGTTAATCATCATGAATATTGGCTATTCTGGTTTATTTTGGGTAGATGGTGCCACATGCATTATTGCTATTTTGATTTTTTGGTTAAAGGTTAAGGAGAAAAAAGTACATCTGATTTCTAAGGAAGAAAAACAGAGTTTGGAAGCCAATAGGGAATCGGTTTTTAAAGACAAACCTTTTTGGATCTTTTTAGTAAGTTGCTTGATTTCGGGGATTTTATTTTTTCAACTCTTCACTACCATTCCGCTATATCACAAAGAGCAATTTGATTTAACCGAATTTCAAACCGGATTATTATTAACTATGAATGGCATATTGATTTTCTTTTTGGAAATGCCCATTGTAGGTTATGTTGAACGAAACCAAATTTCTAAAGTCAAAATGGTAACATTAGGCTGTTTACTTATGGGAGTAAGTCTGTTTTTACTTTTAGTAAACATTTGGGTAGGCATATTAATAATCATGATGTTATTCATGACATTTGCTGAGATGTTTGTATTTCCTTTTTCCAATTCATTTGCTATGAGTAGAGCGCCGAAGGGTCATGAAGGGCGCTACATGGCAATATTTACTATGAGTTATAGTTTGGCTCATATATTAAGTGCTAAAGTTGGAATGAGTATAATAGACCATTTTGGGTACCAAACCAATTGGGCTTTTATGGGTACGCTTGGTATTATTGCTTTTGCACTTGGAATTTGGACATTGAAATTGGTAAATCAGGAGAAATTGAATTACAAATAATCTCTTTTTATTTCTTGCAAACTTCGAGTTGTAGTCATTAATTGCTCAATAATTTCTTTTCGAAGTGCATCTATAGAATTTGCTTTTAAATACTTAGCCCAAGCTGTTTCTTCAAATAAAATTCGAATTTGTTTGATGATTTTAGCCGTTTCAGCGGAAGTTCGAAGTAGTTTATCCGAAGTATACGAATTGCTTTTAAAGTGATTGAAATAGACAGATTGGAATGAATAATCTACTTCTATAAAGTACAGTTTTTCTATATCATTATCGGGATAAAAATCACTCCAATTGGCATAGCCTACTTTAGTTCTTCCTTTATTAGTTTCATTAGGAATTAATCTCCATTTACAATTGGCAGCTCTTCCCCAGTGGTTGGAAAAACGATACACACCCTCATTAGTAAAATAATAACTGCTACCCGACTTACTTTGGTAATTTATTTTCAAATCCTTAATAGTAGCGGCATCAACCTCTATAAAAATACAGAAAGTGTGCTTGTGGAAATTTGTTTTATTGTAGGTCTTCAATTGCTCTTATTTATAAAACAAAAGTAGTGCGATTTCTTAAAATAAGTTAAATACGTTAAAAATTTGTAAAACATTTTTTATCCAAAAAAATCTCTCTATAATTTTGCTTTGAGTAATTATCATTTATCAAATCATAAATTAACATTTCGATGAAAAAAAATAGCACTATTTGGAACTACACGCTTATTGCACTTTTATTTTCTTTTATTTCATTTGCTCAAACAGATAAATTCTCTTTATCTAGTAACGACATTCATATAGACGACATCATCATGACCTGGAAAAAAGATACTCCAGATCAAGAAATGAAAGACGATTGCAAAGCATTGTCAGAGAAAGGAATAACCATTAAATATTCGGATGTAAAACGAAATAGCAAAGACGAAATTACCGGAATTCATGTTGATTACAGTGACCGAAAAGGAAATAAAGGAAGTTTGGAATACAACAATCAAAATCCAATAAGCACCATAGTATTTTATAAAAATGGCGAAGAAATTGGCTTTGGAACTCCATCTCAAAATAATTATGGGATAGCTGGTGCGGATTCAATGTTTGATTTTTCAAATCCTCAAGAATTAATTAAACAATTCCAACAAGGAAATGGAAAAGCACAAACATTTAGTTTTAGTTTTCCAAACGAAGGAGAAAGTTATAGCCAATCAAAATCGAGGGTAGAAATACAAAAAGAGGGTAAAAAACCTCTTGTGATTGAAGATGGAAAAATCATTAAAGGTGGTGATGATTATACTGAAGAAGAACTCGAAAAAATAAAAAGTAATACAAAAGTAGAGCATTTTGATTTTTCTAATGAGGACTCTAAATCCAGTGAATTTGATTTTAGAGACCAAAAAGGGTTGGACGAATTTAAAAAGCAAATGGATAAAATAAAAATTAAGATTGATACCGACACTGATTCCAACTCAGAAATGGAAAAAGCTAAAGACGAAATGATCAAGGCCAAAGAAGAAATGATTAAAGCCCGAGAAGAATTAGAAAAAACAAAAAAAGAACTTGAAAAATCAAAAAGCAAAACCAAATCAAGTAAAGCTTAATAAAAAAACCGCAATATAATTGCGGTTTTTTTTTATTGTTTGATAGAAATTATTTTCCGTCTTTATCTACAACAATTCTTTTATCACGATTGGCAATTTCCCAAGCGATAGAAAAACCCAATTGTGCTCTTTTAGACAAGGCATCAAATTCAATTTTACTTACTTCATCTGTAGCTTGGTGGTAATCTTCGTGCACTCCGTTAAATAAGAACACGACCGGAATTCCGTGTTTTGCAAAATTATAATGGTCAGAACGGTAATAAAAACGATTTGGATCTTTACGATCATTGAATTTATAATCTAAGTTTAAGTGCACATATTTAGAATTTACATCTTCACATATTTTATATAAATCAGTAGACAAATAATCAGAACCAATTAAATACACATAATTATTACTGTCTTTATGGAAATCATCTCTTCTACCCACCATGTCAATATTTACATCAGCAACGGTATTTGCAATTGGAAACAAAGGATTTTGAGAATAATAACTAGAACCATACAATCCATGTTCCTCACCAGTCATGTGAAGAATTAATATTGAACGCTTTGGTCCGTGACCTTCTTTCTTTGCTTTTTGAAAAGCCTGAGCAATTTCTAATAAGGCCACAGTTCCTGATCCATCATCATCAGCACCGTTATATACTTCTCCGTTTTTAACTCCAACATGATCATAATGAGCTGAAACTACTACAATTTCATTTGGTTTTTCAGAACCTTCTATAAACGCCCAAATATTCTCAGAATCTGGTAGGTTTTCTCCTGAATCTTTATTCATGAAATCAGCAGGAACTTTTTGGTAATAACTAGTAGCACCTTTTGGAAAAGGGATGCCCTCTTTTTGATATTGTTCTATTAAATATTTTCCGGCTCTTTTTTGACCTTCACTTCCAGTATCTCTACCTTCCATGCTATCAGAAGCCACAATTGTTAAATGCGTTTTCAACTCATTAGAGGTAATTGAATTGATGTATTTAACAACATCAACTTCTTTATTTTGAGCGAAAGTTGAAAAACTAAATCCCAAAATAGCTACAGCGATTAATGCTGAAAAATTAAACTTCTTCATAAATAAATAGTATAAATAATTGTAACGAATGATAATTTTTTTGTAAATCTATTAAAAAAATTTATCAGTACTTTTGTTTTTCATAAATAATACCCCAAAATATGAAATCGGAAGCTAAAACCCCAGATGAATACATAGCAGAATTGCCAGAAGATAGAAAAGTTGCAGTTCAAAAACTTCGAGAAATTGCTCTTAAAAATCTCCCAAATGGGTTTAAAGAAGTAATTTCCTATGGTATGCTTGGTTATGTAGTACCGCATGAATTATATCCGAAAGGTTATCATTGCACACCTGATTTACCCTTGCCTTTTTTTAATATTGCTTCGCAAAAAAATTCAATAAACATCTATCACATGGCTATTTATGCTGATAGTGATTTATACCAATGGATTGTTAATGAATACCCTAAATACAGCAGCGCCAAACTAGATATGGGTAAAGGCTGTATTCGTTTCAAAAAAGTAGATGCAATTCCATTTGAA
>NZ_JBJTND010000077.1:0-21820 GCF_046073885.1 Flavobacterium sp.
GAAATGTGGGAACGTTTTTGTTTCTATGGAATGCGTGGCATGCTTGTGGTATTTATGGTGAGCCATCTTAAAATGGATGAAACAGTTGCCAACCTTCAATATGGAGCTACTCAGGCGTGGGTTTATGCCTTTACGTTTATTGGAGGCTTATTTGCAGATAAAATACTTGGATTAAGAAAATCACTGTTTTGGGGAGGGATCTTAATGATAATTGGAAGCATTATTTTAGCCATTGATCCCGTAAATTACTTTTTTATTGGTATCGGATTTACCATTGTAGGAACAGGTTTTTTCAAACCTAACATTTCCTCTATGGTTGGTCAATTATATAAAGAGGGTGACAGCCGCACCGACGCTGGTTTTTCTTTCTTTTACATGGGGGTAAATCTTGGGGCTTTAATTGGTGGATACATTTGTATTGCGGTTGCAGAAGGTTCGCTTTGGCAATCCTTAGTTCCGGAACACCTAAGATGGAATGTAGGCTTTGGGTTTGCAGCAGTAGTGATGATTATTAGTTTACTAACTTTTACCCAAACACAAAAAAGCCTTGGCCCAATAGGCCTTTCTCCTCTAGAAACGATTGAAAAATCAAAAAGAAAACTAGCGGAACTATCCACTTTTATTGGGTCTTTAATAATTATTCCGTTAATTATATTGATGGTAGAAAACACTGAATATACCAAATGGTTTATGATATTTATTGGACCTGTTTCAATTCTTTATTTATTATATGAAATGCGCGGTTTTAGCATTTCAGAAAATAAAAAATTAGTTGCAGCTGTAGTTTTTATGTTGTTTTCAATAGTCTTTTGGGCATTTTTTGAGCAAAGTGGTGGTTCTTTGAGTTTATTTGCTGCTAACAATTTAAATAATACAATTGCAGGTATTGAATTGAGTCCGAATGGAATTAACAACTCGGCCAACTCCTTTTTCGTAATCGGTTTTGCAGCTTTAGTTGGCTTAGTTTGGCTTTGGATGGGAAAACGAAAAATTGAACCCAACACAGTAATTAAATTTGGAATTGCCTTCTTGTTTCTTGCTGGAGGATTTTGGGTATTTTACTACACTAAATTTTTTGCTGGTGCCGATGGTAAAACCTCTTTAGGGATATTTACATTTGGATGGTTTATTATCACTTTTGGAGAATTATGTTTATCGCCAATTGGGATGTCTGCAATGACAAAACTATCGCCAAAGAAAACCCAAGCCGTAATAATGGGAATGTGGTTTTTAGCAAGTTCCTACGGACAATATTTTGCTGGTATTTTAGGAGCAAATATTGCAGAAGCATCCGAAAAATCTTCTAATGCCGCCAAACTTATTGTATATGCGGACGGCTATAAACAATTAGGACTTTATGCTTTAATTGCAGGAATTATTCTAATCGCTATTTCGCCATTTATTAAAAAATTAATGCAGGATGTAAAATAATTTTAGTACTTTCGGCATTGAAAAACACTGAATAAATATGAAAAAGATAATTTTAATAGCGCTATTATTTGTAACAACAATTTCGGTTAAAGCGCAAGAAGGACAAAAATGGTATAGCGAAATCAATGAAGCGATTGAAGCTTCCAGACAAGAACAAAAACCATTATTTTTGTTTTTTACAGGTAGTGATTGGTGTGGTTGGTGTATGAAATTGCAAAATGAAGTTTTCAAAACTCCTGAATTTACAGCTTGGGCAAAAGACCATGCGATATTAGTAGATTTAGATTTCCCAAGAAGAACACCACAATCGGATGCATTAAAATCTCAAAACAACCAATTGCAACAAATGTTTAAAGTACAAGGTTTTCCTACAGTTTGGTTTGTAAAACCGCAACTTAAAGAAGACGGCAAAATCAACTTAGAGCAATTGGGAAGTACCGGCTATCTATCTGGTGGACCAACGGTTTGGATTAAGAGTGCAAACGAAATTCTTAAGAACTATGTCGCAGATCCAAAACCTGCAAAAGCTAAGAAATCGAAAAAATCATAATTTATAAAATCCCTTTTCAACAGTATTGTGAAAAGGGATTTTTTCTTTTTCACAGGTAGCTTTCCAAAGTCTCCCATTAAATTTACTATTAGAGCCATCCGCAATTATTAGCTTTGGCTTGCAGTCTTGTATAACACGATCCAAGTTAATCTTGGGATTATGTACCAAGAGTAAAATATCGGGAGATTCTACTAAAAAATAGTTCCCATCCTTATTAAAAATGAGTATTTTTTTATTTTTAAAATAGAGCACCTTTGGCAGCGATTTTGAATTTTTAATTCGACAAGAATTTCCAACTAAATAGGAATTCAAAGTCAAGTTTGACGATTTATTTTTATTCAAATCAATAGAAGAAAAAACACTGATCTGGTCTCCAAATCGTTCGGTAATTAAAGTAGCTTTCCTACAATTATATACAATCAATTCTTGATTGGTTTGGCAAAAATATTTTAAAGTTAAAGCTGTAATTTGCAATGAAATTAAAGCTAATAATACAACTACTAGTTTTTTGAAACTTGGTTTTTTTATCCATATTATTAAAGAAAAAATAAGCAAATACATTGCCCACATCGTCACTAAAGAAAGAGGAAGGTCTTTAAATACAAATCCTTCAAAAGAAGCAACCCATGCAATCACTTTATTTAGAATCCAAATACTCCATTCTAAAGCCTTTAACAACGGCATCCAAATTAGATCGAAAGCAGCTAGAAATAACACTATAACTCCTAGCCCTAAAATAAGTGACATGCCTGGAAGGATTACCAAATTGGTTATAAAAAACAATCCTGGAAATTGATGGAAATAATAAATACTCATAGGGAAAGTCCCTATTTGAGCTGCAAAGGAAACCGTTATTATATCCCAAAAAAACTGAACTATTTTATTTTTTGGCATCCAAATAGAAGCCAACAAAGGCTGTAACCAAACAATAAAAAAAAGTGCCACATAACTCAATTGAAAACCAACATCCATTAAAAAAGAAGGTTGAAATAATAAAATAAGTAAGGCTGAAATGGCCAAAGTGTTGTAAATATTTACGCTTCTTCTTAGGTACATTCCGATTGCAACAAATGAAAACATGGTAACTGAACGCACTACTGAAGGGGCAAAACCAGCCAATAATCCGAATGCCCATAAAAATATAATCACGGTGATTAATTTTACTAAAGCACCTCTCCTACTATTTGGAATTGGTTTTAAAAGAAACGTAATAAAAAATAAAATAAACCCAACATGTAATCCCGAAACCGACAATACATGAACAGCTCCCGCATATTGATAATCGCGAACAATTTCGGGTGAAATGTCTTGTTGCTGACCTAAAATTAGCGCCACTACAACACTTAATTCGGTTTTATGAAAATGATTTTTTTCTAGATTTCGAATGATTCGATTTCGAATTAAACTTGCATAATAAAACAAATTTTTCTCTTTAATAGAACCTACTTTAACTTGATTTGAATTGGTATGAAATTGGCCATAAATATGTTGGTTTTCTAAATAATTGGCATAATCAAATTGATTCGGATTATTAGGCGGTTTGTTCTTATAAAAAGCACCTTGTACTTGAAGAATCGTTCCAATATCAAGATTGGGCAAAGTGGTTGTGCTTTTAATATTCAATAGGATTTTACCGTTTGTTTCTTTTCCGTTAAGGGAAATAACTTGGGCAACATATCGATACGAAACGGCTGAATTTTTAAGCTTTTCTTTTATAATAACTACAGCCAAATAGTTCTTACTCTCCTTTGAAATAAAGTGGATGTAATGGTTTTTATTTCGGGTGGTATCCTGAGAAACTAAGGTGAAAATTCCTATAAAAAAAGAAACAAAAAAGACAGCAATACCAAAAGTAGCATTCGGAATTAATTTTGATTTTGAATAAAAATAGATTCCCAGCAATAACAACAAACTTGAAACCAGTGCAATTAATGAGAATAAAAAAGCCGGTTTTGCAAAATGGGCCAAGAGTAACCCAAGTACAAAACAGGCTGTTATTTTAATTAATGGAAATTGTAATATCCTCATTACTAAAAGATACTACAAAAATTCGAGTTGCTAATGAAAATTATTTCTTTTCTTTAGGTAAAGTACTAATTCCGAATGGGAGGTACAACGGACAAGAGCCTACCAAACTCACAATTAACAAAACTACGGCTACCACTAGCAAAACGATTCCTAAAGTTCCTGAAATTTTTCCTAACAAATACAATGCAATAATAATTGCTGCTATAATTAAGCGTAAAAATTTATCAACGCCACCCATATTTTTTTTCATCTTCAGTGAATTTAAATTAATAATCTAATACAAATGTATCCGTAATTAATTCACTGAATGTAACTTAGGTTACAACTTGAGCTAATGGGTTAAGATATCGAAGAAACAATATGATGGGCAGTTGCAGCACTCGCTCCCACTCCGCCTAGTTTTTCTTCCAACTGGGCGTATTTTTCTAGTAGGTTTTTACGGTAATTCGGGTCTAAAATTTTAGTTAATTCCGACTTTATTCGAGTAGAATTGCAATCCTCTTGAATTAATTCGGTTACCACTTCCTCATCCATAATTAAATTTACAAGGGAAATGTATTTTAGCGTAATTATTCGCTTGGCAATTTGGTAAGACAACCAACTCCCTTTATAACAAACCACTTCTGGAACTTTAAAAAGTGCCGTTTCTAAAGTGGCTGTTCCCGAAGTTACTAAAGCCGCATGGGCATGGCCCAATAAATTATAAGTTTCATTAGAAATGAACTTTATGTTTTTTCCAGTAATAAATGGTTCGTAAAATGAATATTCCTGGCTGGGCGCTCCAGCAATAACAAATTGATTTTCTGGGAAATCATTCACCACGCTTAACATTAAGGTGAGCATTTTGGAAATTTCTTGTTGGCGACTTCCAGGTAAAATAGCAATTATTGGTCTATCGTCCAATTGGTTTTGCTTTCTAAAAGTGGCCTCGTCTAGTGTTACTCTATTGTGAATGGCATCAATAAGTGGATGCCCAACAAAATCTACTGTATAATGATGTTTCTTTTCGTAAAAATCTTTTTCAAACGGAAGAATGACATACAATTTATCGATATCTCTTTTGATATCTTTAATTCTGTTTTCTTTCCAAGCCCATATTTGTGGAGAAATATAATAATGGTTTTTGTATCCCTTTGTTTTTGCCCATTTGGCAATACGCATATTAAACCCAGGATAATCAATGTAAATAAGTACATCAGGTTGAAAATTTTCAATATCCGATTTGCAAAATTTAATATTTCTGAAAATGGTTTTTAAATTCAGAAGCACCTCAGCAAATCCCATAAAAGCCAATTCCCTATAGTGTTTTACCAAGGTTCCGCCTGCTTGTTGCATCAAATCTCCACCCCAAAACCGAATTTCTGCCGAAGGATCTTCTTTGTAAAGTGCCTTCATTAAATTGGATCCGTGTAAATCTCCCGATGCTTCTCCAGCTATGATGTAATATTTCATTTCTTGATTATTTCAGAAATTAATTAATAAACAATGCGGCAATTAGTATTAAAACTCCCAAGTATTTAATGTTTGAATAGCATGGTGTGCCGTTAAATCAAACTGCACCGGAACAATAGAAATATAATCGTTCGCCAAAGCCCATTCATCAGTATCGGTACCTTTATCTAGATTTATAAATTCTCCCGTTAACCAATAATATTCTTTTCCAAAAGGGGTAACGCGTTTATCAAATTTTTCCTCCCAAATGGCTTTTGCCTGACGGCAAATTTTAATTCCTTTTATTTCGTCTGTTTTTAATTTTGGAAAATTAACGTTCAATATTGTGCCTTCCGGCAAACCATTATTTAATACTTGAGTAGCAATCTTTTTAATAAAGGGTTTAATCGACTCAAAATCGGCATCCCAGTTATAATCCAATAACGAGAAACCAATTGCAGGAATTCCTTCAATTCCGGCTTCTACAGCCGCACTCATTGTACCCGAATAAATCACATTTATTGAAGAGTTCGAACCATGATTAACACCCGAAACACAAAGATCTGGTTTTTGTTTTAAGATTTCATTCACCGCCATTTTCACACAATCGGCGGGAGTGCCTGAGCAACTATATTCTGTTACTGCAGCCGTTGCACCTGATATTTTATTCAAATGCAGGGTATTATTAATAGTTATAGCATGCCCCATAGCACTTTGCGGACTATCTGGAGCTACCACTACAACATTTCCTAACTCTTGCATTACGGCTATTAAAGCTCTAATTCCAGGAGCCGAAATTCCGTCGTCATTGGTAACTAATATTAAAGGTGTTTTTGGCATTTTTCGTGCTTTTTGTGTGTAACAAAAGTAATTAATTTGAGTCTTATTCTATTACAATTTTAAGAACTTTGAAATTAATGGCTGGTTTTAACAAAAATTTATACGCCTCCCTACTTTTATGGCCTATTTTTTTGTGTAAATTAGTCCAAAAAAATTAATGAATACAATTATTCAATTTATGAAAAGACATTATAAAATCATAGTACTAGTACTAGCGCTTTCTATTGGCCTTTGGAGTTTTATTCCAAAAACAAGTAATGATCCAGAAAAAGACAAACTTTTACTAGAATTATTAACCTATGTTATTGAAAAAGGACATTACAATCCGGCTGCCATAGATGATACTTTTTCTAAAGGGGTTTATAAAGATTATTTTGAGGCTTTAGATCCTTCAAAAAGATTCTTTTTACAATCGGATATGGATGAATTTTCTAAATATGAATTGGAAATTGATGATCAAATAAAAAATAAGACCTTTCTTTCTTCAATTTAACCTACAACCGATTGTTACAACGAATGGAGGAAAGTAAAGACTATTATAAATCGGCTTTAAAAAATCCTATTGATTATTCGATAAACGAAACCATCAATACCGATTATGAAAAGGCACCATATTGCACTTCTGTGGAAGAACTGAAAGAACGTTGGAGAAAACAAATTAAGCTTACTACCCTTGCTTCATTAGTTGAAAAACAAAAAATTCAGGAGGAACTTATTAAAAACAAAAATAAAACTCCCGAAGAAAAATTAGCCGATTACAGAAAAAAACAAGGCGCTAATTTAAATAAAGAAGCCGAAGCCAAATTCATTGAAAGCCTTGCCAAAAAAGACACCATTACTCCAAAAACATATGAAGAAATGGAAAAACAAACTAGAGTAAGTGCCGAAAAATCTTTGGACGATACTTTTACTTTCATTAAAGATTTGGATAAAGAAGACTGGTTTGGAATCTTCTTAAATATTATTGCTACGCGCTTTGATCCGCATACGGCGTATTTTCCTGCAGATGAAAAAGAGAAATTTGATGTGAGCATGAGTGGAAAGCTTGAAGGAATTGGCGCCAGATTACAAAAGAAAAGCGATTATACCGAAATCACCGAGTTAATATCTGGTGGGCCAGCATGGAAACAAAAAGAACTTGAAGCGGGTGACTTGGTATTAAAAGTAGCCCAAGGAGATAATGAACCTGTGGATGTTGTGGGCATGCGAATAGACGATGTGGTTAAAAAAATTAAGGGACCTAAGGGAACCGAAGTTCGATTGACGGTAAAAAAGCAAGATGGTTCTATTAAAGTAATTTCAATTATTAGAGATGAAGTTGAAATTGAAGAAACCTATGCTAAATCGAGTATTGTTGAAAAAAATGGATTGAAATACGGAATCATCTACCTGCCTAAATTTTATATTGATTTTGAAAATAAAGACAGCCGAGATGCCGGAAAAGATATTGCGATTGAAGTAGAGCGATTGAAAAATGCTGGCGTAAAAGGTATTGTTATGGATGTGCGAGACAATGGCGGTGGCTCTTTAAAAACGGTAGTTGATATTGGAGGATTATTTATTGAAAAAGGTCCGATTGTTCAAATTAAATCGGCTGCTGGAAAAAAAGAAGTGCTTTATGACAAAGATCCAAAAGTAGAATGGGATGGCCCTCTTGTAATCATGACTAATGAATTTTCAGCTTCGGCTTCGGAGATATTAGCAGCAGCAATGCAAGATTACAAACGCGCCGTGATTATAGGAAGCAAACAAACTTATGGAAAAGGAACGGTTCAAAATGTAATCGACCTGAACCAATTTGTTCGAGGAAGTACCTTTGGCGATTTGGGAGCGCTTAAAACCACTACACAAAAATTCTACAGAATTAATGGTGGTTCAACGCAACTAGAAGGTGTAAAAAGCGACATCGTAATGCCGGATAGTTATGCTTATTTAAAAATGGGTGAACGCGATGAAGATAATGCCATGCCTTGGGATAAAATTGATGCTGCCGATTATTCACTTTGGAACAAGCAACTTAATTTAGACTTAGCCATTGCCAACAGCAAAAAACGATTGGAAGCCAATCCGCAAATGAAATTAATTGACGAAAGTGCAAAGTGGCGTGAGGAGCGCAGTAAAGAAGATGTATACAGCTTGCAAATTGATAAATTCAAACAAGAGCAAAAGCAATTGGAAGAAAGCAATAAAAAATTTAAGTCAATTGAAGATTACAACAACAACTTAAAATTTAAGTCGTTGCCTTATGAAGAAGCGCAAATTGCAACGGATGCCACCTTAAAAGAAAAAAGAAACAGATGGCATGAGAGTTTGGCGAAAGACATTTACATTGAGGAAGCCATTCATGTTTTAGATGATTTACAACCAACGGCTGCAAAAAAAGAGTTGAATTCGAAATTAAAAAAAGGAATTAAATCGTAAAAGATTATGTTATAAAAAAAGCCCCAACAGTTGTTGGGGCTTTTTTATTTATATAAGAAGTAATTATTCTGCTTTTGGAGCTTTATTTTCTTCTCTTGGAGGTCTTGGTACAAGTGCTTTTTTAGACACTTTTTCTTTTCTTGTTTTAGGATCAATACCTAAGTATTTCACCATAAACACATCACCCATGTTTACAACATCGGTAACATTTTCTGTACGCTCCCAAGCCAATTCAGATACATGAAGTAACACTTCATTTCCTGGAGCAGCAGTATATTCTACTACAGCACCAAAATCAAGCATTTTAATTACTTTCACTTCATAGGCTTCACCTACAACTGGCTTGAATATAATCGAATCAATTTTAGCCAATACTGTTGCAATTCCGTCTGGATCAGTTCCAAGGATTTCAACTACACCTTGCTCATCCACTTCGTTGATTACAATGGTAGTTCCAGTTGCTTTTTGTAATTCTTGAATTACTTTTCCACCAGGACCAATTAAGGCACCAATAAAGTTTCCAGGAATAGTTCTCATGATGATTTTTGGAGCATGTTTTTTAACATCTGCTCTTGGAGTAGCAATAGTTTCGGTAAGTTTACCTAAAATGTGCATTCTTCCATCACGTGCCTGACCTAATGCTTGTTCCATAATGTCATAACGCAATCCTTCGATTTTGATATCCATTTGGCAAGCAGTAATTCCGTCTTTTGTTCCGGTTACTTTAAAATCCATATCTCCTAAGTGATCTTCATCTCCTAAGATATCAGATAATACCGCAAATTTTTCTCCGTCTGTGATTAATCCCATAGCAATACCAGAAACTGGTTTTACCATTTGAACTCCAGCATCCATTAACGCCATTGTTCCAGCACAAACCGTTGCCATAGAAGAAGAACCATTAGATTCTAATACTTCTGAAACGATACGAATTGTGTAAGGACAATCTGTAGGAATCATATTTTTTAAAGCACGTTGTGCTAAGTTTCCGTGTCCAACTTCTCTTCTTGAAGTTCCTCTTAAAGGTTTAGCTTCTCCTGTAGAAAATGGTGGGAAATTATAGTGTAAGTAGAATTTTTCTTCTCCTTGTTCTGAAGGCGAATCAATTTGATTTGCTTCTCTTGAAGTTCCTAAAGTTACTGTAGCTAAAGCTTGAGTTTCACCACGAGTAAACAATGAAGATCCGTGAACTGATGGAAGGTAATCTGTTTCACACCAAATTGGTCTGATTTCGGTTGTTTTTCTTCCGTCAAGACGCAACCCTTTTTCAAGAATTACATTACGAACCGCTTCTTTATTGGTTTTGTAAAAATACTTACCTACTAATCCAGCTAAATCTGCATTTTCAGCATATTCTTCTTCAGTAAATAAAGCTTTGCATTCGTCTTTCACTGCAGCAAATTTTTCGCTTCTTTCACTTTTTCCTGAAGCTTCTTGAGCAATTGCATAACATTTATCGTAAGCCGCTGCTTTTACTCTTTTGTAAACTGCTTCGTCTTCTACTTCACCTTCATAAGTTCTGTAAGCTGGAGAACCAACTGCTTCGCGAAGACGTTGTTGAGCTAAAATTTGAGTTTTGATCGCTTCGTGAGCAAATTTGATAGCCTCTACCATTTCTGCTTCCGAAATTTCTTTCATCTCTCCTTCAACCATCGCAACCGAATCTAAAGAAGCTCCGATCATCATATCGATGTCCGAATTTTCTAATTCTGCTCTGCTTGGGTTGATTACTAATTTTCCGTCAATTCGTGCTACACGAACTTCAGAAATTAAGTTATAAAAAGGAATGTCTGATACTGCTAATGCTGCTGATGCTGCAAGACCTGCTAAAGCATCTGGCATTACATTTTCGTCGTGAGACATTAACTGAATCATTACTTGGGTTTCTGCGTGATAATCATCTGGAAAAAGCGGACGCAATACACGGTCTACAAGACGCATGGTTAATACTTCGCTGTCACTTGGACGTGCTTCTCTTTTGAAAAATCCTCCAGGAAATCTTCCTGCAGCTGCAAATTTTTCACGGTAATCTACCGTTAATGGTAAAAAGTCAACACCTGGATTTGATGTTCTTGCTGATACAGCTGTAGCTAAAAGCATACAATCACCGCATCTTACAACAACAGAACCATCTGCTTGTTTTGCTAATTTACCTGTTTCGATTGTGATAGCTCTTCCATCACCTAAATCGATTGTTTCTTGGGTTACTTTTGGAATCATAAAAATTTAATTCGTTAATACAATTAGGTTAGTTGTGTTGTTGTAGTAGTTGTGATAACCCAATGAAAAACCGAAACTTTCTTATTTATTTTAAAAACAAAAAGAGGCGCGCAGGCACCTCTTTATATATGTATTATTTTCTAATACCTAATTCTTTAATAATCTCACGATATCTATTGATATCTTTTTTCTTTAAGTAATCTAAAAGACTTCTTCTTTTACCTACTAAAAGTACTAACGAACGCTCTGTGTTGTAATCGTGACGATTTTTTTTCAAGTGCTCTGTTAAGTGTGAAATTCTAAATGTGAAAAGAGCGATTTGCCCTTCTGTAGAACCTGTGTTCTCTGCTTTTCCTCCGTGTTTAGCGAAGATTTCAGCTTTTGTTTCTTTAGTTAAATACATTCCAATATTATTTAAATGATTATTATGTATGAATAAAGATTTTCTCTATTCGGGTGCAAATGTACACTTTATTTTTGAAGATACAAGGAAATTAAATGGTTTGTTGCGTGTTTTTTACTTGCTACACCCAACTTCCAACCTAATTAAAACAATTTTGCAACCTCCTGATTTACATATTCTAAAAATCGTTCGTCGTTTTCGGTAAATGGATCAATCACATGAGAATCGATATCTATTTGTCCAATATTCACTCCGTTTACAAATAAAGGAACCACGATTTCCGATTTCACGGTGAAGCTACAAGCAATATAATTGTCTTGCGCAGATACATCGGGAACGACAAAATTGGCATTCGATTCGGCCACTTGGCCACAAATTCCTTTTCCAAACGGAATAACCGTATGATCGGTTTCTGCCCCAACATACGATCCTAAATGCAAGGTTTTAGTTTCATGATTGGCAAAATAAAATCCAACCCAATTATAATAGGAAACCGAATCGGACAAAAACTGACATAAATTTTTCAATTTTAAATCTCTATCCATCTCCTCTTGACCCAATATCTGAGCTACTTTAGGTTTTAATACTTCAAAATCCATCTTTTATTATTTTTTACAAAAGTAACCATTGCAATTTCTTACTTTTACCTAAAATTTGTTAAAATTCAATTTTGAAAGAATACCTCATTCAATTTAAACCGTTTCTATTATTTCTTGCCAAATTTGCCGCAAGCTATTTGGTGTTGACTTTTATATATCAAAGTTATTTAAATCAATTTGATGTAGCCAAAATGGAAGTCGATGGTTTTACTAAAGTGGTTGCCCAACAATCGCAAAAAGTACTTTCAATTTTTGACACTAATTCTTACACTGAAAGCAATTTTAAAGAAGCCAGCGTAAAATTGTATTATAAAGGCAAATGGGCCGCACGCATTATTGAAGGCTGCAACGCACTAAGCATCATAATTCTTTTTGTAAGTTTTATCATTGCGTTTACCGGAAAACTCAAGCCCACCGTCCTGTATATTATTTGCGGAAGCGTCCTCATTCATGTTATGAATGTAACACGGATTGCTTTGCTGTGTGTGGCTTTAGATAAATTCCCCAAATACGATTCGCTTTTTCATGATCTGATATTCCCTTTAGTTATTTACGGAGTGGTATTTTTACTTTGGGTAATTTGGGTTAACAAATACTCTTTTTATGCTGAAAAACCTGCTGCAAAATAAAACGACCGTATTCTATATACTAATTCTATTGGCTTTACTAGTTGCTATTAGAGCTTTTGAAAACACCCTTTTTTACGATCCGTTGCTGGCTTATTTCAAAAGAAATTACATGCAAATGCCCTTGCCAAAACTGAATGTGATTCGGTTATTTTTTAGCTTGGGTTTCCGATTTTACTTAAACTCCATCATTTCAATTGGGATATTAAAATTGATTTTTAACGATACCAAAGTGGTTAAATTTTCAATTTTTCTTTATTCTGTTTTTGGGATAATTCTTATGGTGACTTTCTTTTTCATTTTATTAAAATTTGGAGAAACCAACAAAATGAATCTGTTTTACATTAGAAGATTCATCATCCAACCTGTTTTATTAATTCTGTTTATTCCTGCATTTTATTACCAGAAAAAAAACAAGTAGCTCTTTTATTGCGTATCTTTATTAGAGATAAATACGCACAATATGAAAGTAGTTAAATTTTCTGGATCGGTCGTAGATTTTGAACCCGAGAAACTTAAAAAATCGTTATTAAAATCGGGGGCAACACCATTGGTAGTAGATCGAATATTGGTCACTATTCAGAGTCAGATTTACAATGGAATTACAACAAAACAAATCTACAAATTGGCATTTGGACTGTTGAAAAAAGAATCCAATTCACATGCGGCGCAATACAATCTTCGAGCTGCCATTCAAATGCTGGGTCCGGCTGGTTTTTATTTTGAAAAATATGTTGCCCGCCTATTCACTTTGGAAGGTTATAAAACCATTACCAACATGACACTTGAAGGTAAATGTGTTTCGCATGAAATTGATGTGGCATTAAAAAAAGACGATGTTATTTCAATAATCGAATGCAAATTTCATGCTAGCAGAGATGTTATTACCGATGTGAAAATTCCGATGTACATTCTTTCGCGTTTCAATGATTTGAAAGATCGAAAACAAACTATTTTCACCAATACCGATAAAATTTCTAACTGCTGGATTGTGACTAATAACCGATTTAGCAGTGATGCCATTGCTTTTGGAATTTGTTCGCAATTGAATATGCTCAGTTGGGATTATCCAAAAAAAGGAAATTTAAGACATAAAATAGACTCCAATAAACTCTATCCAGTAACCTGCCTTACCACCTTAACACTTGCTGAAAAAGACAAATTACTTGTAATGGATATCATCCTAGCTAGTGAGTTGATTAATAATATTGAAAGTTTAGAACGCATAGGCTTATCCCCAAACAGAATTAAAAATGTTCTAAAAGAAGTTACCGAACTATGTAAATACTTAAATCATGAAAGTTAAATTTTTTGGCGGAGCAGGAACCGTAACCGGATCCAAAACAATAATTGAAAGCAACGGAGTTCGAATTTTAATTGATTGCGGACAATTTCAAGGCATCAAACCTTTGCGAGAGCTTAACTGGGAACCACTTCCTGTTTTGCCATCATCTATTGATTATGTATTGCTCACCCATGGGCATTTGGATCATTGCGGATGGCTTCCAAGATTGGTAAATCAAGGGTTTGACGGTAAGATATTTTGCACAAGTCCGACAAAAGATATTGCCAAACTAATTCTTTTGGATAGTGCAAAAATTCAGGAAGAAGAAGCTAATCATGCCAACGAAGGCAACTATTCCAAACATGAAAAAGCAGAACCTCTATATACAGTTGCCCAAGCAGAAGAAGTATTTCCGCATTTTAGAGTGGTGAATGAAAATGAAAGCATCAATTTGGATGCAGAAATTTCGGCTGTTTTCACAAATGCTGGTCACATACTAGGCGCTTGTACGTTAGCTTTAACTTTAGAAGGTAAAACTTTAGTTTTTTCGGGAGATATTGGCAGGGATAACGATGTTCTAATGTATCCACCAACCAAACCCAAAAATGCCGAATATGTATTTATAGAAAGTACCTACGGGAACCGAATCCACCCAAAAGAAGAGGTAAAACTGCTTTTGGAAACCTATGTAAATAATGCCTATTCCAAAGGGGGGACTATCATCATTCCGAGTTTTGCAGTGGAACGTGCACAAACGCTAATGTATTTGCTATGGCAATTAAAAGTAGAAGATCGTATTCCGGATATCCCTTACATCATTGACACTCCAATGGGAATTAGCGTCTTGGAAATATTTCGAAATAATAAAAAGTGGCACAAGCTCTCCGATTCTGAATGTGAAGGGATGTGTGCAATGTTTAATATGGTTTCCAACTACCAAGACACCATCAATTATATCTTTAATAAAAATCCAAAAGTTGTTATTGCCGCAAGCGGAATGATAACTGGTGGTAGAGTATTAAGTTATTTGGAACGCTATATTAGTTTGCCTGAAACTACAATAATTATTGTAGGATATCAAGCCGAGGGCACCCGTGGCAGAAAACTATTGGAAGGAGCCAAAGACATTAAAATTAGAGGAAAATATTATGATGTAAAAGCAACTGTCGTTGAAATTGAAGGTTTATCGGCGCATGGAGACCAAAATGATTTATTGAATTGGCTTTCAGAAATTGAAAATAAACCCAAAAAAATCTTTATCGTGCACGGAGAAAATGCCCCGGCAGATGAACTTCGAATTAAAATTAATGAAAAATACGGCTGGGATTGTTTGATTCCATTAATGGGACAAGAATTTGAATTGTAATCTTTTAACAAATATTTAAATCAAGTATTTTGGATTTAATTAACTTTGCAACATGAAATTTAAAAGATACATTAATCTGTTTTTAGTGCTTTTCCTATTGGCCTCCAATATGGGATTGTCTTTTAATGTGCATTATTGTGACGACGAAATTGCATCAGTTACTTTAAATACAGCAACCAACTCTCATGAAGTTGAAGAGGATTGTTGTGGTGTGGTTGAAAAAAGTTCTAAATGTTGTAAAAACAAAATTATTAAATCCACCGAAAAGTCGGCACAAGTTCATGTAAAAACCATTTCTATAGATGCCGAATACGAATTGGTATCTAACGAATGGAAAACTGGAAATTATTCAGATGAATTATATTTCCAACCAAAAGAATCATCCTCTTATTATTGCGATGCAAATGCACCGCCGCTCTACCTCTTGTACAGCCAATATACCTTTTATTCCTGATTATACTGCTTATAATTGTTTGAAACATTTTATAACTAGTATCATCTAAATCATGAAAAAAATAACATTATTCCTATTGTTATTCGTTTCTATTTTGAGTTTTTCCCAAAAAAAATTGGAAGACGTTAAAATAGAAGGCGAAAAAAAGGGAATACGAAAATCGCTTACCACCACATCTAATACATATATGGTAAGCAGTAAAGAATTGCTTAAAGCGGCTTGCTGTAATTTAGCTGAAAGTTTTGAAACAAATCCGTCTATTGATGTGAATTTTGCAGATGCATTAACAGGCACGAAGCAAATTAAAATGCTTGGATTGACTTCGCCTTATCTTATGATTACAGAAGAAAACATTCCTTCTGTTCGAGGTGCTTCCCAAGCCTACGGATTATCATTTACACCAGGAACTTGGGTAGAAAGTATCCAAATTACAAAGGGTGCCGGAAGTGTTGTAAATGGTTTCGAAAGTATTTCGGGACAAATCAACACTGAGTTGATTAAACCCATGAAAGATATTCCGTTTTTCTTGAATGCTTATGGCGCCACCGATTCTAGATATGAATTGAATACCCATTTTAACAAAAAAGTTTCCGATAAATGGGCTACCAGTTTTTATATTCACGGAAATACTCGCGTTGCCAAAAACGACATGAACAACGATGGATTTTTAGACAATCCATTAGGAAAGCAAATCAATATGGTTAACCGTTGGCAGTATTCCAATCCAGAAACCGGTTGGGTATCGTTTATCAATTTCAGATATATGAAAGACGAAAAACAAACAGGTCAATTGGAATTTGATAATAACCGAGACAAACTCACAACCAATTATTGGGGATCTGAAATTAATACTAACCGATTCGATTTTAGTTCAAAAGTGGGGTATGTATTTAAAGATATGCCTTACCAAAGTATTGGATTTCAAAATGCCTTTAGCAATCACAATCAGGACTCTTATTTTGGTTTGAATCAATATGCTATTAAGCAGCAAAGTTATTATTCGAACTTAATTTTCAATTCGATTATTAATAACACCATGCACAAGTTTGCTGCAGGTTTGAATTTTACTTATGATAAATATGCCGAATTTGTGAATCAAAACGATGTAGGAAGAACCGATAATTCGGTTGGAAGCTTCTTTGAGTATACCTATGACAACAATGATAAATTTAGTTTTATCCTTGGCGGAAGATTGGATTATCACAATCGATTGGGCGTATTTTTTACTCCGAGGCTTCATCTTAGATACAATCCATGGGAGAACGGAGTTCTTCGATTTTCTGCTGGAAGAGGAAAACGAGCAGCCAATATTTTTGCAGAAAATCAGAATTTGTTTGCAAGCTCTAGAACCTTTTCGATATTGGATACCAATGGGAAAATTTATGGATTGAATCCGGAAATTGCTTGGAATTACGGTTTTAGTTTTACACAAAATTTCAAACTTTTCGGTAAAACAGCAGATGCCACAATTGATTTTTATCGTACCGATTTTCAAAATCAAGCCGTTGTAGATGTCATGCAAAGTTCACAACAAGTTTTAATTTATAATTTAATAGGAAAGTCATTTGCTAATAGTTTGCAAATCGATTTCAACATTGAGTTAATAAAACATCTAAATATTAGAACGGCCTATAAATACTATGATATTTCTACCGATTATCTATCTGGAAGTTTTCAAAGACCATTGCAAGCCAAACATCGTTTCTTTGGTAATTTAGAATATGCAACACATATTAAAGAAAAAGGAAAGCAGTGGAAATTTGATTACACCTTGAATTGGCTGGGATCTCAACAATTACCAACTACATCAACTAATGCAATTGCCGATAGATTACCTGATTTAGCTGGCGCATTTACCGTGATGAATGCTCAAATTACAAGAACATTTTCTAGCACATTTGAAATGTATATAGGCGGAGAGAATATTGGCAATTACCGTCAAGATAAAGCTATTTTGGGCGCAAGCAACCCTTTTGGTCCAACTTTTGACGCTTCAATTATATTTGCACCTATTTTTGGAGCCATGTATTATGCCGGATTACGATTTAAAATAATATAAATTACGCTATAAATAATAATTAAATAAAAATTTAATAATCACTACTAAAATGAAAAATATTCTATTTGGAATATTGTTACTAATGGTAACAATTTCGGCGAAAGCGCAAGAACAAAAAAATAAAAATGCCAAATACACCATTGAGGTAAACGGAAATTGTGAATTGTGCAAAAAAAGAATTGAAAAGGCAGCCTTCTCTGTTTCGGGAGTAAAATATGCTATTTGGAATGTTGACACACACCAATTGAATTTGATATTAAACGAAGAAAAAACAACTCTTTTGGATGTAAAAAAAGCAGTGGCTAAAGTTGGCCATGATACTGATGATGTAAAAGCAACCGATGAAGAATATTCAAATTTGCATGGATGCTGCCAATACGAACGAAAATAACTAATTAATAAATTGCGGGAAAGCGTAATTATATTTACTTTCACACCCGAGATAGTAAAGCATTTCGGTAAAAATCATAACACCAAAATCAATTATGACACATTTTGATTGGAAACAACTATTTAATCCTGAATTTTACATCAAACTTGAAGTAAGCGGAATTGCTATAGGCTTGTATGTGGTTTTGGCTATAGTGTTTGCTGAAACCGGGTTATTAATTGGATTTTTCTTACCGGGAGATAGTTTGCTGTTTTTATGTGGTATCTACAGTGAATTGTTAATGGAAAAAATTTCTTTAGGCAGTGAATTTTTAAATGTTACTTTATTGGCCGCATTTATTTCCTTAATGGGGATTTCGGGCAACATTACAGGATATTGGTTTGGAGCTAAATCAGGTAGTTATTTATTTAAAAAGGAAGACAATATATTCTTTAAAAAGAAATACTTGTATCAATCTAAAGAGTTTTTTGATAAACATGGAAGTAAAGCGGTGGTATTTGCACGATTTTTACCTATAGTAAGAACATTTGCACCAGTAGTTGCCGGAATTGTAGAAATGGACAAAAAACGTTTTATGTTTTATAATATTCTTGGCTCTATATTATGGTCTTTCACGATAGTTTTTTCAGGTCATTATTTATACGAGTTCTGTAAAAATAATCTAGGTATCGATTTAAAACACTATATTGAATTCATTGTAATTGGAATCATTGCTGTTACTACGGTGCCCGTTCTTTGGAAGATATTTAAAAAGAAAGCACATATTGAATAATAAAAAAACCGCTTCGATTGAAGCGGTTTTTTTTATGTTTGATGATAATTATTACATCATTCCTGGCATTCCTCCGCCCATAGGCATCGCTCCACCAGCACTTTCTTCTTTAATTTCTACTAAAGCACACTCGGTTGTAAGAATCATCCCCGAAACAGATGCTGCATTCTCTAACGCCACACGAGTTACTTTTTTAGGATCGATAATTCCAGCTTTTAGCATGTCTACATACTCGTCTGTTTTTGCATTGTAACCAAAGTTATCTTTCCCTTCTGATACTTTTGCAACTACTACAGAACCTTCTAAACCAGCATTTTCAACAATAGTTCTTAAAGGTGCTTCAACCGCGCGTAAAACAATTTGAATTCCGGTTGCTTCATCAGCATTATCCGCTTTAATTGAAGTTAAGGAAGACTTAGCTCTTAATAGTGCTACTCCTCCACCTGCAACAATTCCTTTTTCAACCGCTGCACGAGTTGCATGTAACGCATCATCTACACGGTCTTTTTTCTCTTTCATTTCAACTTCCGATGCTGCACAAACATAAAGTACTGCAACACCTCCAGCTAATTTAGCCAAACGCTCTTGTAATTTTTCTTTATCATAATCAGAGGTTGTAGTTTCCATCTGACCTTTAATTTGATTCACTCTATTTTTAATTAAATCAGCATTTCCTGCTCCATTTACAATTGTAGAGTTGTCCTTATCTATAGTGATTTTTTCTGCAGTTCCCAGCATTTCTAAAGTAGCATTTTCTAATGTATATCCACTTTCTTCAGAAATTACAGTACCACCTGTTAAGATTGCAATATCTTCCAACATTGCTTTTCTTCTATCTCCAAATCCTGGCGCTTTCACGGCAGCAATTTTTAGAGCACCTCTTAATTTATTTACTACTAAAGTAGATAATGCTTCTCCATCAACATCTTCAGCAATAATTAATAATGGTTTTCCCGATTGTGCCACTGGCTCTAATACTGGTAATAATTCTTTAAGAGAAGATACTTTTTTATCGTATAAAAGAATGTAAGGATTGTCTAATTCTACATTCATTTTTTCTGGATTGGTAACAAAATAAGGTGATAAATAACCACGGTCAAATTGCATTCCTTCTACAACATCTACATAAGTATCTGTACCTTTAGCTTCTTCAACAGTGATAACTCCTTCTTTACCAACTTTACCAAAAGCGGTGGCAATTAATTCCCCAATCACTTCATCATTATTAGCTGAAATAGATGCAATTTGTTTAATTTTTTCAGAATCGCTACCAACCACTTGAGCTTGCTTACCTAATTCTGCAACGATGGTTTCAACGGCTTTATCAATACCACGTTTTAAATCCATTGGATTTGCTCCTGCAGCTACGTTTTTCAATCCTTCTTTAACAATTGCTTGTGCTAATACCGTTGCAGTTGTAGTTCCGTCACCAGCCAAATCATTAGTTTTAGATGCTACCTCTTTAACCATTTGAGCACCCATGTTTTCTAATGGGTCTTTTAATTCAATTTCTTTTGCAACAGTAACACCATCTTTAGTAACATTTGGGCCTCCGAATGATTTTCCAATAATTACATTTCTACCTTTAGGACCTAATGTTACTTTTACTGCATTTGCTAATGCATCAACTCCGCGTTTTAATCCATCGCGTGCTTCAATATCAAATTTTATATCTTTTGCCATTTTGTTATATTTTTTTAATTATTAAAAATCGTAATACGTATTAAATTAAATTTTGTACCTCGTACTTTTAAATAATTGCGAGAATATCATCTTCTCTCATGATAAGATAATCTTTACCATCTAATTTTAATTCGGTTCCAGCATATTTACTATAAAGAACGGTATCGCCAATCTTAACGGTCATTGGCTCGTCTTTTTTACCGTTTCCAACTGCAAGAACAGTCCCTTTTTGAGGCTTTTCTTTTGCAGTATCAGGAATAATAATTCCGGAAGCAGTTTGAGTTTCGGCTGCTGCTGGTTCCACAATTACACGATCTGAAAGTGGTTTAATGTTTAGTGCCATAATTACTATTTTTTAGTTATTAAAATTATTAAGATTGATTTCTATTATTCAGAAATTATGCCAACAGCATAAAACTGACAATTTTTCAGCTAAGGTAAGAAAAATTGACAACGAATTGGGAATCACAGGCAGTAATCAAATAAAAATACCCCAAAAAAGAGTGCACTTTTTTGGGGTATCTAAAAGAATATTTTAGTTTAAATTAACCTTTATCTACTAATAAAATTCTAATCTATTATCTTCAATTTCTGCATCATTTTTCATTGCTGGGAAAACTCTTCCTGCAGCTTGAGCATTAGCAGCTTTTATTTTAGCGACATAATCATCGTACTTAGGCAATTTAGGCGCTTTAGTAACTGCTTTAGTTTTTACCACATATACTCCTGAATTTCCTTCTACCGGAGCAGATACTTTATTCGCCGGAGTTCCAAAAGCTGCACCAATAACTTTAGGCTCAGCACCAACATTTGCTAAAACTGAATTTTCTACAGATGCAGCTGGCGCATTTTGAACAGTAGTAGCATTTGCTTTAGCAATAGCTTCTAAAGAGCTACCTTTCATTTTAGCAATGATTTTTTCAGCTTTCTTTTTGTTTTTGATAATGCCTTCTACAGATGGTTTAGCATCTTCTACAGTCATTAATCCTTTTTCATTAATTTTTTTCAAACGAGCAATTACATTTCCAACGTTAACAATTTCGAAACGTTTTACATCACCTACGTTAGTTCCATCGGTGTAAGCCCATTTGATAATTTGTCTTTGATTTCCTACGCTGCCAAACTCTTCGTCCATTGGTTTTGCCTTTACCGCCGGATTAACTGTCAATTTAGCTGCTTTCGCTACTACAGCGAAATCTTTACCATTAGCTTCCATTTCAAAATTAGTAGCTTTGGTATAGGCAGCATCAGTAGTTTCCTG